>NZ_JBXALD010000007.1:0-381154 GCF_058799075.1 Cupriavidus sp. GW822-FHT06G04 | reverse complement strand
CTACGCGGGGAGCAACGTCTCCCCGCTTTGCCTTTCTGGGCTTGCCTGTACCGTTTTTAGTTCGTCCAATCCATCATCGGAGCAACCGAGATGCGGCGCGGATTTACAGTCATGCTGATGCAGATATGGCGTTTGGGTAGCAAGGGCGCGACGGGATCGCACGCGAAGAGCCCGAAGTATACGCGAGGTGAATATTCACCGCAGTGCAGCGGATACGCCACATGCATTTGTCGTTGGCAGAAATGCAAAGCGACGCCACGAAGGCGTCGCTTTGCTGACTTGCCGCTCGCAACTTAATGCATGAACAGCCAGATCAGGATGAGAACAAAGGCGGGTACGCCAAGAATCCAAGCGATGATATACGGCATGATGGGCCTCCTTGTCTGTAGTGGTGAGCGTGAGTTCACTATAGAAAGGAGGCGACGTCGCCGATGTCAGGCCCGTCCGCTTTGCATTGTAGGACGGGGCCGACGCGGATCTGCTGGCTAGCGTGCGGCGTTCTTCTCAACCCACGACGCGAATGTCGAGAGGTATTTGCCGAGAAAGCCTCTAGTGGATTCATTGGCGATGCCGCCCTGCTCGTCGAACAGTTTGTCGACGCCGCTGATGTATGCCTCAGGCTGCTGCAGCACAGGGATATTCAGGAAGACCAGCGACTGCCGCAAATGGTGGTTGGCGCCGAACCCGCCAATATTGCCAGGGGACGCGCTGATGACACCGCCGGGCTTGCCATCCCAGGCGCTCTGGCCATAAGGCCGGGAGCCGATGTCGATGGCATTCTTCAGCACGCCTGGCACAGAGCGGTTGTATTCCGGCGTCACGAACAACACGGCGTCCGCGCGCCGGATCCGGTCGCGGAATGCCGTCCATTCCGCGGGCGGATGATCGTCCTCATCCTGGCAATAGTGGGAAAGCTGGCGAATCTCGACGATATCGAGCTTGAGTTGTGGCGGCGCCATGGCTGCAAGAGCCTTGGCCAGTTTCAGGTTCAGGGATTCCTTGCGCAAACTTCCCACCAGTACGGCGACATCACGAGGATTGCTCATTACGGCTCCTTTCCTGTTCACACGATTTCGAAGTGAAGAACGACCAGCCCCGTATCCCGGCATCCGGAAAACCCAGGGCTAGACCAACCGTCACTCTACTCGACTTGCTTTGGCCGCGCCGATGCGAGCGTCAGCCGCCCAACTTGGTCAGCGGATGTTCTTCGCGCCGCCATTTGCTATCGAAAAATGCGCGCACTCGTGCTGGCGTCACGTCATCGAGCCGGGCGGGATTCCACTTGGGCTGATGGTCCTTGTCGATAACTAGCGCGCGGATGCCTTCAACGCCGTCGCCGTGGCGGAATACGTCATACATCATGTCGAGTTCCATGCGCAGCTCGTCTTCCAGCGTCATGGCGCGGGCGCGACGAATCTGCTCCAGCGTGACGCACAACATCAACGGCGAGCGACTGCGCAGCGTGGCGGCCGTCTGTGCGGCCCAGTCACCTTCGGTATCGCTGACAGCGGCCAGGATGTCGTGCATCGTCGGTCGCGCAAACAGCGTGTCGATGCGGTCCGCCTGTCGGGCGAGATTGCTTTCCGCGGGTACGATATCGGCGCGATGCGCATGCGTGGCATCGGCAATGTGCGCAAGTACAGCGTCGCTGCTTTCAAAGGACCGCGCCTGCATCGACGCAACGAGCTCGGCCAGAACATTGGACGGCAAGTAAGCATCCGCCAGTTGCGCAAAAATCGCGTCGGCCGCGCCGATAACAACGCCCGAAAGCCCCAGGTATTCGCCGATGCGCCCCGGTGTGCGCGCGAGGAACCAGCCTCCGCCGACATCGGGAAACAGGCCGATGTTGGTCTCCGGCATCGCCATCTTTGTTCGGTCGGTCACGATGCGCACCTTGGCCCCTTGCGAGATGCCCATGCCGCCGCCCATCACCACGCCGTCCATCAACGCTACGTAAGGTTTGCGATAACGATGGATCAGGAAGTTGAGCGCGTATTCCTCGACAAAGAACTGATCGAGCAGAGGGTCATTGGCGAGATAGGCCTGATGGAACCAGCGGATGTCGCCGCCGGCGCAAAAGGCCTTGCCCCCTGCGCCTGCCACCACCACGGCGTGTACGCCGGGGTCATTCTCCCAACCCTGCAGCGCTTCGGTCATCGCTCGAATCATGTCGAGCGACAGAGCGTTGAGGGCCTGCGGGCGCGTGAGTGTCAGATACGCCACGCCGCCGCGCAGTTGCGTCGATACAAACTCCGTCATTTCGGTCTCCGTTCTTGTGGGCACCGATTTTACGCCACCCATGAGGCCGGAATTCGACGACGGCGATCTTTTCAGAATCGGCTCATGCAAGACGGAATGCGGACATAAGAGACTTCATCCGCTGAGCCTGGTCCTCGAGCGAACCCGCCGCCGCCGCTGCCTGCTCGACAAGCGCGGCGTTCTGCTGCGTCATGCCGTCCATATGCGAGACCGCGACATTGACCTGTTCAATGCCACGCGATTGCTCATCGGAGGCCGCACTGATGCCGCCGATGATATCGGTTACGCGCCGCACCGCCTCGACAATATCCTGCATCGCCTGCCCAGCGTCATGGACCAGCGACGTCCCTTCGCGCGCGCTGCTCACGGATGCGCTGATCAGGGTGCGAATCTCGCGCGATGCGCCGGCGCACCGTTGCGACAGATCGCGCACATCGCCAGCCACCACGGCAAAGCCGCGCCCATGTTCACCCGCACGCGCGGCTTCCACGGCAGCGTTCAGTGCCAGGATATTGGTCTGGAACGCGATCTTCTCGATCACGTCGATGATGTCGACGATCTTGTTCGCGCCTGTATCGATCTGCAGCATCGTGGATTGCACGCGCGACACTGCGTCGTTGCCGCGTTCGGCCAGCGTGCGGGCGTCGATGGCCAGCGTACTGGCCTCGCGCGCACTGTCGGCATTGTGTCGCACCGTGCTCGTCAACTGCTCCATGCTCGACGCGGTCTCTTCTAGCGAGGCGGCCTGTTGCTCGGTGCGTTGCGACAGGTTGGCATTGCCGCTGGCAATCTGCTGGCTGGCCGCGGCGATCGAGTCGGCGCCGCCGCGCACTTCGCCCACCATGGCCGCCAGGCGCGCCTGCATGCGATCGAGCATCCCGAGCATACGACTCGTCTCGTTCTTCGCATGCTCGTCGGCATCCACCGACGCATCGCGACCCGAGGAGCCGAGATCGCCATCGGCCATGCGCGCGAAGCGGGCGATTGCGATATCGAGCGGCTTTACGATCGACGCACGCAGGCGCCAGGCCACCACGGTGCTGAACGCAATGCCCACGCAAAGCACGATAATCGACAGCGTCAACAGTGCGTCATAGCGATGTTGCGAGCTTTCGTAAACGCTCTTTGCGCTCGCCACCTGCAAGCGGGCGAGCTCGGTGTTGACCGCGGTAAATGCGATGTCCAGTTTCGGAATCGTCTCCATCACGGCCTTCATCATCGCGTCGCGATCCCCAGCGTGCAGCGCTGCGATCATTGGCGCCACGCCCTGGCTGAACAATGCCTTGCGCTTTTCAGACACATCGTCGGTCGCGCGCGTCTGCTCCGCGGTGCTCGGAATCGCCAGGTACGCCTGCCATGCCGCGTCGGACTGGCGCGCAAAACCCTGGGCCGTCGCAGCACGCGCCTTTGCGTCAGCGGGATCCGTAGCAAAGGCGGCCTGGTCCAGCAGCACGCGGACGAGCAATTGGTTCGATCGCGCTTCGGCCAGGTAAGTCGCCGCCGACAATTGCTGCTGATAAATCTGGCGCGTGGCATCGTTGCTGCGCGACATGCCGAACCATCCAACCATGCCGACAATCAGCAGCAACAAGTTGGTGACAATCGTAAGGAGCCACAAACGGGCGCCAATCGTGGTGTTGCGAAACATGGGGCGATCTCTCCGTGGTAATGGCGGCCACTCCTCCGTTAGCCGTCGCCCCAATGACGGCAAGCCGAGGGGCGTACTTGATCCCACCGCGGTGATAGTCTGTGCTGCATTTTCGTGATACCTCGCTGGCGCGCTGCATGCGCCACTCGTGTGGCGCCCGCGGCCGTATGGAGGAAAACTTCCATACGCTTTAACCGAAAATATGCACACTGGCGCCATGACGCTCCCCAGCCCTGCTCCTGACACTGACGGTTTCGACCCCGGCCTGATCCTGATGGCCTTCGCACCGGTATTCCTGCTGACGATTGCCTGGGAGGCGTGGTATTGGTCGCGGCGGGACCGCTCGGTGTACAGCTGGCGCGACACGCTTTCGAATGCGTCGCTGGCCATGATGCATCAGGCGTCGGATGCGTTCTTTCTTTGGCTGATGGTCCGCACGGTTTATACGTGGTGTTTCAACCATGGGCTGCGGCTGGTGCCGGAGACATGGTGGTCGTTCGGTCTACTGCTGCTACTGCAGGATTTTCTTTATTACTGGTTTCACCGGGCCAGTCATCGCGTCCGCTGGATGTGGGCGTCGCATGTGACTCACCATTCATCGGAGGGCATGAATTTCTCGACGGCGTTCCGGCAGAGCCTGACCTATCCGATATCCGGCATGTGGATTTTCTGGATCCCGCTCGCTTGGATCGGCTTTACACCAAACTGGGTCATCCTGGCGGTCGGCCTGAATCTGGCCTTTCAGTTCTTCGTCCACACACGGCTGGGACGCCGTTGGCCGCGCGTGGAAATGCTGGTGAATACGCCGAGTGTCCATCGTGTGCATCACGCGAAAAATGCGCAATATATCGATCGCAACTATGCAGGTGTGCTGACGATCTGGGATCGCTTGTTCGGCAGTTTTGTCCCGGAAACCGAGCCGTCGCAATACGGCATCACGCGCCAGATTCGCACGCACAATCCGCTGACGCTGACATTTCACGAATGGCGCGACATGTTTGCCGATGTACGGCGCGATCGGGATTTGCGGTATTTGTGGAAAGCGCCGGAATGGCGGAGCCCGGCATCGCGGTCCGTCGCAGCCGATCTGACTGCCATGCGAGCCAATCCATCCCATACCGGCGATCACTAAGCGGCTCCGCAGAAAACTCAAATACGGCAGGCAATAAAAAACCGCGTCACCAGGACGCGGTTTTTCATGCGGCGAGTTATTACAGCTTTACACCGCTTCGCGCGACGCGCGCTTGCGCTCGTGTTCCTTCAGATAACGCTTGCGCAGACGAATGCTCTTCGGCGTGATTTCAACCAGTTCATCGTCGGCGATAAATTCAACAGCGTATTCCAGCGACATCTGGATCGGCGGCACCAGGCGCACGGCTTCATCGGTACCCGATGCGCGCACGTTGGTCAGCTGCTTGCCCTTGATCGGGTTGACGACCAGATCATTATCGCGGCTGTGAATGCCGATGATCATGCCTTCGTAGAGCGCATCGCCCGGCTTCACGAACATGCGGCCGCGATCCTGCAGCTTCCACAGTGCATAGGCCACGGCGTCGCCATCATCCTGCGAGATCAGCACGCCATTGTGACGTTCGCCCAGGCCGCCCTCGCGCACCGGTGCGTAGTCGTCGAAGATATGGCTGATCAGGCCGGTACCGCGCGTCAGCGTCAGGAATTCGCCTTGGAAGCCAATCAGGCCCCGCGCCGGAATACGATATTCCAGACGCGTACGGCCCTTGCCGTCCGAAGCCATGTCGAGCAGTTCACCCTTGCGGCGGCCCAGCTCTTCCATCACCGAACCCTGGTGGCCGTCTTCGACGTCCACGGTCAGCAGTTCGTACGGCTCGTGCTTGACGCCGTCGATTTCCTTGAACACCACGCGCGGACGCGATACGGCCAGTTCGTAGCCCTCGCGGCGCATATTTTCCAGAAGAATCGTCAGGTGCAGTTCACCACGGCCCGAAACTTCGAAAATCGTGTCGTCGCCGGTGTCGGCCACGCGCAGCGCCACGTTCGACTTCAGCTCACGGTCCAGGCGCTCGCGCAGCTGGCGGCTGGTGACGAACTTCCCTTCGCGGCCGGCCAGCGGCGACGTGTTGACGCAGAAATTCATCGTCAGCGTCGGCTCGTCCACCTTCAGCATCGGCAGCGCGTCCTGGGCTTCCGGGGCGCATACGGTGCAGCCGATGCCTAGTTCCTCGATGCCGTTGATCAGCACGATGTCGCCAGCTTCCGCTTCGGAAACGATCTCGCGCTCCAGGCCGCTGAACTTCAGCACCTGGTTGATACGGCCCTTGATCGGATTGCCTTCCGGACCGAACTTGACCACCACGTCCTGCAGCGGCCGGGCGCGTCCGCGCGAAATGCGGCCAACGCCAATCTTGCCGACGTAGCTCGAATAGTCCAGCGAGATGATCTGCATCTGCAGCGGACCGTTCGGATCGTCGTTACGCACCGGCACCTTGTCCAGCACGGTTTCGAACAGCGGCTTCATGTCGCCGTCGCGCACGTCTTCGGTCAGGCCAGCGTAGCCATTCAGGCCCGAGGCGTAGATCACGGAGAAGTCGAGCTGGTCGTCATTCGCGCCGAGCTTGTCGAACAAGTCGAAAGTCTGGTTGATCACCCAGTCCGGACGTGCGCCCGGGCGGTCGATCTTGTTGATCACGACGATCGGCTTGAGGCCAAGAGCGAGCGCCTTGCGCGTCACGAAACGCGTCTGCGGCATCGGGCCTTCCACGGCGTCCACCAGCAGCAGCACGCCGTCGACCATCGACAGCACGCGCTCCACTTCGCCGCCGAAGTCGGCGTGGCCCGGCGTATCGACGATGTTGATGTGCGTGCCGTTGTATTCGACGGCACAGTTCTTCGCGAGGATCGTGATCCCGCGTTCCTTTTCCAGGTCGTTCGAGTCCATCACCCGTTCGGCGATCTGCTGGTTGTCGCGGAAGGTGCCTGCC
Organism: Cupriavidus sp. GW822-FHT06G04; assembly: GCF_058799075.1. Lineage (NCBI taxonomy): Bacteria > Pseudomonadati > Pseudomonadota > Betaproteobacteria > Burkholderiales > Burkholderiaceae > Cupriavidus > Cupriavidus sp. GW822-FHT06G04. The sequence continues at coordinate 374,290 of NZ_JBXALD010000007.1, read as the reverse complement.
TGGCGCAGGAGCTGGTCGACCAAGGTGGTCTTGCCATGATCGACGTGAGCGATGATGGCGATATTACGGATGGCGCGGGTCATTCGGCGTCCCCTGAAGGCGGAGCTATCGGAAAAAATAACCCGACATTCTAGCATGTTGCACCGCGGAACACCCTATCGCTCTTCAGCATAGATCAAGGAAAGTTGTTGCGATTCTTGCAATAACCAATTTCCGTGCTTGAACATCACTTATATCTCTGCTTATATTTGCCCAAGCAAAGATTGCAGTGACAAGAGATGACCTCAACGACACAAGACGCCGAGCCCGTTGATCTGTTCGACCCTGCCTCGTACGAAATCGGCAAGAGCGTCGGGTATCTGCTGGGTCGCGCCAAGAACACGCTTTCGCAGGGGGTTGAGCAGGAAGTCGGCAGCCTGGACATGACCCATGCGCAGGCTAGTTGCTTGATGATGCTCGCCAAGCACGAGGCGACGACCGCCACGGACCTGGCGCGCAACCTCAATACCGATGCCGGCTCGGTCACCCGCCTGCTCAGCCGCATGGAAAAACGCGGCCTGATCGAGCGCACACGCCGCGATGACGATCGGCGCGTGGTGGATCTGTCCATCACGGCCGAGGGCAACGCGATGGTCGAGAAACTGCCGGCGGCGTTCTGCAATGTGATGCGCCGCCACTTCGAAGGATTCACCGCCGAGGAAATCGAAGTGCTGCGCGACATGCTGCTGCGAATCATTGCCAATAACGGCGGCGCGGACGAAGCCGGCTGCCCGTTCGATCGCAACACGGGATAGCCGCGACCGCCGCCGAACAAGTACTACAACAGTCAGTTGCCGATTCCCGATTTCGCAAGACCGCGTCCCAGCTCACACCATGAACCCCGATTACTCATCCGCCACCAGTGCGCGCCGTCACGGTCCGTGGCGCCGCACCGGCAGCCTGGCCCTTACGCTAATGGCTACCGCCGTACTTGCCGGCTGCGCGGCGCTTGGCAATTCGCATAGCACGCAGTCCATGATGCCCGCCGAATCGGTGGCCTCGCCGCAGACTTTCGCCAACGAGCACGGACAGTGGCCGTCGCAGGACTGGGTCGACCAGTTCCGCGATCCGCAACTGCGCGCGCTTGTTGACGAAGCGGTCAAGGACAATCCCAATCTGCAGGTCGCCTTCGCGCGCCTCGAGGCGTCACGCGCCATGGCGGACGCCACGCGCGCGGCCCTGTATCCGAGCGTGGACTTCGAAGGCAGCCTGGTGCGCCAGCGCTTTTCTTCCACCGACCTGTTCGAAGGCACGCCGCTGGCCGGGTCGTGGCAAAACCAGTCGCGCCTGCAGTTCGGGTTGTCGTGGGACCTCGACTTCTGGGGCAAGAATCGCGACGCGCTGGAAGCCGCGCTGTCCGACGACCGGGCCATGGCGGCCGAAAGCCAGGCCGCCCGCCTGATGCTTACGACGTCGATCGCGCGCAGCTACAACCGTCTGGCCGCGCTTTACGCGCAGCGCGATGTCGCGGAGCGGGCCATCGCCCAGCGCCGCGATCTGACCGACCTGTCGCGCCAGCGACTCGCCGCCGGGCTCGATACGCAGGTGGAAACCACCCAGGCACGCGGCACCGTGGCGGCGGCGCAGACCGACCTGCAACGTGTCGACGAGGAAATCGCACTGGCACGTAACCAAATTGCCGCACTGCTTGGCAAGGGGCCCGATCGCGGCCTGCAACTGAGCAAGCCGACCCTGCTGGCCAACGCCACGCCGCAGTTGCCGGACGACCTGACGATCAGCCTGATCGCGCGCCGGCCGGACCTCGTCGCCGCGCGCTGGCGCGTGGAGGCCGCATCCAAGGACATCAGCGTTGCCAAGAAGGAATTCCTGCCCGATGTGACGCTGACCGCGTTCGCCGGCCTGGCGTCGCTCGATCCGGCGAATCTCCTGATGAGCGTCAGCCGCACCTTCGGCGTCGGCCCGACGCTCAAGCTGCCGATCTTCGAAGGCGGGCGGCTGCGCGCCAACCTGAAGGGCAAGTATGCGCAGTACGACATCGCCGCGGCCAGCTATAACCAGACGCTGGTCGATGCGCTGCGCGAAACGGCTGACACGGTGACCAGCATTCGCAGCGTCGACCAGCAGATCAAGACGCAGCGTGAAGCGCTGGAGTTGGCCGAGCATGCTTACTCGCTATCGACCATGCGATACAAGGCCGGCCTTGGCACGCAGCTGACGGTGCTCAACGCCGAGAGCAACGTGTTGCAGCAGCGCAGACTGGCCACCGACCTGCAGGCGCGCCGTCTCGATCTGCAGATGGGGCTCATGAAAGCCTTGGGCGGCGGATACCAGGAAACCGATACGGCCGCGCACCCGGACAGCAAACGGCAAGACATGGGCCAGACCCAGGGCGCCCAGGGCTGACAAGGCCGGGCACATCCACCAGACAAGACGAAAGAAACCGTAAGAGATTCGACATGAGCACCAACCAGCAAGCAGCCCCGGCGGCTGACAACAACGGCAAGCGCAAACGCCTGATCGTCATGCTGACCGCCGCGATCGTGGTGGCCGGCGTTGGCTACGGCCTCTACTGGGGCCTGTACGGCCGTCATTTCGAGAACACCGATGACGCTTATGTGGCCGGCAACGTGGTCCAGGTGACGCCTCTGGTCGGCGGGACCGTGGTCTCGATTGCCGCCGATGACACGCAACTCGTCACTGCTGGCCAGCCGCTGATCCAGCTCGATCGCGCGGACACGCAGGTCGCCATGGAACAAGCCGAGGCGCAACTCGCCCAGGCCGTGCGCGAGGTGCGCACGCTATATGTCAACAACGGCTCGCTGGCTGCCAACGTGGCGATGCGCGAAGCCGACGTCGCCAAGGCGCGCGACGACCTGCGCCGTCGTCAGGCCATCGCCGGATCGGGCGCGGTCTCGAACGAGGAAATCTCGCACGCGCAGACCGCGCTGAAGGCGGCCGAGTCGGCACTGGTCGCCGCGAAGGAGCAACTGGCGTCGAATCAGGTGTTGACCGACCAGACCACTGTCGAGAAGCATCCGAATGTGCAGCGCGCGGCGGCGAATCTGCGTTCCGCCTATCTCGCTTTCGTGCGCTCGACCATGCCGGCGCCTGTCACGGGCTACGTCGCCAAGCGTTCGGTGCAGGTCGGCCAGCGCGTGGCAGCCGGCACGCCGCTGATGGCCGTGGTTCCGCTCGATCAGGTCTGGGTCGACGCGAACTTCAAGGAAGTTCAGATCACCCACATGCGCATCGGCCAGCCCGTTGAACTCGAAGCCGATGTCTATGGATCGAAGGTCAAGTACACGGGCCATGTGGAAGGCTTCTCCGCCGGAACGGGCGCCGCGTTCTCGTTGCTGCCGGCACAGAACGCCACCGGGAACTGGATCAAGGTGGTGCAGCGCCTGCCGGTGCGCATCGCGCTGGACCCGCAGCAACTGAAGGACCATCCGCTGCGCGTGGGCCTGTCGATGAATGTCACGGTCGATGTGCGCAAGGAAGAAGGCGCGGCGCTGGCGACGGCCAATGCCGCCAAGCCGCTGCAGACCGACGTCTACGACAAGGTGGCGCAGGACGCCGATGCACTGATCGCCCGCATCATCGCGGTCAATAACGGCGGCCGCGTGGCAGCGCCGTCGGCCACGGGCGCATCCCGGCCCGCGGCAACGCCCAAGCCCGCCAACACCTGATGTGCACGACTGGCTGATCGCCCATGGCTAATTCCACTACCGCAACGCCGGACGCAGGCGCGGCGCCGACGCCCAAGCCGGCCCCCGCGCGCCCGGCCGCGCATCCGCCGCTGTCAGGCGGCAAGCTGATTCTGGGCACCATCGCGCTGTCGTTGGCGACGTTCATGAACGTGCTCGACTCGTCGATCGCAAACGTGTCGATTCCAGCCATTTCGGGCGACCTCGGGGTCTCGCCGAACCAGGGCACCTGGGTGATCACGTCGTTCGCCGTGGCCAATGCCATCTCGGTGCCGCTGACGGGCTGGTTGACAACGCGCTTCGGCGCGGTGCGGCTGTTCGTGCTGTCGATCCTGTTGTTCGTGATTTCGTCATGGCTCTGCGGCGTGGCGCCCAACCTCGAAACGCTGCTGGCGGCGCGCGTGCTGCAAGGCGCCGTGGCCGGCCCGATGATCCCGCTGTCGCAGTCGCTTCTGCTGGCCAGCTATCCAGCGGCCAAGAGTTCGATGGCACTGGCTTTATGGGGCATGACGACACTGGTCGCGCCGATCATGGGGCCGCTGCTGGGCGGCTGGATTTCGGACAACATGACGTGGCCGTGGATCTTCTACATCAACGTGCCAATCGGCATTCTCACGGCCTATGTCACTTGGGCGATCTACCGCGACCGCGAGACACCGATCAAGATCCTGCCGATCGACCGCATCGGCCTCGCGCTGCTGGTGATCTGGGTGGGGTCGATGCAGCTGATGCTGGACAAGGGCAAGGAGCTCGACTGGTTCCATTCGACCGTGATCGTTGCGCTCGCCGTGATCGCGATTGTCGGATTCCTGTTTTTCCTGGTGTGGGAGCTTTACGAAAAGCATCCGATCGTCGACATCCACCTGTTCAAGGGGCGCAACTTCGCGGCCGGGGTGGTGGCCATTTCGGTGGCGTACGGGCTGTTTTTCGGAAATCTGGTCATCCTGCCGCTGTGGCTGCAGACCATCATCGGCTATACCGCGACCGACGCCGGTCTGGTCACCGCGCCGGTGGGGATCTTCGCGATCATTCTGTCGCCTATCATCGGCCGCGTGTTGCCGAAGGTGGACGCCCGCTGGGTGGCGACCGCCGCGTTCATGACATTCGGCGTGGTCAGTTTCATGCGGGCCGGCTTCACCACAGGCGTGGATACACGTGCGTTGGTGATCCCCACGCTGATCCAGGGCGCCGCGATGGCGATGTTCTTCATTCCGCTGACGTCGATCATTCTGTCGGGACAGCCGCCGGAGAGAATTCCCGCGGCGTCAGGGTTGTCGAATTTCGTCCGGATCACGTTCGGCGCAATTGGCGCGTCGATCTCGACGACAATCTGGGAAAACCGCTCGGCGCTGCATCACGCGCAGTTGGTCGAGCAGATCAATCCTTACAACCCGGCATACCAGTCGCAGCTCGATCACCTGATGCAAATGGGCATGTCGAAAATGCAGGCGATCGGATTTATCGAGCGGAATATCTCGCAGCAGGCCTCGATGCTTGGCGCCAACGATATCTTCTGGATTTCCGGCGTGCTGTTTTTCGCGCTGATCGTCTTTGTCTGGTTGACCAAACGCGCCAAGGGCGGTGGTGGCGCCGACGCGGCCGGCGCTCATTGATTCACCACGAGGCAAAAAAGGGCATCGACGCGAGTCGATGCCCTTTTCTTTTGCCGATTCCGTGGATTTCAACGGCCGGCGATCTCCCGACGTGCGGCACGTGCATTCGCGCCGCTCGACCAACCTGCCTCGATCAGAGCCTGACCAATCGTTCCGGACGGAGCGCGCCATCCTTCATGCGCGCGACGCCGAGCAGTTGGCCTTCGTCGTAGACCCGCGCCAGCGATCCCTCTTCGGGCGCCTGGCCGGCAGGCAAGTCGCGACGCGCGATGCGTTGGCCTTGCAGAAAACGCGCGGCCGAAGCGGCGTCGAGATGCACGGGCACGCAGCGCTGCAGCAGCGCGTCGACGGGCGCCAGCAAGGATGGACGCAGGTCATCGGACTGCGCCTCGATCTGTTCGAGCGTGACAGCGCCGTCCAGCGTGAGATCGCCTACCCCGATGCGGCGCAGGCCTGTCAGGTGCGCCCCGCAGCCGAGCGCCTCGCCGATATCCTCGGCCAGCGTGCGGATATAGGTGCCTTTGCTGCACGTCACGCGCATCGTGAACGATGGCGTCGCGCCTTGCAAATCGGCGTCGAGCAGCGTGATCGCGTGGATCGTGACGCGGCGCGCCGCGCGCTCGATGGTCTGCCCTGCCCGTGCGTATTCGTACAACGGCTTGCCGTCTTTCTTCAGCGCCGAATACATCGGCGGCACTTGGTCGATTTCGCCCGTGAATCGCACGAGCGCGGCGTCTAGCGCGCTCTTATCGCACGTCACCGCACGCTGCGTAACGATATCGCCTTCCACATCGCCAGTGGTCGTGGTCGCGCCGAGCCGCACTACTGCCTCGTAGGTTTTGTCCGCGTCGAGCAGATCCTGCGAGAACTTGGTGGCCTCGCCAAAGCACAGCGGAAGCAGCCCGGTGGCCAGGGGATCGAGCGTGCCGGTGTGGCCCGCCTTGTTCGCACGCAGCAGACGCTTGGCGCGCACCAGCGCGTCGTTGGACGACAGCCCGAGCGGCTTGTCCAGCAGCAGCACGCCATGCACGTCACGGCGCGGCAGCCGGGGCGGACGTTGGGCTTGGGAATCAGTCATTGGGAAAAAAGAAAGCGAAGCCGGCCGCAGCGTGCCGGCTCGCGGAATGCACTGGAGACTTACTCGTCGTCCCTGGCGCGCGTTGAATTCGCTTCGTTGATCAGCTTCGACATCTCGATCGCACGTTCCACGGACGTATCGTGATGGAAATGCAGCGTCGGCACCGTATGGATATGCAGGCGCTTGAACAACAGGGAATGCAGATAACCGGCCTTTTCCCGAAGGATGGCGGCTGCCACCTCGGGCTCGGCGCCGAGCACCGTGAAATACACCTTGGCATGCGCGTAGTCCGGCGTCAGCGACACCGACTGCAGCGTCACCAGCCCCAGGCGCGGATCGCGAAGCTCGCGCTGGATCATTTCGGCCAGTTCCTTCTGGATCTGGTCCGACAGGCGGAGATTACGGGAGGAAATATTGCCTTTCTTGGCCATGCAAAATCGTCGTGAACCGAAGTGAAAACGGCAGGCTGGTGCCTGCCGTTTTTTCGTATCGCCTTACAGCGTACGTGCCACCTCGGTGATTTCGTACACCTCGAGTTGGTCGCCTTCCTGAACGTCGTTGAAGTTCTTGATCGACAAACCGCACTCGAAGCCCTGCTTGACTTCCTTGACGTCGTCCTTGAAGCGCTTGAGCGAATCGAGTTCTCCGTCGTGAATGACCACGTTGTTCCGCAGCACGCGTACCAGCGAGGTCCGCTTGACCATACCGTCGGTGACCATACAGCCGGCGACGGCGCCGATCTTCGGCACGCGGAACACCTGGCGAACTTCCACCTGACCGATGGTCGTCTCGCGCTTTTCAGGCGCCAGCATGCCCGACATCGCCGCCTTGATCTCGTCTACCGCATCGTAAATGATGTTGTAGTAGCGGATGTCGATACCGTTGTGCTCGGCGAGCTTGCGCGCACCGGCATCGGCGCGCACGTTGAAGCCGATGATCACAGCCTTGGAAGCCGTGGCCAGGTTGACATCGGATTCCGAGATGCCACCCACGCCACCGTGCACAATCTGCACACGCACTTCGGCGGTCGACAGCTTCTGCAGCGACTGCACCAGCGCTTCCTGGGAACCCTGCACGTCCGCTTTCACAATCAGCGGCAGCGTCTGGACTTCGCCTTCGGTCATCTGCTCGAGCATCGTTTCCAGCTTGGCCGCCTGCTGCTTGGCCAGCTTGACGTCGCGGAACTTGCCTTGACGGAACAGGGCGATTTCACGCGCCTTGCGCTCGTCCGGCAGCACCAGCACTTCTTCGCCAGCCGCAGGCACTTCCGACAGACCCTGGATTTCCACCGGGATCGACGGACCAGCTTCCTTCGCCGGCTTGCCGTTTTCGTCCAGCATGGCGCGAACGCGGCCATAGGCGCTGCCCGCCAGCACGACATCGCCGCGCTTGAGCGTACCGCTGCTGACCAGGATCGTCGCGATCGGGCCCTTGCCCTTGTCGAGCTGGGCTTCCACCACCAGACCCTTCGCCGGTGCATCGACCGGCGCCTTCAGTTCCAGCACTTCGGCCTGCAGCGATACCTGCTCGAGCAGTTCGTCGATACCGAGACCGGTCTTGGCCGACACCGGCACGAAAGGCGAATCGCCACCGTACTCTTCCGGCACGACCTGCTCGGCCACGAGTTCCTGCTTGACGCGGTCCGGGTTAGCTTCAGGCTTGTCGATCTTGTTGATCGCAACCACGATCGGCACACCGGCAGCCTTGGCGTGCGCGATGGCTTCCTTGGTCTGCGGCATCACGCCGTCGTCGGCGGCTACCACCAAAATGACGATGTCGGTCGCCTTGGCGCCCCGTGCACGCATTGCCGTGAAGGCCTCGTGACCCGGGGTGTCGAGGAACGTGATCACGCCGCGATCGGTTTCCACGTGGTAGGCGCCGATATGCTGCGTAATACCGCCGGCTTCGCCCGCAGCAACCTTGGTGCGGCGGATGTAGTCCAGCAGCGACGTCTTGCCGTGGTCGACGTGACCCATCACCGTCACCACCGGCGGACGCGGCAGCGCTTCGGCGTCCGAGTGGTCTTCACCATCGGTTACCAGCAACGCTTCCGGATCGTCCAGCTTGGCGGCGTACGCCTTGTGGCCCATTTCTTCCACCACGATCATGGCGGTTTCCTGGTCCAGCACTTGGTTGATCGTGACCATCTGGCCGAGCTTCATCATCTGTTTGATGACCTCGGATGCCTTCACGGCCATCTTGTGCGCCAGATCGGCCACCGAGATGGTTTCGGGCACGTGCACCTCGCGCACCACCGGTTCGGTAGGCGCCTGGAAGTTGCTGCGGCCGTCATCGGCATGCTGCTTGCCGCCACGGCCACGCGGGCCGCTGCGCCAGCCGCCGGTGCCGCCAGAAGAGTCGCCACGCGTCTTCAGACCGCCGCCCTTCTTGCCACGGGAGCTTTCGTCCTGCCACGTGCCGGTCTTGGCGCCCTTGCCGCCCTTCTTGTCGGCGGTCGCGGTGGTAGTGGTGGCGGCCGGAGCCGTCACAACCTTCTTGTCGTCCTTCTTCGCTTCGGTGGTCGCGCCGGCCGGCTTCACCGGCTTGTGCAGCGTACCGGTCTGCTCGGCCTTCTTTTCCTCGGCCTTGCGTTCCGACGGCGCCTTCAGCACGCGCGCCGGCGCATTCAGCATTTGCTGGATGGCGCGGGCTTCGGCTTCGGCGGCTTCACGGCGGCGACGCGCAGCGGCGTCCTGGTCGGCGCGCGCCTTGTCTGCGGCTGCCTTGGCGCTGTCCTGCTCGACGCGCGCCTTGTCGGCGGCTGCCTTGGCATCGTCGGCGTTCTTCTGCGCCTGAACACGTTCGGCGGCCAGACGCGTCTTGTCGTCCTCAGCCTTCTTGCGAGCGGTTTCCTCGGCGGCTTCGGCGGCGGCACGCGATGCGGCAGCCTCTTCTTCGGCCTTCTGAGCCAGCAGTTCGGCCTGGCGACGCTGCTCGGCTTCCAGCGCTTCCTGACGGGCGCGGCGCTCGGCTTCCTCGCGCTCGGCGGCCTCGCGGGCTGCCTGGGCTTCGGCTTCCTGACGGGCCAGCGCCTCGGCTTCCGCGCGGCGCTGTTCTTCGTCGCGGCGCGCCTGTTCGGCGGCGGCTTCCACCGATTCCTGCGTATCGGCGCCGTCGCCGTGTGAATCGGCCTCGTCACGCTTGATCAGGACGCGCTTCTTGCGCACTTCCACCTGCACCGTACGGGTCTTGCCCGTGGAATCGGATTGGCGGATTTCAGAGGTCTCGCGCTTGGTCAACGTAATTTTTTTGCGTGCGCTGTCGTCGGCCTGGCCGTGCGACCGCTTCAGGTAATCCAGCAGTCGGGTCTTGTCCGATTCGGTAATGATGTCTTCAGGCTTTGCCTTGCCCACCCCAGCTGCCTGCAATTGTTCCAGCAGTGCAGCAGGGCTGCGGCTCAGTTCTGCGGCCAGTTGGGCAACTGTTGTGCTTGCCATTCAAACCCTTTCAATGCTCGGTTTCTACGTCGGGACAATTTGTATGCGGAAAGCGCGCCAGGGTCGCGAAACCCCGGCGTGTCCCTCAGTTAAACCAATGTTCCCGTGCTTTCATGATCAGCGCCTTGGCGTCATCCTCGCTGACACCGGCCATCTCGACCAGTTCGTCGACGGCCAGTTCGGCCAGATCGTCGCGCGTGTGAATGTTGCCTTCGGCCAACTTGCCGATCAGCTCGGGGGTCAGGCCGTCGAGCGAACGCAGATCCTGCGACACCTCTTCCACCTTTTCTTCCCGGGCCAGTTCCATCGTCAGCAGCGCATCGCGGGCGCGATTGCGCAGCTCGGTGACGGTATCTTCGTCAAACGCCTCGATTTCCATCATTTCACTGATGGGTACGTAGGCCACTTCTTCCAGCGTGGAGAAACCCTCTTCAATCAGGATATCCGCCACTTCCTCGTCCACGTCCAGCTTGGCCATGAACAGCTTGCGCACGACTTCGCTTTCCTCGGCCTGTTTCTGCGCCGATTCTTCCTGCGTCATGATGTTGATCTGCCAGCCAGTCAGCTCCGACGCCAGGCGTACGTTCTGACCGCTGCGACCGATGGCGATGGCGAGGTTTTCCTCGTCGACCACCACGTCCATGCTGTGCTTTTCCTCGTCCACCACAATCGACTGCACCTGCGCCGGCGCCAGCGCGCCGATCACAAACTGCGCCGGATCTTCCGACCACAGCACGATATCTACGGCTTCGCCGCCGATTTCGTTGCGCACCGCGGTCACGCGCGTACCGCGCACACCGACGCACGTGCCGATCGGATCGATACGCTTGTCATGCGCGACCACGGCGATCTTGGCGCGCACGCCCGGATCACGAGCCGCCGCCTTGATCTCCAGCAGCCCTTGCTCCATCTCGGGCACTTCATTTTCGAACAGCTTGATCAGGAAGTCAGGCGCCGTACGCGACAGTTCGATCTGCGGGCCACGCGCAGCGCGGTCCACATTGAGGATATAGGCGCGTACGCGATCGCCGGTGCGCAGATTTTCCTTCGGAATGATCTGATCGCGCGCCAGCAGCGCTTCCACGCGGCCCGATTCCACGATGAGCCCCTTCTTGTCGGCGCGCTTGACCGTTCCGGTCATGATCTTCTCGCCGCGATCCAGGTAATCGTTAAGAATCTGCTCGCGTTCCGCGTCGCGGATGCGCTGCAGGATCACCTGCTTGGCGGCCTGCGCACCGATACGGCCAAATTCGACGGATTCGATCTGCTCTTCGATAAAGTCGTCGAGCTGGATGTCCGGATTCTGTTCACGCGCTTCGAACAGCAGAATCTGCTTGTCCGGTTCCTGCAGGCCTTGCTCGTCCGGGACGACAAGCCAACGGCGGAACGTTTCGTGCTCACCGGATTCGCGGTCGATATGGACGCGGATGTCCACGTCTTCCTCGAAACGTTTCTTGGTGGCCGAGGCAAGCGCTGCCTCCAGCGCACCGAACACCACATCCTTGTCGACGTTCTTCTCGCGCGCAAGCGCGTCGACGAGCAACAGAACTTCGCGGCTCATTGCTTGTTCCCTTTTCTTTGATTTCCCTTGAAGTCGATGACAGGCACCAGGCGTGCCTTATCGACGTCGGATATGGTGAATTCCAGCAGTGCCGGGCCATCCTTGCCCTCGAATTCCAGTCCGATCTTCTCGTCCCCGGCCTCGCCCGTGGGTTCGCGCAGAATACCGACGAAATTCTTCTGGCCATTGACTGGCAGACGCAACGTCACCCTGGCTTCATCGCCCGCGAAGCGGACAAAGTCGGCCAGCTTCTTGAGCGGCCGGTCCAGACCGGGCGACGACACCTCGAGGCGCTCGTAGTCGACGTTCTCGACAGTCAGCACGTGCGTGAGCTGGCGGCTGACCTTCTCGCAATCCTCAATGACGATGCCAGTTTCAGGCTGATCGATATAGACACGCAGAAGTCCGGCCGGGGCACGCTCAAGCTCAACCAACTCGTAGCCCATGCCGATAAGGGTGGTTTCGATCAAATCTGCCAGATGCACTGTAATCCCGAGTAGTGGCTTTCAATACCTTGGCAGGTACCGGACAACACAACGTTCTGAATCGTAGTTCCGAAACGACGACCTGTAGGCTGTCCCGCCTGCCCATCATCCTTGCCAGCGCTGCGCCATGTGACGCAATACAGCCGCAAGCACGAACGGGCGAACCAAAAAAAAATGGGCGCAATGCCCATCATTCGCCCATCCCAGCCAAGGATGATACTTTTGAATAGACTTTGATTATACGCGGATTATGTCCAAAAGGCAAAAGCCGCATGGGATCCGCGGTGGAGAGGCGCCGGCCAGCGGCGCCTCCGCGCCCACTTCGTCAGCGCTGACCGCCGCGGCCACCGCCGCGCGGCCGGCGATTGCTGCCACCGCCACCCTTAGAGGCCTTTGGCATCACATTTCCATTGACTTCGCCACCGCCGCCGCGACGCGGGCGATTTCCGCCCGCATTGCCGGCGTTGTTTCCCGCGCGGCCACCGCGGCCAAGGCCCGGGCCACGCATGCCGCCGGCACCGGCGCCGCCGCCAAACTTCGTCGTATGCGAAGTGAGCGGCGCAGGACCCGATGGGATATACCCCATCGAAGTCTGCATCGGATCCGGTTGACCGCGTCCGCCGCTGCCGCCGGCACCGCGATTGCCACCGTTCTTCTCAAAGCGCGGCAGACCGTCCATGCCGGTATGCATCGGCATCCCTGCAATCGCGGCTTGCGTGCGCTGTTTCCGTCCGCCCACCTTGGTGGCGCCCTTGCCGCCGGACTGCTCCGACTTGGCCGGCGACTTCAGGCCAATGGCGTTCATCAGCGTGCGGACCTCGGTGGCTTCCAGCTCCTGCCAGCGGCCGCGCTTCAATCCACGCGGCAGCAGGAATTGGCCGTAGCGGGTACGGATCAGACGCGACACCGTCAGCCCAACCGCCTCGAACATGCGCCGCACCTCACGGTTCCGGCCTTCAGTCAGCGCAACGTGATACCACTGGTTCACGCCCTCGCCGCCGCCGTCCGCAATTCGCAAGAAATTGGCCTCGCCGTCGTCGAGCTGAATGCCGTGCAGCAGGCGCTGGCGATCGGCCTCCGCCAGTTCGCCCAGCGTGCGCACCGCATATTCACGCTCGATGCCATAGCGCGGATGCATAAATCGATTGGCGATATCGCCGGAAGTGGTGAAGATCAACAGTCCTTCGGTATTGAAGTCCAGACGACCCACGGCCACCCACTTGCCGTTCTTGATGCGCGGCAGGTTGTCGAACACGGTCGGACGGCCTTCCGGATCCGACTGGCTGACAATTTCGCCCGACGGCTTGTGATACAGCAGCACGCGCGGCGGCTTTGTCGACACCTTGCGATGAATCAGCTTGCCATTCACGCGCACCTGATCGGTCGGCAGAATCCGTTGCCCGATATGCGCCGGCAGACCGTTGACGGACACCCGCCCTTGAAGGATCAGCTCCTCCATCTCGCGCCGCGATCCGAGACCACCTTCGGCCAGCACCTTGTGCAGCTTCGGTGCATCGTCGTCCGACGTCAGTTCGCGTACCGGCTTGACCTTGGTCCGCGGAACGACCATCTCTTCCTGGTCGAACTGCCCCGAAATTACGAAGCGGAACAGATCTTCGGCTCCGGCCGCCGACTTTGGCGCATTGCCAGTGCCCGCGGCCGACCGCGGCGACTTTTCGCCCCCGCGTTGCTCGGATTTGTCGTTTGGCCGGCTCTGGCCCGGTTGCGTCTTGCGCTGACCGCCCTTGTTGCGTTTGCCGGGTTGCTGGGCAGCGGGCCGGTTCTCGCCATCGACGAGTGCAGCCTTGCGTTGCGGCGGCTGGCGGCGCCTGCGCTGCCCACGGCCGTCCGCTTGCGTCTCGCCTGCAGCGACTTCAGGCGCGCTGGGCGCCTGTGCGCCAGCCTCGGCACCGGCTGCCGGCTTGCGGCGTCCGCGCTTGCGGGGTGCGCCGGCGGATGCCTCGACAGGCGCTTCGGCAGGCGCGACGTCGACAGCATCGCCCTGGCCCGGATCGCGCCCTTCACGATCCTTCGAACCCTGGCGGCGCGACGCCACCAGATTGCGCAAACCACGGCGAAGCCCCTTGCGGCGCGGCGCTCCATCGGCACCATTGCCAGCATCAGGGGTCGCGCCGGAGTCTCCCGGCACGTCCGGCTGGCGGACGTCTTGCTCAGCGGAATCAGACAAAGTATTCACTATCGATGTTGCATGTTGTTCAGTTGGACACGCGTTCGTCGTCTTCGGCCGGGAGCGGCATGTCAGCGCCCTGCCCTGAACCGTCGGAAACTTCCTCGTCGGAAGTTTCGGTGTCCACGTGGAATCCGTTGGCCTGGGCCAACGGCGCGTTCTCGGCGTGTCCGTTCAATTCGGGACCTTGCGAAACGCGATTGGTTTGTTCGTCCTGCCTGGCGCCGTGACTTTCGCTTTCGGCCGCAAACGGCCCGTGCGCCTGGGAATTCTCTGGCTGATCGACACGAGGTTCCGGGACGGCGCCATGCGAAACCGCGGCCTGCGCCGTGGCGCCCGGCGTATCATGGCCCTCCGCTGCCACGGCGACAGCATCGTCTTGGCCGTCCGCTTCCGGCTGTGTCGCAGGCTTGTCCGGTTCTGCGAACGTTTCCTCGTCGCCGACCGGAGGATTTGCCGTGGCTACATCCTCGAAATCGATGGCCTGCTGGTCGAGCAATGCCGCCTGCGCCTGTGCCTGCGCATCTTCCAGCGGAGGCAGTTCATCGAGTGACCGCAAGCCCAGATCGTCAAGAAACGCCTTGGTCGTTGCATACAACGCCGGGCGCCCGGGCACGTCCCGATGTCCGATCACCTCGATCCAGCTCCGGTCCTCGAGCTTTTTCACCACGTCGGTACTGACTGTGACACCGCGGATCTCCTCGATGTCGCCGCGCGTTACCGGCTGACGGTAGGCGATGATTGCCAGCGTCTCCATGACGGCCCGCGAGTACTTGGGCGGCTTCTCCGGGTTCAGTCGATCCAGGAACTCCCGCATTTCAGGGCGGCTCTGAAAGCGCCACCCGCTGGCCAACGCGACCAGTTCGACGCCGCGCCGCTGCCAGTCCTGGCGAAGTTCATCCAGCAGAACCCGAATGGTGTCTGCGCCAACATCGTCGGAAAATAGCCGCCTCAGATCGCCGACACGCAGCGGTTCCTGCGCACAGATCAGCGCGGTCTCGAGGACGATCTTCGCCTCTTGGGTATTCATGTGATTGCGTGCAGCCTGTCTTTGCACCTGCCCCGAACTATTCCCGGGGCAACGGAGATTGCAGATACAGCGAGGCCGAAGCCACCGCCATCTCATCGTGCAGCCGACGCGCCAGCTGGTTGCGGCGCCGTCGAGCTCCTCGTCTTTTGCATCGATTTGCCGGGTCTGTCCGGCAGGAAGATCGCCCAGACCAGCAGGCTTCGCTGGCCAACGGACCTCTTGCGTCGCGCCTTCTCCCTTCGAGGCGGACATTCGTCAGGGCAAGATGGCCAGGACGGCAAGAAACAACTGATATCGGCACAGGCAACTTTGCCTTGATCTAGCGTCGTTTTCCACATGAGCGCTGGCCGCTTGACCAGGTCATTCGAACCGGATGGGACTGTGGGAGTGGCTCCAGCATGTCCGACCCTGGGAGCCCTGAACTGGCACTCCGTGTAAGGAGCGCCGCTCGACGACGCCACGAGCATGGCGCGATGCGATACCGTGGTTCTCGCGATTGTATGGCATTCCTGCCCCACGCCGCAACCGGCTGTTGTGGCTGATTCAGAACACCAAGCAAAATCCGTGTTGTGCCAACATGTCAGGAAGCCACGCGGCGCGCACCATTCCCGCCAGTCCGAAGCCAATCACCACCAGCGCGGCCACGGTCCTGACGCCACGCTTGCGCAGGAGCTGACGAAGGGCGCCGGAAAGCCCCGAAATCACGAGCAGATTAGGCAATGTTCCGATACCGAACGCCGCCATGACAAGCGCTCCCGACACTGCATTTCCCGCAAGCAACGCAATACTAAGTGCGCTGTAGACCATGCCACACGGCACGATGCCCCAGGCCAGGCCCATGATCCATCGACGCACAAAAGGTGCCGCACCATTATTGGGGAGCGCCTGACGCGCCTCGCCGCGCCACGACCGGGCAAACGCCCGAACGACGACACCACTCCGTTGTGCGACTGCCGTGACAGTTCGCTCGATCCACGTCGCCGTGAGGGTGCGACCCAACAGCAAGAAAACACCTGTCAGCACAAGCAATGCACTGCCGCCCGCGTAAAGCCATCGCTGTAGTGGCAAAAAATCCTGCTTCCATATTACGCCGCCTACCGCCCCCATCAGCGCACCCAGCAACATATAGGTCGTAATTCGCCCAGCATGCATAACGCACAATTCAAACAGCCACGGTTGGCGTTTGCGATAGACGAGAACAGGCGCCTGCTGCTGCAGATTTTGTTCAGCAACAATAGCAATTCCTCCACACATGGCTGCGCAATGCATGCCACCGAGCAGAGCAATAAGGAAAACGCTTAAAAGCACACCAAATGGCAACTGTTCCTCGCTTCAGGGTCACCTGCATTGTAAAATGGCCTCATCGCGCGCCCGATACAAGCGCAGTCAAACGAGCACCTCAATTGCTTACTTCTATACCTGTCACCGAGATGTCACCCCGTTGCTCCACGTGTGCCATGGGTCAGCTTTGTTTGCCCGTCGGGATGTCGCACCAAGACCTGGCGAAGATGGATACGCTTGTGCAGGAGCGCGTGCGAGTCCACAAAGGCGAAACGCTCTACCGAATGGGCGAACCGCTCACCGCCGTCTACGCCATCCGATTCGGCACCCTGAAGACGCACGTCACAATGGAGGACGGGCGAACACAAATTACCGGCTTCCACCTGCCTGGCGAAGTCATCGGGCTGGACGGCCTCGGCGAAATGCAGCATGCGTCCGATGCCACCGCACTCGAAGACACTGAAGTCTGCGTCATCCGCTATGACGACCTGCAATCTTTGTCGAATCATTTGCCTTCGTTGCAGAATCAGTTTTTGCGGCTGATGAGCAAGGAAATAACGCAGGATCAAGTTATGCTGATAACGCTTGGTTCGATGCGCGCGGAGGAAAGACTGGCCGCTTTTCTGATCAACATGTCTGAACGCTTGTCTGCGCGCGGATATTCTTCTACCGAATTCGTGCTCCGCATGAGCCGCGAAGAGATTGGCAGCTACCTTGGCTTGAAACTGGAAACAGTCAGCCGACTGTTCTCCCGTTTTGCCGAAGCGGGCCTTATTCAAATTCGTCAACGACATGTAAAAATAGTCGACATTGCCGGGGTCAAGCAAGTCTACAGCCGATCGTGCTAGCGGCGATCACAAGAGACAAATAATAAGGGCCGCACCGAAATTCCGGTGCGGCCTAGTTTTTTTGACTTACTCGAGTTCATCCGTGTCACTTAAATTTACAGGCATGGTGTACAGGGTCAAGCCGCTCGACAACGCGCAAAACAACCACGCCACCAGGAAGCCGACCGTATATACCGCATGTCGCGACGCTTCCACCGGATGACCGAAGAAGTTCAGCTCTCCTGGGTCCACCACGGAAAAGACCACAGCGGTAGCGGCGCCCCCCATCAAGAACGCGGGCCATAACACCCACATGAGCCAGCGCAGTCTCATGGATTCCTCGCCCGCGTCGATGAAACGCGCTCGGCGTCAATTTTCTGCACAACCAGTCCATGGCGCGTGGCATCGCTAACTGGCACGTCGGCGTAAGTACTTGCCAGCCAAATCGTGATGCCGCACCCGACAATAGCCAACAGCGGACCGCTCATCAGGATCCAGGGCCATGGTTCCTTGTACCAGGGTTTCGCCTGTCTCGTAGTCATATCACTCTCCTCTTCGCGGCTTTGCATTCGAGCATTACAGATTGCGGGGGACAATAAAACTCGTGCTTTGCTTGATCTGCGACACGTCCCTGCCTTCGGCTTCTGCAGTGACCGTAACGCTAATCTTATGGGTGCCCTGTTTGGCATCGTCTATGGGCACGCGCACCCGTATCGGCAATAAGCGATTGGATGTGGGAGACAGCTCTTCGGCAGCATGATCGTACTCGACGACAAGACCCGAAAGTTCATCGCTCTGCGCACTCACACGAAATTGCATCGGCGCTTCCGTGGTATTGATCAACTGCAATCTATATACGTTTTCGATCCAGCGTCCCTCGACCTCTCTGCCCAGCGCACCCCGATCACGAATAATGTCAACCTTGAGCGGCTCACGCATGGCCAATGACCCGAGAAAGCCCGCGACGACCGCCAGCCACAGCACCGAATAGATGATCGTCCGCGGCCGGATCAAGCGTTTGCGCGCCTCCGATGTTGATAGCCCCTGGCGCATTGCATTCTCCGACGTATATCGGATAAGGCCACGCGGGTACGCCATCTTGTCCATGACCTGATTACAGGCGTCGACGCACGCTCCGCACCCAATGCACTCGTACTGCAAGCCGTCACGGATATCGATGCCGGTCGGACACACCTGTACGCAAATGCTGCAATTGACACAGTCGCCCAGCCCTTCCGCGCGATGGTCGACCTTCCGCGAGCGGCTGCCGCGCGGCTCGCCGCGGCCGACATCGTAGGTCACTACGTACGTGTCCCGATCCACCATCACACTTTGGAAGCGTGCATACGGACACATGTATTTACACACCTGTTCGCGCATGAACCCGGCATTGCCCCACGTCGCAAAGGCGTAGAAGAACATCCAGAATGCCTGCCAGGGGCCGATCGCGAAATGCAGAATATCGGCGCCCAGTTCCCGGATGGGAGCGAAGTATCCAATGAACGTGAAGCCAGTCCACAATGCAATCAGCACCCACAGCGAGTGCTTTGTCGCCTTGAGCCGGAATTTGCGCACGCTCCACGGATCGCCGTCGAGCCGAATACGAGCGATACGGTCGCCTTCGACACGCCGCTCGATCCACATGAACATTTCGGTGTAGACGGTCTGAGGACAGGCGTAGCCGCAGAACAAGCGTCCAGCGATTGCAGTAAACAAAAATAAGGCAAACGCGGAGATGACGAGCAGTACGGCAAGATAAATGACATCTTGCGGCCACAGTACCAAGCCAAAGATGTAGAACTTCCGCGCGCCAAGATCGAATAGTACTGCCTGCCGGTCATTCCATTGAAGCCACGGTATGCCGTAGTAGATGACCTGCGTAATGACGACAAGCCAGACGCGCCAACTGGAAAAAGCACCTGTAGTCGATCGCGGGTAAATTTTGCGTCGAACCTCGTACAGCGCTTCCTCTGCAGAATCGACGACGGAATTCGGGGGCGGCACAGGCCGCCATTCACCGGACTTGGTTGAATCTTGCAGGCCGGATTGGGATTCCAGGGGCGCGTTCATTTCTCAGCCCTTCAACTTTCGGGAGGGACAGGTCTGTTGACCTGTCCCGATGCGGTTTTGTTATTGCCCAGATGGCGCGTTGTTGGAAAGACCCCAGACATACGCGGTGAGCATCCGGATCCGCTCCGGCGTCAGGATTTCCTCGTGCGCGGGCATATGGCCGTTGTGCCCCTTCAGAATCGCTTCGACGATCGCCCCTTCCGAGCTGCCGTACAACCAGACGTTGTCGGAGAGGTTCGGCGCCCCAAGGGCCTGGTTCCCCTTGCCGCTAGCGCCATGGCAGGCTGCGCAAGTCGATTTGAACGTGCTTTCTCCACGCGCTGCGCGAATCGGATCGTATGCCAAGCCTGAGAGGGAACGCACATATTGCGCCGTATCGCCCGCGAGCTTCGCATCGATCGCGCCGGCAAGCGGCGGCATCATGCCGTTACGGCCTTTCGTGATCGTTTGCTGAATTGTGTCGGGCTCTCCGCCATACAACCAATCGTTGTCAGTGAGATTTGGAAATCCGCGACTACCGCGCGCATCGGAGCCATGGCACTGCGCGCAATAGTTCAGGAACAGCCGTTGCCCAATCTCACGCGCATCCGGATCCGCTGCAACGCTCTTGACATCCATTTTCATGTACCGGGCATAGATTTCTCGCTGCGCCTGCTCCGCGGCGTTGCGGTGGGCGGCGAGTTCACCTTGGGTGGAGAACTTCAACACACCGGCGTACGATCCAAGACCTGGATACAAAATGAGGTAAACCACGCTGAAAATGCAGGCCAGAAGGAACATCCACATCCACCAACGTGGAAGCGGGTTGTTAAGTTCTCGCAGATCTCCATCCCAGACGTGACCCGTATCGTCCGCCGCATTTACACTTTTCGGCAGCTTGCGTTGGGAGAACAGCAGCCACACACACCAGACAATCCCGATGAGCGCGATGGCCGCGATGTAATAGCCCCAGAAATCGGAAATGAAATCGCTCATGGTTACTGATTCCGGCTTGTATAGTTTGTTTCGTCGGGCAAGGAGAAGGGCAACATGGCCGATTCCTCGTTGGCAGCCTTCCGTCCTGCCGACCATGCCCACCAACAGATGCCGATAAATGTCAGCATCGATAGAATGGTGGCGCCAGCTGTCACGATTACCATGGCTCCTACTCCTTCGAAGATGCAGCGGGACCGGCGGCCTCGCTAGGGCTCGGGGGCGCGGCGCTAGCGGTACTTTCCAGCCGCACATTGCGGCGGTTCAGTCCCAACTCCTGCAGATAAGCCACCATTGCGTCCTCCTCGGTCTTGCCGGAGAGTTGCTCGGGCGCCTTTGCAATGTCCGCATCGCTATAAGGCACGCCGAGGCGCTGCAGCGCTCGCATGCGATCCTGGATCGAATTGGTTGGCAACGGTGTCTTTTCGAGCCACGGATACGAGGGCATCACAGATTCGGGAACGACGTCACGCGGATTGCGCAAATGAATGCGCTGCCAGTCGTCCGAATAGCGACCTCCTACCCGTGCGAGATCCGGCCCGGTCCGCTTCGATCCCCATAGGAACGGATGGTCATAGACCGATTCGCCCGCCGTCGAGAAATGGCCATAGCGCTCCGTTTCCGCCTGCAGCGTCCGCACCTGCTGCGAATGGCAGCCCACACAGCCTTCACGGATATAGATATCGCGCCCCATCAGCCTGAGCGGTGAATACGGCGTGATGCCAGGATCCGGCTGTGTTGTGGAATGCTGGAAGAACAACGGTACGATTTGTACGAGGCCAGCGATGCTGACCACGATGATCGTCGCAATGATCAGCCAGCCGACATTCTTTTCGAGCGTCTCGTGCCGAAAGAAACCTTGATTTTGAGCCATCGTTGTAGTCCTCGGCGATCAATGGGCAGATGCGGGCAAGCTTGCCGGAATCGGCGCATCCACTGCTGGCTTGCCGGCGATCGTGCGTGCGACGTTGTAGGCCATGATGAACATGCCCGCCAGGAAACAGAGGCCCCCCATCAGACGGATCAGGTAGAACGGGTACTTGGCCTTGACCGCCTCCACAAAGGCATAGGTCAGCGTGCCGTCGGGCTGGGTGGCACGCCACATCAGGCCTTCCATTACCCCGGCAATCCACATCGAAGCGATATAGAGGACGACGCCGATCGTGGCGATCCAGAAATGCCACTCGATCAAGCGGGTGCTGTACATCTGCTTTTCCCCGAACAGGCGAGGAATGAGGTAGTAAAGCGAACCGATCGAAATCATCGCGACCCACCCCAACGCACCCGAATGGACGTGGCCAATGGTCCAGTCCGTGTAGTGCGAGAGCGCATTGACCGTCTTAATCGACATCATCGACCCCTCGAACGTCGCCATGCCGTAGAACGAAAGCGCCACCACGAGGAATTTCAGAATCGGGTCGGTACGCAGCTTGTGCCAAGCGCCCGACATCGTCATGATGCCGTTGATCATGCCACCCCACGATGGGGCAAGCAGAATGAGCGAAAACACCATGCCCAGCGACTGCGCCCAATCGGGGAGTGCCGTGTATTGGAGATGGTGCGGACCCGCCCACATATAGGTGAAGTTCAGCGCCCAGAAATGGACGATCGAGAGGCGATACGAATAGATGGGGCGCTCGGCCTGCTTGGGAATGAAGTAGTACATCATCCCCAGAAAGCTGGTGGTCAGGAAGAAGCCCACTGCATTGTGGCCGTACCACCATTGAATCATGGCGTCCTGCACACCAGCGTAAGCGGAGTACGACTTCCACATCGACGCTGGCATTTCGATGTTGTTGACGATATGCAGGACCGCGATCGTAAGGATGTACGCACCAAAGAACCAGTTGGCGACGTAGATATGGCGCGTCTTGCGTTTGACGATCGTGCCGAAAAAGACGATCGCATAGGCGACCCATACGAGCGTGATGAGAATATCGATCGGCCATTCCAGCTCGGCGTATTCCTTCGACGTCGTGATCCCGAGCGGCAGCGTAATGGCTGCAGCGACGATAACGGCCTGCCATCCCCAGAAAGTAAAAGCAGCAAGCGGCCCGCAGAACAGACGCGCCTGGCAGGTGCGCTGCACAACGTAATAGGACGTCGCGAACAGCGCGCTTCCGCCAAACGCGAAAATCACCGCGTTGGTATGCAACGGCCGCAATCGGCCGAATGACAGCCACGGTGTATTGAAATTCAGATCTGGCCAGATCAGTTGTGCCGCAAGCAGAACGCCTACGGCCATGCCGACGATTCCCCAAACCACGGTCATGACGGCAAACTGCCGCACAACGCCGTAGTTGAAGGTGTCGACGCGTGACGACGCGGTGGAGACAGCCATTCAGACCCCCAAGCTAAGTAAGAATAAACCTATTGACCGTGTGACTTTAGAAAAACAACCACCAAGCCGTGTTGACCTCAGTCAATGTCAGCGCACCCCACTAGAACTGTTTGACTGCACTGTTGTCCTGGCAACAAAACCGCGACACCCCGCACAAAACAGATAGCGCTTTCAGCGATCCTGTGGCCTGTCGTTGTCAAGAAGAATGGCCTCTCCAGGGCGATCGAGATCGTCATACTGACCGGAATGCACGGCCCACCACAGCGCCGCAACAACGAATACAACCAGGATTAGACTCATCGGAACCAGCAGGAAAAGGGTTTCCACTCACGACTCCTCTACCCTGACTGGCTTGACACGCAGAAGCCGCCACGCGTTGGCCACGACCAGCAGGGATGACACGGACATGCCGATTCCCGCCATCCACGCCGTCACATGACCGGTAGCCGCGAGCGGGATCGCGATGACGTTGTAGGCAAATGCCCAGCCCAGGTTCTGCCGCATGACGCTGCGCGTGCGACACGCCAGATCGATAGATGCTGCAATCTCGGTGACGCCGCCGTGGATCAGCACTGCATCCGCGCCCGCCTGGGCCAGCGGCGCCCCGCTGCCAATGGCAATGGAAACCTGCGCTTGCGCCAGCAGGGGCGCGTCGTTGATACCGTCCCCCGCTGCCAGCACAATTGCCCCGCGCTTCTGCAACGCGGCCACGTAATCGCGTTTACCCTCCGGGGTCACCGCGCCCATTGCCGTCTCCATACCAAGCTGGCCAGCCCACCACCGCACTGTGGCCGGCGCATCCCCGGAGACGAGGTGGCAACGCACACCCAGGGAGGCCAGCGCCCGAAGCAGTGCACGGGTATGCGGGCGCTCCACATCCGCCAGATGAAAGCATGCGAGGCAACCATCAACGTCGGCTAGCCACACTTCCGTCGCACCGGGACGCAAGTCCGTGGCAACGGAGGCATCCTGAGCTGCCGCTAACTCAGCGACGAACTCGCGCCGGCCCAATCGCACACAACGTCCCTCAATTTCCGCTTCCAATCCCTGCCCCGGGTGGTTCCGCAGGTTCTTTACCGACAGTTCGTCGAAATCAGAACCTTCGATCGCAGCTGCAAATGCCCGCGCGATTGGGTGCTCGCCACCTCGCTCCATTGCGGCCGCAATACGGACACAATGCGATGCATCCAACCTCCCAAATGTCTCCGTGGAGACGAGGGCGAAGCGGCCTTCGGTCAACGTGCCGGTCTTGTCGAGCACGACGTCGGTAACCCGCGATAACGCTTCGAGCGCATGTGCCCGCGTCAATAGCACGCCACGTCGCGACAGTGAAGCGCCCGCCGCCGCCAGTGCCGCGGGCGTTGCAAGCGACAATGCGCAAGGACAACTCACGACCAGAACAGCTACCGTCACCATCAACGCCCGCGATGGGTCGATCCATAGCGTCCAGATCAAGCCTGTGAGAGCCGCCGTGACCAGCAGCGTGCCGACGAACCATCCCGCAACCCGGTCCGCCAACTGCGCCAGGCGAGGTTTTTCCGCCAGTGCGCGATCGAGAACCGAAACGATCTCAGCAAGACGTGTCTGCGCGCCGATTCGATCGACGCTGACCTCAAGAGGACTGACCGCGTTGAAACAGCCCGCGAGTACCTTTTCGCCAACCGCGCGCCTCACGGGTCTCGCCTCGCCTGTCAGCATCGATTCGTCGATTTCACTGGCGCCGGCGACGACCTCCCCGTCTGCCGGAATGATCTCGCCCGCCTTGATTCGAATCCGGTCACCGATTTTCAGTCGCGCCACCGGGATGCGCTCGCCGATACCGCCGGACTCGGCCAGGCGCTCGCAAGTCGCGGGCAACTGACGCGCCAGCATTTCTGCGCCACTGCGCGATGCCTGGCGCACCCGCAACTCCAGATACCGGGCCAGCAACAGGAAGGCGACGAACATCGTGACCGAGTCGAAATACACGTCTCCGGTCCCGCGTAACGTGCCGACCATGCTGGCGATGAAGCCAGCCGCAATGCCGATAGCTACCGGCACGTCCATGCCCATGTGAGCGCGGCGCAACGACCGCAGAGCCCCGGTGAAAATCGGCCACGCGGAATATAGGACCACCGGCAGCGTCAGCACGAAGCTCGCCCAACGCATCAGTTGAAGCTGATCGGGATCAATGGTGGCTTCATGCGTGTAGATCGGCCACGCGTACATCATCACCTGCATCATGCCGAGCATCGCCACCGCCATGCGCATCAGCAAACTGCGTCGTTCCCGGCGATCCTGCTGGTCACTGCGCGAAGCTTCGAACGGCCAGGCGACATAGCCGATGTCGGCAAGCGCGGACAGCAGTCCGGCGACACCGTGCGACGTATCCCGCCATTTCACGACCACGCGACGGGTGGCGACATTGGCGATCACCGATTCCACGCCATCAAGCTGGCTCAAATGCTGTTCGATCAGCCACGCGCATGCGGCGCATCTGATATTTTCGGGCGCCAGCGTAATTTCGGAGCGGCCATCGCCCAGCGGGCGAGTGAACTGTGCGCGGAGCTCGGGAGTGTCATAGGCGGCCCAGATAGGTTCCGCCTTGCGGCGATCATCAGCATCGATGGGTGCGGCGAAGCGGGCGGCCGAGCCATACAGATGGCCGAATCCAGCTGCATGCAAGGTAAGCGCCAGCGTCTGACAGCCACCGCAACAGAATCTTTGGGCACGGCCATCGATTTCGGCCACGAACGATGTGCCGGACTGCGTTGGTTGACCGCAGTGAAAGCAATGAATGGATGGATTCGACGCAGACGAGGGAGCGGTCCCAGCGCCCGGAGAATGGGCGATCGTGGCGACGGAGGACGGTGACGCGAGGGGGGGCGCGGTAGTTAGGGACGGCATGGCTCGCTTTTATTACCCAGTGGATACTAGATAACTCAGCCAGCCCTCGCCTTGATACAAATCAACTTTGGAGGAACCGCGTCAGAATCTCCGCGACAATCTCAAACAACTCGCGCCATAGCAAGACCCTTGAATCAGGTCAGCGAAGTGTCCATCACGCGCCGTTCTGATTCCAGATACTCGCGCGACTGCATCTCGATAATGCGCGACACAGTCCGATGGAATTCGTTGGCCATCTGGCCTTCCGTATAAAGCTCGTCCGCCGGCACTTCAGCCGACATCAACAGCTTGACCTTGTGGTCATAGAAGACATCGATCAGCCATGTGAAGCGCCGGGCTTCGGACGACATGCGCGGCGTCATTTTTGGTACATCGGACAGGATCACCGTGTGGAATTGCGAAGCAATTTCAAGGTAATCGTTCTGGGACCGTGGACCGCCGCACAGCGTCGCAAAGTCGAACCACACCACCCCGTTCGCCTTGCGCAATGCCTTAATTTCACGATGCTCGATATGCAGGATCGGCGACTCGTCAGCTGTGCCAGCAATCGAGACGAAAGCGTCGCGCAGCGCCGCACTTGCCTCGCGATTAAGAGGTGTGTGATAGGCCTGCACCTGCTCGAGCGCGCGCTTCCGGTAGTCGATGCCGGCGTCCACGTTCACGACGTCAAGCTTCTTCTGAAGCAGTTCGATTGCGGGCAGCACCCGGTCGCGATGCAACCCATCCGGATACAGCAAGTCTGGACGATAGTTCGAAGTCATCACAAACTGGACGCCATTGTCGAATAGCTGTTGCAGCAGTCTGTGCAGGATCATGGCATCTGCCACATCGCTGACGTGGAACTCGTCGAAGCAGATCAACCTGAATCGCCGCGCGATGCGTTTGGCGAGTTCGTCGAGAGGGTCGGGCCGGCCTCGCAGCTCTTCCAGCTCGCGATGCACCTCGCGCATGAATTCGTGGAAATGGAGCCTTGTCTTGCGCACCACGGGCACGCAGGAATAGAAACTGTCCATCAGGAACGACTTGCCGCGCCCCACTCCACCCCACATATACACGCCCTTGGGCACCTCAGGATGCACCAGCAGCTTTTTCAGCGTACTGTTGCGCCGGCTTTTGTAGGCCACCCACTCGTCATAGCACTGCTGCAGCCGCGCCACGGCACGCAATTGCGCCTCGTCGGACTGATAGCCGCGTTGTTTGAGTTCGTGCTCGTAAAACTCGGTGACATTCATGTCGAATTCGATCGGGGCTGCAAGTGAAAACGGCGCGCCGTTGATGGCGGCGCGCCGGTGCTCGCTAGATGGCGGGCAAATGCCTTACATGTTGAGCTGACGCTTGTCGACAGCCAATGCAGCTTCGCGCATGACTTCCGACATGGACGGGTGCGGATGGCAAACGCGACCAATGTCCTCGCTCGCTGCCTTGAACTCCATGGCAACCACGGCTTCGGCGATCAGGTCCGAAGCGTTGGCGGCCACAATATGCACACCGAGGATCTCATCGGTCTTGGCATCGGCCAGCATCTTGACGAAGCCGTCTGACGCGCCCATTCCCAGCGCACGGCCGTTGGCCATGAACGGGAATTGACCGGTCTTGTACTCGCGGCCCTCGGCCTTGAGTTGCTGTTCGGTCTTGCCGACCCAGGCGATTTCCGGGAACGTGTAGATAACCCAGGGAATCGTGTTGAAGTCGATATGCGGCTTCTGGCCGACGATGCGCTCGGCCACGGCCACGCCTTCGTCTTCAGCCTTGTGTGCCAGCATCGGGCCCCGCACCACGTCGCCAATCGCCCAGATGCCCGGCACCTTGGTCTGGCAATGATCGTCCACCTCGATGAAGCCGCGCTGGTCCACGCCCAGGCCAACCGCTTCCAGGCCCAGGTTGTCGGTGTTCGGCACCCGGCCGACCGACACGATCAGTCGATCGACTTCCAGCGTCTGGGCTTTGCCGTCCTTGTCCGTGAAGTTGACGGTGACGCTGTCCTTGCCGGTCTTGACTTCATCGACCTTGACGCCAAGGTTGAACTTCAGGCCCTGCTTGGTCAGCAGCTTCTGCGCTTCCTTGGCCACGCCTTCGTCGGCAGCACCCAGGAATGCGGGCAGCGCTTCGAGCACGGTCACGTCAGCGCCGAGGCGACGCCACACCGAACCCAGTTCCAGGCCGATGACGCCTGCGCCGATCACGCCCAGCTTCTTGGGCACGGAGGCAAACTTCAATGCGCCTTCGTTATCGCTGATCAGATTGTTGTCGACGGTAATACCGGGCAGATGGCGTGCCTTCGAGCCCGTGGCGATGATGACCTGCTTGGCCGTCAGCGTTTCGCCGTTCACTTCCACTTGGAAGCCGTCTGCCGTCTTACCCGAGAACTTGCCGTAGCCCTTGAACAGCGTGACCTTGTTCTTGCGGAACAGGAACTCGATACCCTTCGTCATCTTGCCGACGATATCGTCCTTGCGCTTGAGCATCTTGGCCACGTCGACCTTGACGTCGCCCACGGTGATACCGTGGTCGGCCAGGTGGTGCGTGGCGTTCTCGAACTCTTCCGAGGAAGCCAGCAGCGCCTTGGACGGAATGCAGCCTACGTTGAGGCAGGTGCCGCCCAGACGGGCTTCGCCCTTGGGATCGTCATAGGCATTGCCTTCCAGGCATGCCACGTTCAGGCCCAGCTGGGCCGCGCGAATGGCGGCGATATAGCCGCCGGGGCCGGCGCCGATCACCAGCACGTCGAATTGTTTGCTCATGAAATTTCTCTTTGGCTCGTCATGGCGGGCGTCCGGCGCTTGTGGCTCGGGACGCGGCCGACTCCCCGCGTGCACGCACGCGAGGAGGACGACAATCGAAAGACGGGATGTCTACTGAGGTCGGACCAGATTACAGGTCCAGCAGCAGGCGGGCCGGATCTTCCAGCGCTTCCTTCATTGCGACCAGGCCCAGAACGGCTTCGCGGCCGTCGATGATGCGGTGGTCATAGGACATGGCCAGGTAGTTCATCGGGCGGATCACGATCTGACCGTCTTCCACCACGGCACGGTCCTTCGTGGCGTGTACGCCAAGGATTGCCGACTGGGGCGGGTTGATGATCGGGGTCGACAGCATCGAACCGAAAGTACCGCCGTTCGAGATCGAGAACGTACCGCCGGTCAGCTCGTCCAGCGACAGCTTGCCGTCGCGGGCCTTGGCGCCAAATTCAGCGATCTTCTTCTCGATATCGGCCAGGCTCATCTGGTCGGCGTTGCGGAGGATAGGCACGACCAGGCCACGCGGCGAGCCAACGGCGATGCCGATGTCGAAGTAGCCGTGGTAGACGATGTCGTTGCCATCGACCGATGCGTTGATGATGGGGTACTTCTTCAGCGCATGGACCGCGGCCTTCACGAAGAACGACATGAAGCCGAGCTTCACGCCGTGTTCCTTCTCGAAGCGGTCCTTGTACTTGGCGCGCAGGTCCATCACCGGCTTCATGTTCACTTCGTTGAACGTGGTGAGGATGGCGTTGGTCGATTGCGACTGGATCAGACGTTCTGCGATGCGGGCACGCAGACGGCTCATCGGCACGCGCTCTTCCGGGCGGTCGCCCAGCGCGGCGAAATCGACCTGGGCAGCAACCTGCGGCAGTGCCGGCTTGGCCGGCGCGGGGGCCGGAGCAGCCTTGGCAGCCGGGGCCGGAGCCGAGCCAGCGGCCAGCACGTCGCCCTTGGTGATGCGGCCGTCCTTGCCAGTGCCAGCCACTTGCGAGGCCGACAGGCCACCTTCGGCCATCAGCTTGGCTGCCGACGGCATGGCGATTGCGCCGGCGGCGGCCGGAGCAGGAGCTGCAGCCGCCGGGGCTGCTGCAGCGGCAGCGGGCGCCGGAGCGGCAGCGGCGGGAGCGGCGGCGCCAGCCGTCGCTTCCGTGTCGATCTTGGCAATGACTTCATCGGCGACGACGGTATCGCCGTCGTTCTTGATGATTTGCGACAGCACGCCAGCCGACGGGGCCGGCACTTCCAGCACAACCTTGTCCGTTTCGATTTCGATCAGGATTTCGTCCTGAGCAACGGCTTCGCCCGGCTTCTTCTTCCAGTTCAGCATGGTCGCTTCGGCGACCGATTCAGACAGTTGCGGAACCTTGACGTCAACAATAGCCATGGTTTTGTTATTCCTCGATGTATGCGTGTGTGTTTCGTATCAGGCAGGTACACCGCGGCGCGTATCCCTGTGCGCGGCCGCGGGTACCAACGAATTACTTGGTCAGAACAAAGCCCTTGAGCTTGGAGAACGCAGCGTCCAGCAGCGCCTTCTGTTGCTCGTTGTGCTTTGCGTAGTAGCCCACCGCCGGCGAAGCCGAGGCGGGACGACCGGCATAACCGAGCTTCTGGCCTTCCGTCATGTTTTCCATGATGTAGTGCTGAACGAAGAACCAGGCGCCCTGGTTCTGCGGTTCGTCCTGGCACCACACGATTTCGGTCGCGGCCGGGTACTTCTTGAGTTCGGCAGCCACAGCCTTGTGCGGGAACGGATACAGCTGTTCCAGGCGGATAATTGCCGTATCGGTGGCTTCGCGCTCCTTGCGCGTGTTCACCAGATCGTAATAAACCTTGCCCGAGCACATTATGATGCGCTTGACCTTGCTCGCGTTCAGTTCCTCGTTGTCGGGGATCACCGTTTCGAAGTGGCCCTTGGCGAGATCGGACAGCGGCGAGACCGCATCCTTGTTACGCAGCAGCGACTTCGGCGTCATGATCACCAGCGGCTTGCGGAACAGACGGATCATCTGGCGGCGCAGCAGGTGGAAGATCTGGGCTGGCGTGGTCGGCTGCACAACCTGGATGTTGTGGTCGGCGCAAAGCTGCAGGAAACGCTCGATACGTGCCGAGCTGTGTTCCGGGCCCTGGCCTTCGTAGCCGTGCGGCAGCATCATCGTCAGGCCCGAGGCGCGGCCCCACTTCACTTCACCCGACGAAATGAACTGGTCGATCACGACCTGCGCACCGTTGACGAAGTCGCCGAACTGGGCTTCCCAGATCACCAGTGCGTTCGGTTCGGCGGTCGAGAAACCGTATTCGAAGCCGAGCACGGCTTCTTCCGACAGCACAGAGTCGATCACCGTGAACGGCGCCTGGTTTTCGGACACATTCTGCAGCGGGATGTACGTGCCGGCATCCCAGCGCTCGCGAGCCTGGTCGTGCAGCACGGCATGGCGGTGCGTGAACGTTCCACGACCGGCATCCTGACCGGTGATACGCACCGGGTAGCCCGACGCGACCAGCGAGGCGAAGGCCAGATGCTCGCCCATACCCCAGTCCAGCATCTGTTCGCCCTTGCCCATGTTGGCGCGGTCCTTGATGACCTTTTCCACCAGCGGGTGAACCTTGAAGTGATCGGGGATCGTGGTGATGCGCTCGGCCAGGCGCTTCAATTCCGTCACCGGCACCGCAGTGTCAGCGGCGTCCGTCCACTTGCGATTCAGGAACGGCATCCAGTCCACGGCGAACTTGTTCTTGAAGTTCGACAGAACGGGGTCGACGGTGTGCTTGCCGGCGTCCATCGCGGCGCGATAGCTCTTGACCAGTTCGTCGCCGAAATCGGCAGGGGTCAGGTTTTGCGCCACCAGCTTGTCCGCGTACAGCTTGCGCGTGCCCGGATGCTGGCTGATCTTCTTGTACATCAGCGGCTGCGTCACCGCTGGCGTGTCTTGCTCGTTGTGGCCCAGCTTGCGGAAGCAGATGATATCGACCACGACGTCCTTGTTGAATTCCATGCGGAAATCAACGGCCAGCTGCATGGCGTAGACCACGGCTTCGGGGTCGTCGCCGTTCACGTGCAGCACCGGCGCCTCGATCATCTTGACCACGTCCGTGCAGTACAGCGTCGAACGTGCATCGCGCGGATCGGAAGTGGTGAAGCCGATCTGGTTGTTGATGACCAGGTGCATCGTGCCGCCCGTGCCGTAACCGCGCGTTTGCGCGAGGTTCAGCGTTTCCATCACCACGCCCTGGCCAGCAAAGGCGGCGTCGCCGTGCACCTGCACGGGCAGCACTTCCTTGTGACCGGCATCGCCACGGCGTTCCTGACGCGCCTTGGCCGAACCTTCCACGACCGGGTTGACGATTTCCAGGTGCGACGGGTTGAACGCGAGCGACAGGTGGACAGGGCCGCCCTCGGTCGAGACATCGCTCGAAAAGCCCTTGTGGTACTTCACGTCGCCAGCCGGCAGATCGTCGACATGCTTGCCTTCGAATTCGGCAAACAGGTCGGCGGGCATCTTGCCCAGCGTGTTGACCAGCACATTCAGACGGCCGCGGTGGGCCATGCCGATCACGATTTCCTGCACGCCCTTGCTACCGGCGCGCTGGATCAGTTCGTCCATCGCGGCGATGAAGCTCTCTCCGCCTTCCAGCGAGAAACGCTTCTGACCGACATACTTGGTGTGGAGGAAGCGCTCGAGGCCTTCGGCAGCGGTCAGGCGGTCGAGGATATGTTTCTTCTTTTCGAGCGTGAACACGGGCTTGGAACGCGTGGTTTCCAGACGCTCCTGCCACCAGCGCTTCTGCGCCTGGTCGCTCACGTACATGAACTCGGCGCCGATGGTGCCGCAGTATGTCTCGCGAAGATTGTTGAGCAGCTCGCGCAGGCTCATCGATTCCTTGCCGAAATACGTATTGCTGGCATTGAAAACGATGTCGAGGTCAGCCTCGGAGAAGCCGTAGAAGGCGGGATCGAGGTCAGGCAGGGGCGGACGCTCCTGCCGCTTGAGCGGATCGAGATCCGCCCAGTGCGAACCAATGTTGCGATAGGCGGCGATCAGCTGCGTGGCAGCGACGCGCTTGCGGCCCATATCGGAATCGGCCGAGGCAACAATGGTCTTGATGGGGCCCTGCTTGGCGCGCTCGGCAAACGAGGCGACGATCGGTGCGTGGGGAATATCGCGGGCGTTGGAACCATCCACAGCCGGGACATTCTGCATCGCGTCGAAATACGCGCGCCAATTGTCGGGAACCGAGCTGGGATTCTGGAGATAGGCCTCGTACAACTCTTCCACATAGGGGGCGTTTCCGCCGAAGAGGTACGAATTGCTCTGATACTGCTGCATCATGGGGCGCTCACTATTCTCCGGGTATGCCGGAGTTAAGCGGGTTCATCAACCTTCCGCGACACGGCTTGACCGGTTAGCGGATTGCAAACAACTCTTGGGGGTCCTGCGGTAACCACCTTGAACGAACGGCACCCGCTGGGTGCCGCTGGTTGTCGGTCTCGCCGCCAGACCCGAAAGGGCAAGTTGTGCGGGGAAGGACCTAAGTCTTCACTCGCGAAGCATAGCACGTTTGCCTAAAAACCGCGGGGACTTTTCGTGATGCAAAATTCAGACACTCTGTTCAGGTCTTGGCCGAATCGGGCGCGATCTGGTCCACCGCATCGGTAATCAGACCATCGAGTCCCCATGAGACAAGGTCCCGCGCCCTTTGCGGATCGTTCACTGTGTAGCACAGCACCTTGAAGCCGGCCGCATGCGCAGCCGCGATGACCTGGTCGTCCAGTTCGCGGTGATTCGCGTCGAGCGCCACGCAATCGAGCCGCTTCAGCCGTTCCAGCCAGTCTGCTGGCAGTTTATTCAGAAGCAGTGCGCGGGGCAGCCCGGGCGCGACATCCCGCGCCGCGGCAAGCGCCTCTTCAGAAAACGATGACAGCAACGGCGGCACAGCGGCGCCTTTCCACAGCGAAAGCGCATCAAGCGCCACTGCAGCGCCGGTGCGATGCTCCGCGCCGGGCACTGGCTTGATTTCGATATTGACCAGGAATCCATTGGCCTGCGTATAGCGCGCAACGGCGGCCAGCGTGGGAATCGGCTCGCCGGCAAAGGCCGGGCCATGCCAGCTGCCGGCATCCAGCGCCGCCAGCTCCCCCATTGTCAGCGCATCGACGCGCCCGGAACCAGACGTCGTCCGATCCAGCGTGGCGTCGTGCATCAGCATCGCCTTGCCATCGCCCGACAGCTTCACGTCGAACTCGAACATCCGGTAGCCGAATGATGCGCCGTGCCGGATTGCAGCCAAGGTATTTTCGGGCGCCAACTTGCCGGCGCCACGATGCGCGATGAAGCGCGGATACGCCCAATCCTTTCCTGTCATGCCCTGGCCTCGATGCGCTTGCCGTGTTGCATATCGAAGAAATGCAGATGGTCGGCCGATGCCGTGATCGGCAGTTGGTCGCCGGCGCGCACGTGCATCTGGCTGTCGAGCCGTACGACGATCGGCTGCCCGCCCAGCGTGCCATACGCAAAGGAATCGGCCCCCAGTGCTTCCACCACACGCACATCGACCTGTGCGATGGCCTCGTGCGCGGCGCAGGGTTCGACATGCTCGGGTCGCAATCCCAGCAGCGCCTGCTCCGGCAGGTGCAGGCCCATCGGCAGATGTCCAAGCGTTGCGGCGGTCCCGGCCTGCCCTTCCTTTGGCACCACACGCATCTGCGCGGCCTCGCCCTGCCCCGCGCCATTGCGTACTACGGGCACGAGATTCATCGGCGGCGAGCCGATAAAGCCGGCCACGAACGTGCTGGCCGGACGCGAATAGACCTCGAGCGGCGTACCGATCTGCTCCACCCGACCGCCGTTGAGCACCATCATGCGGTCTGCCAGCGTCATGGCTTCGACCTGATCGTGGGTCACATAGAGGCTGGTGGTCTTGAGACGACGGTGCAGGTCCTTCAACTCCAGCCGCATTTGCACGCGCAGCTTGGCATCGAGATTCGATAGCGGCTCGTCGAACAAAAAC
This sequence comes from Cupriavidus sp. GW822-FHT06G04, assembly GCF_058799075.1. Classification (NCBI taxonomy): domain Bacteria; kingdom Pseudomonadati; phylum Pseudomonadota; class Betaproteobacteria; order Burkholderiales; family Burkholderiaceae; genus Cupriavidus; species Cupriavidus sp. GW822-FHT06G04. The sequence continues at coordinate 340,064 of NZ_JBXALD010000007.1, read as the reverse complement.
ACGGCGGGCTCGCGCACGATGGCGCGCCCCATGGCCACGCGCTGGCGCTGGCCGCCTGACAGCGCGCGCGGCTTGCGATCTAGCAACGGCGCCAGTTCCAGAATATCGGCGGCATGCCGTACGCGCTGTTCGATTTCGGCCTTCGGCATGCCGCGGATTTTCAGCCCATATGCCATGTTGTCGTACACGCTCATATGCGGATACAACGCGTAGTTCTGGAACACCATCGCGATATCGCGCTCGGCGGGTTCCAGGTCGTTGACCACCTTGCCGCCGATATGAACCTCGCCGCCGGTAATGGTCTCGAGCCCCGCCACCATGCGCAACAGCGTGGATTTACCGCAGCCCGACGGGCCGACTATCACGATGAACTCGCCATCGCCGATTTCCATATCGATGCCGTGCACGACCTGCGCACCACCGACATAAGTCTTCTGTACATTGCGAAGAGACAGCTTTGCCATGGATTGCCTTTACTTTTCCGTTTCCACCAGGCCCTTGACGAACCAGCGTTGCATCAACACCACCACCACGGCCGGCGGAATCATCGCCAGCATTACGGTGGCCATCACGAGGTTCCAGTCGGTGGCCGCATCGCCGGAGCGGGAAATCATTTGCGTGACACCGACCACCACCGGTGTCATCGATTTCTGGGTGGTAATCAGCAGCGGCCAAAGATACTGATTCCATCCGTAAATGAACTGGATCACAAACAGCGCCGCGATACTAGTGCGCGACAGCGGCAGCACCACGTCCCAGAAAAAACGCAGCGGCCCCGCGCCGTCGATACGCGCGGCTTCCGCCAGTTCATCGGGAATGGTCAGGAAAAATTGACGAAACAGGAACGTGGCCGTCGCCGATGCAATGATCGGGATGGTCAATCCAAAATAGCTATCGAGCAGGCCGAGATCCGAGACCACCTTGTATGTCGGCAGAATCCGCACTTCCACCGGCAGCATTAGCGTGACGAAAATCATCCAGAAAAACGTCTTGCGCAGCGGAAAGCGGAAATAGACGATCGCGAACGCCGAGACAATCGAGATGGCGATCTTGCCCAATGCAATGCCCAGCGCCATGATCAGGCTGTTCTTCATCATTGTGGAAACCGGCGCCGCCGATTCGCCCACACCATGGAACAGCACGGTTCGGTAATTCTCGATCAAATGACTGCCGGGCAACAGCGTCATTGGCGCGTCCAGCACCTGCTCCGCCGTCAGTGTCGAGGCAACGAAGGTGAGATACACCGGGAAAGCGACCACCAAAATGCCGGTGATCAGCACCAGGTGCGAAATAAAGTCCAGCACAGGACGACGTTCTATCATTTGACTGCCTCCTGTCAGTACTGGACCTTGCGTTCCACGAATCGGAACTGCACCACGGTCAGCGCGATCACGATCACCATCAGCACCACCGACTGCGCCGCCGAACCACCGATATCCATGCCGCGAAAGCCGTCATGGAACACCTTGTAGACCAGCGTGTTGGTTGAGTTGAACGGCCCTCCGTGCGTCACCGCATCGATGATTGCAAAGGTGTCGAAGAACGCGTAGACGATATTGATGACCAGCAGGAAAAACGTCGTCGGCGAAAGCAGCGGGAAAATGATCGACCAGAAACGCTTCCAAGGGCCTGCGCCGTCAATGGCCGCCGCCTCGATCAGCGATTTCGGAATACTTTGCAGGCCCGCCAGGAAGAACAGGAAGTTGTAGCTGATCTGCTTCCACGCTGCTGCCAATATCACCAATGCCAGGGCCTGCTTGCTGTCGAGCAGATAATTCCAGTCTACGCCCATCGTGCGCAGCGCGTACGACACGACACCGAGCGTGGGGTTGAACATAAACATCCACAACACGCCCGCCACGGCCGGTGCAACCGCATACGGCCAGATCAGCAACGTCTTGTAGCCGGTGGCCGCACGCACCACGCGGTCGGCAAAATAGGCCAGCAACAGCGCCACCGACAGCCCGACCACGGTTACGCCGATCGCGAATATCGCAGTGACCTGAAACGACTCCAGGTAATTCGGATCGTTCCAGAGCGCCATGAAATTGTCCGCTCCGACGAAGTCGAGATTGATGCCGAAGGCATCCTGCTGCAGCATCGACTGCCACAACGCCTGCCCGGCGGGCAGAAAGAAGAAGACCAGCGTGATGACGATCTGCGGCATGACCAGCAGATAAGGCAACCACGGCGACCGGAATACGACGCGCTTTTCCATTATCAGGATTCCGCTAACACAAACAAATGCAAGCGGGCGACGGTTATCCCGCCGCCCGCCTCAGCCCCGGGGCAGCTGCCCGCCGGATTATTCCCTTGCGGTCTTCTGGAAGCGTTCCAGTTGCTCGTTGCCACGCGCGATGGCCGCATCGAGCGCGGCCTTCGGCTCCTTCTTGCCTGCCCACACCGACTCGAGTTCCTCGTCGACGATGGTGCGGATCTGCACGAGATTACCGAGGCGCACGCCACGGGATTTGTCCGTGGTCTTCACCACCATTTGCTCGACCGACACGTCGGCACCCGGATTCTTTTCGTAATAGCCGGACTTCTTGGTCAGCTCATAAGCAGCCATCGTCACCGGCAAGTAGCCGGTAGCCTGGTGCCAGTCGGACTGAATTTCCGGTTGCGACAGGAACGTGAAGAACTTGGCAACGCCCTTGTATTCTTCCGCCTTCTTGCCGCCCATTACCCACAGCGAGGCGCCGCCGATAATGGTGTTCTGCGGCGCGCCGGCAACGTCCGGGTAATACGGCAACTGCGAAACGCCAAACTGGAACTTGGCGTTCTTGCGAATATTCGCCAGCGAAGCCGACGAGCCCGTGAACATTGCGCATTCACCGTTATAGAACTTGGCCTGAGACTCCGACTTGCGGCCGCCGTAGCTGAAATAGCCCTTCTTGACCATTTCCTGCAGATTGGTGATGTGCTTGACATGCAGCGGACTATTGAATACCAGTCGCGCGTCGGTGCCGCCAAAACCGTTGTTCTTGCTGGCAAACAGCGTGTTGTGCCAGGCCGAGAAGCTCTCCAGATGCACCCAGCTTTGCCAGTCGGTGGTGTAGGCGCAATTCGTACCCGATGCCTTGAGCTTGGCCGAATACTGCATGACTTCGGGCCAGGTCTTCGGCGGCGCGGCAAGTCCGGCCTTCTTGAAAGCGTCCTTGTTGTAATAGAAGACCGTGGTCGAGCTGTTGAACGGGAACGACAGCATCTCGCCCTTCGACGACGTGTAATAACCGGCCACTGCCGGGATATACGCCTTCTGGTCGAATTTCTCGCCAGCTTCCTTCATGACCACCGAAACCGGCTTGATGGCGCCTTTCGCGCTCATCATCGTCGCGGTGCCGACCTCGAACACCTGCAGGATTGCCGGCGCGCCGCCGGCGCGGAACGCCGCAATGCCGGCGGCCATCGTCTCGTCGTAATTGCCCTTGTTGACCGGCACGATCTTGTAATCGGACTGGCTGGCGTTGAACTTGTTGGCGATCTCGTTGACCTTGTCGTTCAGCGCGCCCTGCATGGCGTGCCACCACTGAATCTCAACAGCCGCGTGGGCTGTACCGGCCAGCGCAAGACTGGCCACTGCGGCGAACTTCAATGCGAAGCGCGGAAACGACATGGGATTTTCTCCTGAGGCTGTAACTTCGGTCCGACGATTTTTTTGAAAAAGCGACCGACTGTATGCATTTTTTGTGACAGGGATGTTACGCCGCTCTCTTGTCACGGAACACCGGGCAAACCCGCCTTGCAGAAGCGAATGTTGCAGCATATTGACGACTGACAATCGGCCTATGTTGGCCATCCGGGACTACAATTTGCCGCCATGACCGAACCGATCCCATTTTCCGCATTGCCCGATGACGCGCTGCGCCGTGTCCGTGGAATCTTGACCGATATCGACGGCACATTGACCACCGATGGCCGCTTGCCCGCATCGACATATCTGGCGCTGGACCGCCTGTCACGCGCCGGACTGCACGTGATCCCGGTCACCGGGCGCTGCATCGCCTGGGCCGAAATCCTGACGCGCCTCTGGCCCGTTGACGCGATCATCGGCGAAAACGGCGCGTTCTACTCGCATCTGACCCATGGCAAGCTGGTCACACGCTATCTGGACGATGCAGCAACCCGGGACGCCAACCTCTACCGTATCCATGCGCTGGGCCAGGAAATCCTGCGCGAAGTACCTGGCAGCGCGCTGGCGTCAGACCAGGCGTGGCACGCGGCGGACCTCGCGATCGATCACGCGGAAGACGTGACACCGCTTCCGCAAGCGGCGGTCGACCGTATCGCTGCCATGATGCGCAGCGCCGGCATGACCGCGACGGTCAGCTCGATTCACGTCAACGGCTGGTTTGGCCGGCACGACAAGTTGTCGATGAGCCGACTGTGCGTCAAGGAACTACTGGGGGATGACATCGACGCCAGTCGCGACGAATGGCTGTTCATCGGCGATTCGGCCAATGATGTGGCTATGTTCGGGCATTTCCCGTTGTCGGTCGGCGTGGCGAACGTGCGGGACATCCTCGACAAGCTGCCGGAGAAGCCGGCTTACATTACCGAGTCCGCCGGCGGGGAAGGATTCGCGGAGATGGCCGAGCGAGTGCTGCGGGCCAAGGGTTTCTGAGATATTGCGCGGGCCGAGCCCCTCGCCTACACAACGAGGCAAGGGGCAACCGGGCAAGGGGCAACCGGCAACGGCCGCAGATCAATCGAAGCCGAGCTCCTGCAGCTTGCGAGTGATCGTATTGCGACCGATACCGAGTCGCGTCGCGGCCTCGACACGGCGGCCCCGCGTCACGCCAAGCGCGGCTTCCAGCACCGCTTTCTCGAAGCGTCGCGTCAGCACATCCATGACTTCCGTCTGTCCCGATTCAAGCATGGTCTTCGCTTCGCCTGCGAGCAGGTTTTCCCAGCTTTGGGAAAGCGCAGCCGCGGCATAGGCAGGCGCCACCGCCGCAGACGGCGCGACCACCGGCGGACGCGTGGCGAGCATCGTATCGCCCTCGCCCGCATTCATGGCGTAGTCAGCCGCATCCGGCGCATCGTACTCGGGAGCGCCCGGACGCGGATCATTGATCGGACGCGCTACCGACAGGCTGTCGCCATGTCCTGCGTCGATCATCTCGCGCGGCAGATCCTTGACTTCGATCGTCTGCGCCGGCGCCATCACGGTGAGCCAGTTGCAGAGGTTTTCGAGCTGTCGCACATTGCCCGGGAACGGCAGCGTGCTGACATAACCGAGCGCGTCGTCGGACATGCGTTTTGGTTCAACGCCCAGTTCCTTGGCACTTTTCTGCAGGAAATGCCGGGCCAGCAGCGTAATGTCCTCGGGCCGCTCGCGCAGCGGTGGCAGGCGCAACCGGATCACGTTGAGCCGGTGGAACAAGTCCTCGCGGAACAGTCCCTCCTTCACGCGCGTCTCAAGATTCTGGTGCGTGGCGGCAATCACTCGCACATTGGCGCGCAACGGGTTGTGGCCACCGACGCGATAGAAATTGCCATCCGACAGCACGCGCAGGAGCCGCGTCTGCAGATCGAACGGCATGTCGCCGATTTCGTCGAGAAACAGCGTGCCGCCTTCGGCTTGTTCGAAACGACCGCGGCGCATCGTCTGTGCGCCGGTGAATGCGCCGCGCTCGTGGCCGAACAGTTCGGACTCGAGCAGATCCTTGGGAATGGCGGCCGTGTTCAGTGCAATGAAGGGCCCATTGGCGCGCGGACTGTGCTTGTGCAGCGCGCGCGCGACGAGTTCCTTGCCGGTCCCGGATTCGCCCGTGATCATCACCGTCACATTCGATTGCGACAGACGTCCGATCGCGCGGAACACGTCCTGCATCGCGGGCGCCTGGCCCAGGATCTCGGGCGCATCGACTAGCCGGTCGTCCATTTCCTCTTCGCGCAGACTCTCCTCGAGCGCGCGGCGAATCAATTCGACGGCCTTGTCGACATCGAACGGCTTGGCCAGGTATTCAAACGCACCGCCCTGAAATGCCGCCACTGCGCTGTCCAGATCGGAGTACGCAGTCATCACGATGACCGGCAGGCCGGGATGGCGCGCCTTGATGGCCTGCAGCAAATCGAGGCCGGATCCGCCCGGCATGCGGATATCGGAAATCAGGACCTGCGGCTCATCGTCTTCCAATGCCGCGAGCACGTCGCGCACATTGGTAAAACTGCGGGAGAGCAGGCTTTCACGGGCAAGGGCCTTTTCCAGGACCCAGCGGATTGATTGATCGTCGTCGACTATCCAGATCGGCTTCATGTGCGTCGCTTGTCTGCTCGGTGTCATGTGGTCTCCCGTGCTACCCCGCCACGCCTGCCGCATCGGCCAAATCGTACGGCGGTCAATGCAGCGGCAACAGGATACGGAAGTCGGTACAGCCCGGCCGGCTCTCGCATTCGATCAAGCCCTCGTGCTGCTGCACGAAGGTTTGAGCGAGTGTGAGACCGAGACCGCTCCCGCCATCCCTGCCCGATACCAACGGATAGAAGATGCGTTCACGAATGTCCTCGGGGATTCCCGGGCCGTTGTCTATCACATGCAAATCCAATGCCAGCTTGTACAAACGCTTTGCAATCGTGACCTGACGCGCCACACGGGTACGCAACACGATCTGCGCGTCGCCATTTGCGATGCGCTCGCTCAAGGCCTGCGCGGCGTTATGCACGATGTTCAGCACGGCCTGGATCAACTGCTCCATATCGCCGCGCAGGTCCGGCAGGCTCGCATCGTAGTCGCGAACGATATCGAGCCCATTCGGAAACTCGGCCAACACCACCGAACGCACACGCTCCAGCACCTCGTGAATGTTGAGCTCGGAAACGATGTGGGGATGCCGGTGCGGTTCCAGCAGACGATCTACCAGCGTTTGCAGCCGGTCGGATTCCTTGATGATGACCTGCGTGTACTCGCGCAAGGCGCGTTCCGGCAACTCGAATTCCAGAAGCTGCGCCGCGCCGCGGATACCGCCGAGCGGGTTCTTGATCTCGTGGGCCAGATTGCGGATCAGTTCCTTGTTGGCAGACGTCAGGTCCAGAATTCGCTCTTCGCGCTCGCTGCGCACCTTTTGCTCGTTGAGCAGAATCTCGACCAGCACGATGCTGGAAAACCCCTCGATGCCGCCGATCACCACATGCGCATGCAACGGTTCCTGCAGCGGCGGACGCAGAACCAGATCCTGACGCCGCACGTCCACCTGCCGCGCGATCACGGTCTCGATCATCGTGTCGAGTTCTTCCGACGCGCCGAACAGATCCGGCAGGGAGAGCTCCACCATGGCCTTTCGCGACACGGCAAAGCTCGCCTCCGCAGCGGGGTTGGCGTAGACCACGCGCAGCCCGGGCTGGCGCACCATCAGCACAGGATTGGCCACCACATCGAGGCCGGGGTGGAAGATCACGTCGCCAAGCGGCCGCACGTATGAATCGCCCTCGTCCGGACCGACGGGCTCTGGCTTGCGATCCACACCGGTGACTTTGCGCGAGACTCCGCGGATAAGGCGACGCATGGGCTGTTAGTCCTTCAGATTCGAAAGCTCCCGCTGAAGCGAGGCCACGTTTGCCTCGCTGCGGGTAATGTCATCGCGCAGCCGGGCCGTGCGATCCAGATATTTCTGATAATTGCGCTCATTTCCCTGGCGCTCGGGTTCACCGTTGTTGTATTCGGCCCGCAAGCCAGCAAGCTTGCCCTGCTCGCTCTGCAGTTCCTGCTCGAGCACCGCGCGGCGTTCGCTGTCGCGATTCTTCTGCGTGGCGCTGTCGACACGAGGAAAAGCCGCCGGCGAAACCGCCGCGGACTTGGCCGCGCCGGACGCCGCGGGGCCGCTGCGCGTGCCGGGCACGGTCACCACATCGGGCAGGTTGAGCTTCTTGCAGTCACGGCTGTTGCCCGGATTGCCGTTGCGATACTCCGGCACGCCATTGGCGCCCTTGCACATATAGACATCGGACGCCTGCGCGGCAGCCGGCGCGCTCCACGCGGCCAGCGCCGAAGCCGCCAACATCACCAGAACAGGGAATCCCACGCGCATTTGGTGCGGGAGCACCGGGCCGATGCGGCCGAAAATCTTGCTAGAAATCGCTTCCATGAACATCGACATGACGGTTAGGGAAAGAGCCCCATTCTAGCGATCAACTTCGTTTCAAAACAAAAAGGGACAGCCGAGGCCGCCCCTTCCTGGTGCAACTGTTGCCCGGCAACAACCTGGCAACGCACGTGCGCGCTTACAGCGAGTAGTACATGTCGAACTCGATCGGGTGCGTCGTCATGCGGAAACGCGTGACTTCTTCCATCTTCAGTTCGATGTACGCATCGATCATCGAGTTCGAGAACACACCGCCGCGGGTCAGGAACTCGCGATCGTTGTCCAGGTACTCCAGCGACTGGTCGAGGCTCGAGCAGACGGTCGGGATCTTTGCGTCTTCTTCCGGCGGCAGGTCGTACAGGTTCTTGTCGGCAGCTTCGCCCGGGTGGATCTTGTTCATCACACCGTCCAGGCCGGCCATCAACAGCGCCGAGAAGCCCAGGTACGGGTTCATCAGCGGATCCGGGAAGCGCGTTTCGATGCGGCGGCCCTTCGGATTCGCCACGTACGGAATGCGGATAGAAGCCGAACGGTTGCGGGCCGAGTAGGCCAGCTTCACCGGCGCTTCGAAGCCCGGCACCAGACGCTTGTACGAGTTCGTGCCCGGGTTGGTGATGGCGTTCAGCGCGCGAGCGTGCTTGATGATGCCGCCGATGTAGTACAGCGCGAATTCCGACAGACCGGCATAGCCGTTGCCAGCGAACAGGTTCTGGCCGTCCTTCCAGACCGACTGGTGAACGTGCATGCCCGAACCGTTGTCGCCCACGACCGGCTTCGGCATGAACGTGGCGGTCTTGCCATAGGTGTGCGCGACGTTCTGGATCACGTACTTCTGCAATTGCGTCCAGTCGGCGCGCTGCACCAGCGTGCTGAACTTGGTGCCGATTTCGTTCTGGCCCTGGCCAGCCACTTCGTGGTGGTGGACTTCAACCGGAATGCCCAGCGATTCCAGAATCAGGCACATTTCCGAACGCATATCCTGGAACGTGTCGATCGGGGCAACCGGGAAGTAGCCGCCCTTCTTGCCCGGACGGTGGCCGCTGTTGCCATGCTCGAATTCCTTGCCCGACGACCAGGGTGCTTCTTCGGAGTTGATCTTGACCGAGCAACCCTGCATGTCGATGTTCCAGGTCACGCCGTCGAAGATGAAGAATTCGGGTTCCGGACCGAAGAAAGCGGTGTCGCCCAGGCCGGTGCTCTTCAGGTAGGCTTCGGCGCGCTTGGCGATCGAACGCGGGTCGCGGTCATAACCCTTGCCATCCGAGGGTTCGATCACGTCGCAGGTCAGTACCAGGGTGGGTTCTTCGTAGAAGGGGTCGATGTGGGCGGTGCCCGCATCCGGCATCAGCAGCATGTCCGATGCTTCGATACCCTTCCAGCCGGCGATGGACGAACCGTCAAAGGCATGGCCGCTTTCGAACTTGTCTTCATCGAAGTGCGACGTCGGAACCGACACGTGCTGTTCCTTGCCCTTGGTATCCGTGAAACGGAAATCAACGAACTTGACGTCGTTTTCCTTCACGAGCTTCATCACATCTGCAACGCTGTGCGCCATGCCTATCTCCTGGAAATTCGAGGCTGTGTCTGAGAAAGCCATTGTTGGTGCGGTCGATCTTTGCTTCGATCCAGACCACCCCAAAAGGGACGAGGAATGTTAGCAGAAAGCATGCCAACGAAAGCCCCCCATCTGCCGGTAATCGCCCGGACTTCCCGAAAAGCGTGCATCGGCGGACAAGTCCGCACCGCAGCGGGGTTGGCGGATTGCATACAACTTCGCGTCGTTCGCCGCTCAAGCTCGCGCACGCGCGCCACGCCCCACCTGCAACCTCATCAGGAAACACCATAAAGGTGCATTCATCAAGGGAGTGCACTTATATTGTGCATCCCGGTGAATTACGCACCGAATTGGGGTGAGTCGCGTGGCGCACCTACGCAGTTTTTTCGGGACCATCCATTTCGGCCAACGGCCGCGCGCTAGAATAGCGCCGAATTCATGCGCTTCCCAGTGCCACGACGAATGGCGTGGTTTTGCGACGTCGTACGCGGCGCCTGTCCAACTACCTTGACCATGTCACAAAAGATGACTACCCGAGACTCTCTCCTTCAGACTGCCAAGGAACGGCAGCAACAAGGCCAGCTGGCGTACTTCGGCGCTCTGAGCCCCGAAGAAGCGCATGCGCTGCTGCAGGCCGATCCCAAAGCCGTTCTGGTGGATGTCCGCACCCAGGCGGAACTTGACTGGGTCGGCGGCGTCGCCATTCCCGACGAACAGTTTGCCCATGTGGAATGGTCGACTTATCCGGGCGGCACGCAGAATCCTGATTTCGTCGCTGAATTGAAGGCGCGTGTCCCGCAGGACGCGCCGGTGCTGTTCCTGTGCCGCAGTGCCGCGCGCTCGAAGCACGCCGCCCGCATTGCCACCGAAGCGGGCTACCAGTTCGCCATCGACGTGCTGGAAGGATTCGAAGGCGCTCGCGATGACCACCATCACCGCAAGACCGTGGAAGGCTGGTGTTTCCGTGGCCTGCCCTGGCACGGCGCGTAGATCGCGCCACCGTTGGCCTCGAAAGCAAAAAGACGCCTTGCGGCGTCTTTTGTTTTTTGGCGGCGATTCGGGATGCGCTACTGCTCGACAATCTCGAAGCCCATCGCGCGTACCCCTTCGAACAGCATTGCGTAGGCGGCCGGGACCGATTCTGCCAGGCCCTTGACGCCAAGATCGATATGGCGGCGCGCAAAGCGATCGCCGCGGCTGACATCGCCGACCGACGGCAGGCTGAACACACGAATACCCGGATAGGCGGCCTCTACCTGCTCCATCAGCGGCGTCAGCGTGGATTCCGGCGCTTCGAACACATAAAACGCGCGCGCCTGCTCGGCATCGCGATGGAACAGCGGCGCGTAGTAATGGTCGAGCACCCACTCCATCATCGGCCACGCCATGACCGGAAAACCCGGCATGAAATGGTGATCCGCCACCGAGAAGCCGGGAATGCGGTTGTAGCTGTTCGGGATGATGCGCGCGCCCACTGGGAATTCGCCCATCTTGAAGCGATGCTGGTTTTCGGGGCGGTTCAGGTCGGCCTTGACCGGATCGCCTTCGGCCGATTCTGCAATGCGCAGCGCGATCTGTTCGCGCGCATCGGGATGCAGCGCCAGTTCCACACCCAGCGCCGCGGCGGCGCATTGCCGAGTGTGGTCATCGGGCGTGGCGCCAATGCCGCCGGTGCAGAACACGATATCGCTGCTAGCAAACGTGCGGCGCAGCGTGGCGGTGATGCGGTCGCGCTCGTCGCCGATGTATTCCGCCCAGTTCAACGCCAGGCCGCGCGCGTTCAGCAATTCGATCGCCTTGCGCATGTGCTTGTCTTCACGGCGCCCGGACAGGATTTCGTCGCCGATGACAATCAAACCAAAACCCATGATGCCCTCTTGTTTTCCGTATTCAGGATTGCTCGATGCGACGCACGTCGGACGGCGACAGATCGATCACGTCGGGAGCGGGCGACGCCGCCGCAGCGCGCTCCGCGCGCAGATCGGCCAGCGCGCGCAGGCAATAGTGGCCAAACCACAACGCCGAAAAAATGAATATCAGCACGTAGAGCCACAGCGTGCCGGCCAGCACCACCGGGAACAGGAAGATGATGACAGCGGACCAGACCCACAGCAAGGTCGGCGCGGAACCCAGCAGGCCCACCGCCACGCCAATCGCCAGCAGCGGCACACGGTGGCGTTTCATGAGCGTCTTGCGCTCCTCCGCCGTGGCATGCTCCGACAGCGCGTCGTAGGTCATCACCCGATAGGTCAGCCACCCCCACAGCACCGGTGGGATCAAGGCAAAAAATGGCGGAATCAGCCAGAGCGGCAAGGTGACGATCATCAACAACAGAAACACCACCGTGTTGCCAAGCGCCTGAAACACGCTGCCGGCAATGCTGCCGCCGTGCGCCTTGAGCAGATCGGGATAGCTGCGATCCAGATGCCTGACTACGGCCGGCACCGAAAACAGACTGATGAAAATCAGCATCGAGGCGATCACCAGCGGAATCGCCAGCGTGAGCACGAACAGTGGTGCCACCACCGTACGCAGCGACTGCAGGCCCAGCCAGTCGAGCATCGAATAGATCCAGCTGGTGAATGCGGATCCTTCAAGCAAGGTTCGCGCGGTGGTCATGATCGGTTCCCAGCCCCACCACAGCATGCCGCCCCAGATGACGGTCGCGAGAATGAAGGGAACCACGGTCAGCATCAGCATGCGCGGATGCAACTGGCTGACCAGCGCACGGGCAAACGAGCGGAAGATATCGTTCATGCAGTCAAGAGATTGAGGAGAGCCCCGGGAAGCCAGGCAAGCCTAGCACAGCATGGGGCACTGCCCGTCACCCAAGCCGCAGCAGTCGCTTGATGCCCAGCCACTGCTGGGACAGGAAACCGGCGCCGTAGTTGCGGCCCCGCCCCGTCGGCGGCGGCATTTGGTCGCGGATCCCGGTGGGATAGTAGGACTGGGTGAACACGGCCGTGCGGAACAGCATGTCCCACCACGGAAAGATCACCCCATAGTTGCAGCCGCCCAGACGCGCTGGCTTGCCATCCTTGCCCTGGCGCTCGTGACCCAGGCCCACCGCGTGGTGCGTGCGATGGAACCGCGGCGAGACCAGCAGGCGCTCGCCGAGCCAGCCGAAATGCAGACGCAGGTTGGCGTGCTGCAGGCTTTGCAGCAACTGGGACAGTGCGACCAGCAGCACGTACTGCGACGGCTCCACGCCCACCGCAAGCGCGACGGTCGCAAAGACGAAATCCCGCAGAATATCGTCGAGCAGATGGTTGCGATTGTCGCTCCACAGGGTCATCTGCTGCTGGCTGTGATGGACGGCATGCAGGCTCCACCACCAACGGTAGGTGTGCGACAGCCGGTGATACCAGTAGTCGAGCAGGTCGAACAACAGCAGGTAAACGAAGAAGCTGACCAGCGGAACCGACGTAACGCCCGGCCACCAGTCTTCGACATTGACGCGCTGCCAGCCCAGCAGGCGCAAATGTCCTTCGATCGAATCCATCAGCGGCGCCAGCAGGAAGAACATGGCCAGCCGGAACAGACCCAGGCGGTGAATCAAAGTATAGAAAACGTCCGTGCGGATGGCCCGGCGGTCGGTCACCCGCTCGACCGGACGTAGCTTCTCCAGTGGGCCGAGGATCAGCACCATCACCGCGATTTGGACCACGCCCACCAGCAGCCATTCCGTGCCGGTGAATGCGTCTTCGGCATAGCCGCCAAACCCGAGGTTGTAGACCACAGGCAATATGGCGTCCTGAAAGACCGTGGCTTCGATCTGGCCGACCCAGAGATTGAGCCAGTTAGTGAAAGCGTCCCACATTACCGTTTCGACCCCGTTGCAGTGGCTTCCGTCGCCGCTGGCTGCCCGGCGCGCACGGGCCCGCGCTGAGCGATCCAGCCCTTGAATTGCGGATGCTCGCGCAGCGTGGCGAAGCAGAAGCCCTTCTGTTCCAGCCCGCTGATCAATGGCTCGAGCACGGCCGGCGCCCAGGCGTCCTTGCGTGACCAGATGCCGAGATGTGCCATGGTGATATCGCCGTCCCGCAGATCGCGCAAGGCTTTGTCGAGCAGCGCCTGGTTCGGAAATTTCTCGGACGACAGCTCGTCGCCCAGGAATCCGGCCGGCGCCCAGCCCACATGTCGGAAGCCGCATTGCTCCGCCCACGCCAGCGTCTGCGGCGCGGTGCGGCCGCCCGGCGCGCGCCAGAGCGGCACCATCGGCTGCCCCGTCATCGACTGGAATGCCTCGGCGCTGCGACGCAATTCACCGCAGAACGCCGCTTCGTTCATGACCACATCCTTGCCGCCATGCTGGCCGAACTGCGGGCGCATCGTGACTTTGCCGCCCGTCACGCTGCGCAGGTAGACGTGATCGAAAGTATGCGTGCCGAAGGCATGGCCGTCAGCCGCCAGCGATTTCCAGTATGGCGCCCAGCTCGCGTCTAGCGAACTGTCCTTGTTGACGGTTGGCTCGTTGGCCAGAAAGAAAGTGGCGCGGATGTGATGCTTGCGCAGCGTGCGTGCGATCAACTCGGCCTGGCTCATGCTGCCGGTGTCGAACGTCAGGTACAGCGTGCCGGCGCGGCATGTCCGCTCGGCAGGCGCGGACTCCGCGGCAAGGGTCACGGTGGCCGTGATGCCCAGCGCCAGCGCGGCAATGCGGGAAATCGTCCTGCGCATGATGTCCTCAATACAGCGGCGCGCGGGTCTTGAAGTAGATCCCGTGCGGCGACTTGCCGACGCGAATGGTCTTGACCAGCTTGCGGCTGGCCACATCGATCAGACCTACCGACCGCGCCCAGCGGAAGGTCACCCACAGCGTCTTGCCGTCGGCGGTCAGTTCCATATCGTCGGGGCCCGGCAGCAGGCCCGTAATATCACCCACCTTCGACAGCGTCTGCTGGTCGATGATACTGATCGAACCCGACACCCGGTTGGTCAGGAACAGATGCCGCTTGTCGCCCACGGCGCGGAAGTTGTGGGCACCTTTGCCGGTTTGGATCTGCTTGACCACGGTGCGCGTGCGCCAGTCGATCACGGCGACATAGTCGGCGCCCGTCATGCCCACCAGCAGATATTTCTGGTCTGGCGTCACCCAGATGCCCGCCGGGGCCGAGCCGGCTTCCATGGTCCACAGGACGGTCAGCGTGTTCAGGTCGATCGCTGCGATCTGGTTGGAATCCTGCAGCGTGACAAAGGCAATCCGGCTGTCGGCGGTGAAGGCGATGTGGCTGGGCGTCTTTGCAAGCGGAAACTGCCGAGCCATCTTGAGCTGGTGACCGTCCCAGCGATAGACATCCACCCGATCCAGTCGGTTGCCGGTCGCGACAAACCACTTCTGGTCCGGCGAAAACCCGACCTGATACGGATCGTCGATATTGGGCACACGCTGCTGCACCTTGCCCGTCACCGGATCGAGAAACACCAGATCGTTGCCAACCGCGTTTGCGACGATCAGCGACTTGTCGTCCGGCGTGGCGATCAGATGATGCGGCTCCTTGCCGACGGGAAAGGTCTCAATGACTTTCTGGGTGTCCTTGTCGATCAGCGTGACGCTTGCGTCACCAGAATTGAGGATCACCACCACCTCTGCAAGCGCTGGGGCTGACACAAGGGCCAAGGCCAAGGCGCCAACCGAAACCACGCCAGCCGCTACACGACGCAATGCGAGCATAAGACCGTTAATTCAAAGGAATCGGGCATTCTAACGTTTCGCCGCCGGGATGCGATGACGTCGGACACAGAATCTTAAGCGTCCCTTACATTTAGATACATGTGCCCGGTCCATGGCAGCGAAAAGTCAGCCAGGGGCATCGCCGCACTGGCTGTCCGAGAATCAGCGCTGCATCGATTCCCACACTTTTTGCAGTCGCTTCACCGACATCGGCTGCGGCGTACGCAACTCTTGCGCGAACAGCGCGATGCGCAACTCCTCGAGCATCCATCGGAATTCGTCGAGCCGCGCATCGGTCGCGCCCCGGCCTTGCGCCCGGATCTGTTTCTCGGCGCGCTGCCATTGCTGTACCAGCGGCGACATTTCCTGAATGCGCTGGGCGTCGCGCGCCGGATCGCCTTTGAGCTTGTCCACGCGCATCGCCATTCCCTTGAGATAGCGCGGAAAGTGCACCAACTGGTTGTACGGCGTATCGATGACAAACGACTTGGTCATCAGCCGGCCCAGTTGGCCTTCCAGATCCTGATAGGCGGAGCCAAACGGCTTGGCCTGCAGCAGCTTGCGCGGCAGCGCCGCGTATTCGGCCAGGATCGTGCCGACCAGCCGCGCGATTTCCTGCGCCAGCAGCGACAGCCGTGCGCGTCCCTCTTCCTTGCGCGCGTTGAATTCGGCTTCGTTGCGCGGCAGCGGCGCCTGCAGACAGGCGCGCTCCAACGCCATCGAGACGATCTGGCTACGCAGCTCCTCCTGCGTGCCGAGCGTCATGTACTGCATCGACATCTGCTGCAGGTTGGGAATGTTCTTTTCGATGAACTTCACCTGCTCGCGCAACTGCAGCGCGAACAACCGGCGCAGCCCGGCATGGTGTACGCGGATGGCCTCCTGGGGATCGTCGAAGACCTCGACATCGCAATGGTCGCCATGGTCAACCAGCGCCGGGTAGCCGAACAGCGTCTGGTTGCCCTTGCGGATTTCCAGCAGTTCCGGCAGTTCGCCGAATGACCACGACGTGAGGTTCTCGTACTGGCCGGCCTCTGCGGCCGGCACATCGCGCGCGGCAATATTCTGGAACGACTGCTGCGCCAGCCCCCCGAATTCCGCGCGCAACTGGGCCAGATTGCGGCCCACATCAAGCTGGCGACCGTGTTCGTCGATCACCTTGAAATTCATGAAATGGTGCGCCGGCAGCGTTTCGAGCTTGAAATCGGCGCGCTTGATTATCGTGCCGGTTTGCTCGCGGATGTCCGCAATCAGCACGTCCAGCAATTCGCCTTCGCCAAACGGCCGGCGATCGACAAAACCCGCCGCGTAATCCGGCAACGGCACGCAATGGCGGCGCAGCTTCTGCGGCAGCGACTTCAGCAGCAGATGCACCTTCTCCTTGATCATGCCGGGCACCAGCCAGTCCGCACGCTCGGCGCGCACCTGATTGAGCGCGTACAGCGGCACCGTCAGCGTCACGCCATCGCGGTGGCTGCCGGGCTCGAAGTGGTACGACAAAGCCATGTCGATCCCCGCGATCGGCAGCACCTTCGGAAACAGGTCCGTGGTAATGCCGGCCGCCTCGTGGCGCATCAGCTCGTCGCGATTCAGGTAAAGCAGCTTGCGATCCTTGGCCGACTCGGCCTGATACCACTTCTCGAACGCCACCTGATTGTGGATGTCGGCCGGGATCGCCTTGTCGTAGAAGGCAAAGATCAATACGTCGTCCACCAGCACATCCTGCCGGCGCGCCTTGTGTTCGAGGTTCTCGATCTCGCGTACCAGCCGCTGGTTATGCGCAAAAAACGGCAACCGCGTGTCGAATTCACCCTCGACCAAGGCGCTGCGGATAAAGATCTCGCGCGCCTCCGACGGATTCATCGGACCGAAATGCACGCGTCGGTGCTGATAGATCGGCAAGCCGTACAGCGTGCCACGCTCCAGCGCCAGCACCTGACCGGCCTTCTTTTCCCAATGCGGATCGCTCCAGCTGACCTTGAGCAGATGCTTGCCAACCTGTTCGACCCATTCGGGCTCGATCCGCGCCAGCGTGCGCGCATACAGGCGGCTGGTCTCCACCAGTTCCGCGGCAATGATCCAGCGGCCGACCTTGCGAGCGATCAACGACCCCGGCCACAGATGGAACTTGATGCCGCGCGCGCCAAGATATTCGCGGCCCTTGCCATCGGCTTCGTCCAGCTTCAGTCCGACATTGCCCAGCAGCCCCGTCAGCAACGCCTTGTGCAGTTGTTCGAAGGTTGGTTCGCTGTCGTTCAGGCGCCAGCCCTGTTCGCTGACCGTCGTATGGAGTTGCGAATGCACGTCGCGCCATTCGCGCAGGCGCACATGCGACAGGAAATGACTGCGGCATTGTTCCTGCAATTGCCGATTGGTTTTCTTGTGCGCGACGGCGTCCTCGAACCACTTCCAGAGCTTCACCCAGCCCAGGAACTCCGATCTTTCGTCGACGAACTTGCGGTGCGCCTGATCCGCGGCCTCCTGGGCCTCCTGAGGACGGTCGCGCGGGTCCTGCACCGAAAGCGCGCTGGCGATGATCAGGACTTCGCGCAGGCAATGCTGGTCCTTTGCAGCCAGAATCATGCGCGCCACGCGCGGATCCAGCGGCAACTTGGCCAACTGGCGCCCCGTGCCGGTCAACTGATTGGCTTCGTCCAGCGCGCCAAGCTCCTGGAGCAACTGGTAGCCGTCGGCAATGGCACGGCCAAGCGGCGGCTCGATGAACGGGAACGCCTCGATATCGGTCAGCCGCAGCGCTTTCATGCGCAGGATCACCGCCGCCAGCGACGAGCGCAGGATTTCGGGATCGGTGAAGCGCGACCGGCCCGCAAAATCGCTTTCTTCGTAGAGCCGGATGCAGACGCCGTCGGCCACGCGGCCGCATCGGCCCGCGCGCTGGTTCGCGGCGGCCTGGGAAATCGACTCGATCTGCAGCTGCTCCACCTTGTTGCGGTAGGAGTAGCGCTTGACCCGCGCCAGGCCGGTATCGACCACATAGCGAATGCCGGGCACCGTCAGCGACGTCTCCGCCACGTTGGTGGCCAGCACGATGCGCCGGGCGTTCGACGGCTTGAACACGCGCTCCTGCTCCTGCACGGAGAGCCGCGCGAACAGCGGCAGGATCTCCGTGTGCGGCGGGTGGTGCTTGCGCAGTGCCTCGGCGGCCTCGCGAATCTCGCGCTCGCCGGGCAGGAACACCAGCACGTCGCCGGGTCCGAGCCGGCATAGCTCGTCCACGGCGTCGACGATGCCATCGTACAGGTCTCGCTCGCGCGCCTTGTCCGAACGCGGCGCGCCGTCGGCGGGCTGGTCTGCCTGGATCGGCCGATAACGGATTTCGACCGGATACAGCCGACCGCTGACCTCGATGACCGGCGCTGGCTTGCCGTCACGCGCGAAATGCTCGGCAAAGCGCTGCGCATCGATGGTCGCCGACGTGATGATCAGCTTGAGATCGGGACGCCTGGGCAGGATCTGGCGCAGGTATCCGATCAGGAAGTCGATATTGAGACTGCGTTCGTGCGCCTCGTCGATGATGATCGTGTCGTACGCGCGCAGCAGCGGATCGTTCTGGGTCTCGGCCAGCAGGATGCCGTCGGTCATCAGCTTGACCGACGCGCCCGCCGACATCGCGTCGTTGAACCGCACCTGATAGCCGACATGCTCGCCGATCGGCGTTCCCAGCTCCTGTGCGATCCGCTTGGCCGTGGAAGTCGCGGCGATCCGCCGCGGCTGGGTGTGACCGATCAGTCCTCCGCCCGGCTTGCCTTCGCGCGCCGGGCCGCGCCCGATGGACAGCGCGATCTTCGGCAACTGGGTGGTCTTGCCGGAGCCGGTCTCGCCCGAGACGATGACGACCTGATTGGCCAGCAACGCAGCGGCAATCTCGTCGCGCCGCGCCGACACCGGCAAGGCTTCCGGAAAGGTGATCTCCGGCAACGGATTGGCCAGACGCGCCGGCTGCGGCGGACGGGGCGGACGGCGCTCGGCGCCATCGCCGCGCGGCGGACGTTCGGCGCCTTCCTGACGGGCAGCCCGCGGGGGACGTGGCGCTTGCTCGGGGCGACCGCGACGCGGCTCGCCATCCGGGCGAGGCGCGTGCGGGGCGGCCTGCGGACCCAGCGGCGGCGCGCCCTTCGTTGCTGGTCTGGGCGGCCGTGCGCCGCCGCGCGCCTGACGCGGCGCGGCGTTCTGGTTGGCCTGGGAAGTTGCGGCCTCGGCAGGCGTGGCCGGGGCAGGTTTGGCGGGACGTTGTGCTGACATTGGGCGGGATTATAATCCGCCGCATGAATGCCAGAACCGACTCCCCCAAGCAGGACCCCGATCCTGCCGCCGCCCCGCTTACCGCTGAGGAAGCCGCCCCCGAAACGCTGCCTGCCGCCGCCCCCGTTACGCCCATCCCGTCGGCCCTAGCCGGCGTCGAGCTGGCCGAAGCGAGCGGCCCGGACCGTCAGCAATTCGTCGACTGGCTGCGCGCCGTCGCACCGTATATCCACACCTTCCGCGGCAAGACCTTTGTGATCGCGTTCAGCGGCGAACTGGTCAAGGCCGGCGTGCTCAATGCGCTGGTCAACGATGTGGCGCTGCTGCATGCCATGGGCATGAACGTCGTGCTGGTGTTCGGCTCGCGCCCGCAGGTGGAGGAGCAACTGGCGCTGCGCAACGTGCAGTCGCAATACGCCGACGGCATTCGCATCACCGACAACGCCGCGCTGGAATGCGCCAAGGAAGCCGCCGGCGAACTGCGCCTCGACATCGAAGCGGCGTTCAGCCAGGGCCTGCCCAACACGCCGATGGCGGGCGCCCAGCTTTCGGTCGTATCAGGCAATTTCATCACCGCCCGCCCGGTCGGTATCGTCAACGGCGTGGACTACCAGCACACGGGCCTGGTGCGCAAGATCGACGGCGATTCGATGCGCATGTCGCTTTCGCACGGCAAGGTGGTGCTGCTCTCGCCGCTCGGCTTTTCGCCGACGGGCCAGGCATTCAACCTGTCGATGGAAGACGTGGCCAGCGCCACGGCCAGCGCACTCAAGGCAGACAAGCTGATCTTCATCACCGAGGTGCCCGGCGTACCCGATCCGGTGGGCAAGCTGATGAAGGAAATGTCGCTGCGCACTGCGGTGGAACGTTTGCAGAACAATCATCTGCCGCCCGACGTGGCCTATTACCTGCAACATCTGGTCAAGGCCCTGAAAGGCGGCGTGCCGCGCGCCCACCTGATTCCGTTCCAGATGGACGGCTCGGTCCTGCTGGAGCTGTTCCTGCACGACGGCGTCGGGACGATGGTTTCCGACTCCGACCTCGAAAGCCTGCGCGAAGCCACTCTGGACGATGTTGGCGGGATCCTGCAGCTGATCGCGCCGCTCGAAGCCGATGGCACGCTGGTGCCGCGCGGCCGTCACCTGATCGAACGCGATATCGACAAGTTCTCGGTGATCGAGCACGACAACGTGTTGTTCGGCTGCGCCGCGCTCTATGAATTCCCGCGCGAAAACATGGGCGAAATGGCCTGTCTGACGGTGTCGGCCGAAGCGCAAGGGACCGGCGACGGCGAGCGCCTGCTCAAGCGCATCGAACGGCGCGCGCGCACGCTCGGTCTAGACCGGCTCTTCGTACTCACCACGCGTACCGAGCACTGGTTCCTGAAGCGCGGCTTCGTGCACGCATCCGTCGACGATCTGCCGGAAGACAAGCGAAAGCTCTACAACTGGCAGCGCAAATCGATGGTGCTGATGAAAAAGCTGTAATTCCCCGCAAAGACAACAGGCGCCGCAGGGGCATGGCCGGCTGGCGCCGCCCTGTCCTGCCAGCTTGGCTACAATAGCGGCCACACGAACAAGGAGTCCCTCATGGCCCGTACGGTCCATTGCGTCAAACTGAACAAGGAAGCCGAAGGTCTCGACTTCCCGCCGCTGCCCGGCGAACTCGGCAAGAAAATCTGGCAAAGCGTGTCGAAGGAAGCGTGGGCGGGCTGGCTCAAGCACCAGACCATGCTGATCAACGAAAACCGCCTGAACATGGCCGACGTCCGCGCGCGTCAGTATCTGCTCAAGCAGACCGAGAAGTATTTCTTCGGCGACGGCGCCGATCAGGCAGCCGGATACGTGCCGCCTCCGTCGGCCTGACCACCGCCGCACGTCCATCGAGGGTGCCGCCGGCACCCTTTTTGTTTTGCTCACCCCCTTGACCACCATCACGTCGCGGCCATGTCCCGCGGCGCCATCTGGTCGATGAGCGACCGTCACCGCCTCCGCGCAACGCAGTCCCCTCGCCGAATATCGCCCCGCCTATGCCGATGGAACTAGTTCCGCGGACCTAGGATATTTCCCAGCCGCCAGTACGGCCGGCGTATGTTCGCGCCCCAAGCCAACGCCTACTCTGGTCTTACTCTTCCAAGTGACTCCGGACTTCGGCCATGGCCACCGCAATCTCTCCCAGTCGCGTTGGCCTCGCCTTCGCAGATTTCCCCCGCTCACGACGCAAGGCCTTCGCTACCTGAACGGGATCAAGCACATACATCATGACCATTCAACATGTACTGAGCGCTGTGCTCAGCTACCCCGAACAATCGCTGATCGACAGCCTTCCCAACATTGACTGGACCCTGGCCGAATGGCCGCAGGCGCGCGACATGCTGGCGCCATTGACGGCGATGTTGCGAAACCAACCGCTGATCGCTCTGCAGGAAAACTACGTGGCCACGTTCGAGACGGATGCCGCCCACTCGCTGCATCTATTCGAGCATGTGCACAGCGAAAACCACGACCGAGGCCAGGCAAGGATGGATCTGCTCAAGAAATATCGTGGCGACGATTTCGAGCCGGCAGGCAACGAGTTGCCCGATCATGTCCCACTGTTCCTTGAATTTCTGGGCGCGCTGATCGTCGATGGCCAGGAAGAACGCGCCGAACAACTGCTTGGCGAAGCCATCGATGTGCTTGCAGCAATCGGGTATCGCCTTGAACGCAACGCAAGCCCATACGCCGCGGCCTTTACGGTGATGCGCACGTTGACCGACACCCAACCCGAGCCCCAGCGCGATCCGCCCGTGCGCGACATCGATGAAGGCGGGAAACGTTCGGCCCCAGCGCCAGCGGTGTCGAGCCACTGCTGACGGCGCGGCCATCTTCCCGTTCGAGCGTGTTGCGCGGTTCGGACGCGCGCAATACACGTTGAAACGGGACAGATGGCAGATGCTGTATTCGGACCGGGCAGACAGTTTTCTGCCACTGGTTTGTCCATTGCACCGACGGTCGGCGGCACCGGCTTGAGAGTATCGACGGCGTGGTGGCAGAAGCGCGGGCACTCGCTGCGCAAACATTTTTCAGGATGGTTTCATGACACAGCATTGGCTAAAACTGGCGCAACGACGGTTGCTCCCCATTGTGCAAGGCGGTATGGGAATCGGCATTTCTGCGCATCGACTTGCAGGCACCGTGGCGGCCAATCAGGGCATGGGCACGATCGCCAGCATTGATCTGCGGCATCACCATCCCGACCTGATGGCGCAAACTCGCGGCTCGCGTGACAAGGCGCAGATCGAGGCCGCCAATCGCGTGGCACTCGATCGCGAAATCCAGGCGGCTCGCAGGTTGTCAGATGGACGCGGGATGATTGCCGTAAACGTCATGAAGGCCGTCGGCTCGCACGCGCAACTCGTGCGGCAAGCATGCGAAAGCGGCGCCGATGCCATCGTGATGGGCGCGGGCTTGCCGCTCGATCTTCCGGATCTGGCCGCCGACCATCCAAATGTCGCATTGATTCCGATCCTCTCGGAATCGCGTGGCGTGGGGCTGGTATTGCGCCGCTGGATGAAGAAGGGGCGCCTGCCGGACGCCATCGTGATTGAGCACCCGGCGCATGCCGGCGGCCATCTGGGTGCCGCAACAATCGAGGATCTGGGCGACGCGAGGTTTTCGTTCGGACGCGTACTTGCAGAATGCCGCGAACTGTTCCACACGCTGGGGTTGGCATGGAACAGCATTCCCCTCATCCTGGCCGGCGGCATCAACACTCACGAGGATGTGAAGCATTGGCTCAATGAAGGGGCCGCCGCCGTCCAGTTGGGCACAGCATTCGCTGTGACTCAGGAAGGCGATGCGCATCCGGCATTCAAGCAGGTGCTTGCCACCGCCACATCGGAATCGCTGAAGGAGTTCACCAGCGTGGCTGGACTGCCAGCGCGCGCCGTCATGACGCCGTGGCTGTCGCGCTATCTTTCCAGCGAAAGCCGATTGCAGCGCCGCGCCAAACCTCGTGACTGCCTGGAGGGATTCGATTGCCTGCAGGCCTGTGGCTTGCGCGATGGCATTGCCAAGATCGGCCAATTCTGCATCGACCTCAAGCTGGCGCAGGCGGTGCGCGGCGACGTGGAACGAGGCCTGTTTTTCCGCGGCAAAGGCAAACTGCCGTTCGGCGACGCCATCCGCCCAGTAGCCGAACTGATGCACTATCTGATGACCGGCGAAAAACCGGCAGCACTGGCTGCGCCGCCCGCCGCGACGGCCTAGCCCTTCACACCCAAGCCGTCCTTGGAACGCCGCCGGGCAACTGGCAACTGATCGCGCCGTTTATTGAGCCAGCGCAGATCGTTGGTGGGCTGGCTCGCGCAGAATCGCTCACGATACTGTGCCCGCCCCCTTGCGCCAGTCCCTTCCATGCCAAGCCCCAACAACCGCCCCGCATCGCGCGATCCAGCACCAAACGCGCAGCTTCCGCTACCTGACACTGGCCACGTTCAAAAACCCGTCCGGATGACGCCGCTGCGCCATCGACTGCCCAGGCGCATCATCCTGCTGTCATTGGCCTCGGTGCTGGCGGTGCTGACGATGATCGCAGGCACCCGTTATCTTCCCTGGAAGCTGGAAGGCGCCGGCGCGGCCATCGCATGCATGGGCACGATGACCGTACTGCACCTCTGGATCGTCCGTCAGCATCTCGCCGCACGCGTGACGCACAAGACTGCCGAACTGGCGCGCCAGAACCGCGACCTGGAATCGCTTTACGACATGGCGGCCTTCCTCAACCACGCTAACGAGACCAGTGCGTTGGCGCGCGGCTTCCTTGAACGAGTGATGCAGCGGTTCGGGGCCGACGGCGGCACGGTGCGCATGTTCGAAGCACAGCACGGCATGCTGCACCGGGTGGCGTCGATCGGACTCTCCTCCGCTTTGGCGGAGCATGAACGTTGCGGGAACGTCGACGCGTGCCACTGCGGGCACGCCACGCGCAGCGGCGTCGTGTCCATCACGGACCTGCGGGCCGTTTTTCCATCATCGGACGACGCGTCTCCGTGCGGACAGGAAGGATTCCTGTCGATGGCAGCGTTCCGTCTCGATACGCAACGCGGCCCCGTCGGCACCTTCACACTGCACTTCCGCGCGCCACGTGAGCTGTCCGCGTCCGACCGGCAACTTCTGAAAACTATGGCGCAACATCTGGCCACGTCGCTCGAACATGTGCGGCGGTCCGCAAGCGCACGCCAGCTGGCGGTGATGGAAGAACGCAATCTCGTCGCCCAGGGACTGCACGACAGCATCGCCCAGGGACTGAATTTTCTGAACCTGCAGGTGCAATTGCTGGACGCCGCCGTCGAACTAGGCAACGCCGATGAAGTGCGCGAAATCGTTCCGATGCTGCGGCATGGCGTCGAGGAAAGTTATCAGGACGTGCGCGAACTGCTGCATAACTTCCGGTCACGCCTGACCACGGGCGATATGCGGCCTGCCGTCGAGGAAACCGTCTCGCGCTTTCGCCGGCAATGCCGCACCGAACCGACGCTGACAATCGATGACCGGGGACTCCCGCTACCGCCCGAACAACAACTGCAAGTGCTGTTCATTCTGCAGGAGGCCCTGTCGAATGTGCGCAAGCACGCCATGGCGGAAACCGTACGGATCGTCATGCAGAACGGCACCCTGTTCCGGCTCGTCGTGCAGGACGACGGCGACGGCTTTGAACCGACGCGGCTTGGTGCGACAAACACCGGCCACGTGGGTCTGCACATCATGCAGGAGCGCGCGGCGCGCTTGGGCGCAACGCTGGCGATCGACGCCTCGCCCGGCCAGGGCACGCGAATCGAGCTGATTCTGCTCCGCAGCGACTTTGCGCCGCCGCATCACCATGCCGCCTGGCCGGCGCCGCAACGCGCCGCTATGCCCGAGGTCGCTGCGTCATGACCATCCGAGTTCTGCTGGTCGATGACCATACACTGTTCCGCTCGGGAATTCGTGCCCTGCTGCAGCGACAGTCGGATATCGAGATCGTCGACGAAGCGGCGGACGGCGTGGAAGGCCTCAAGCGCGCCAAGCAGCACCGGCCCGATGTGATTCTGCTCGATCTGAACATGCCCGGATTGTCGGGACTAGACACGCTGCAACTGATGGTCGAAGACTTGCC
The DNA here is from genome assembly GCF_058799075.1 of Cupriavidus sp. GW822-FHT06G04. NCBI lineage: Bacteria > Pseudomonadati > Pseudomonadota > Betaproteobacteria > Burkholderiales > Burkholderiaceae > Cupriavidus > Cupriavidus sp. GW822-FHT06G04. Next base: position 314,350 of record NZ_JBXALD010000007.1, on the reverse strand, counting down.
CGACTGCGCGGTAATCATCCTTACGGTGTCAGAGCAGGCCGAGGAATTGGCCGCGGCATTGCGCGGCGGCGCGCGCGGTTATCTGCTCAAGAATATCGAGACGGAAGCGTTGACGAGCGCGATCCGGCGCGCAAACGCAGGTGAACCGGTGATTTCGGAAAGCATGACGTCGAAGCTCGTGCAGCAGTTTCGCGCACAAAAGACATCGCCTGCGCCATCACGCGGCGCGGAGGCCGCACGGCTCACCACGCGGGAGCGCGAGATCGTTCATGGACTGGTGCGCGGAGACAGCAATAAGGAGATCGCGCGCCGCCTGGGCGTAGCGGAAAGCACGGTCAAGATTCACGTGCAGAACATTCTCAAGAAGCTGAAGCTGGCCAGTCGCGTTCAGGTGGCGGTCTATGCGGTCGAGCACGGACTCGCCACCAGCTAGACAGAGCGGCGGGGCCACTAGCCGCTCTGCCCGCGTGATCAGTAGTCGGTGCGCTGGACGCCCTGCTCCGTGCCCAGCAACAGGACATTGGCCCCGCGCAATGCAAAAAGTCCCACCGTGACGACGCCGGGCAACTGGTTGATCCGTTGCTCAAGATCCCGGGGATTTTCGATTTTCAATCCGGCCACATCCAGAATCACATTGCCGTTATCGGTCTTGTAGATGCTGCCTTCCTTGGTCATGCGCAGTCGCGGCTGGCCGCCCAGCGCTGCCAACCGTCGCGCGACAGCGGCGCGTGCCATCGGGATCACCTCGACGGGCAGCGGGAATGCGCCCATCGTGGGCACTAGCTTGCTGCCATCGGCGATGCAAACGAAACGATCCGCCACCGACGCGACGATTTTCTCGCGCGTGAGCGCTCCGCCGCCGCCCTTGATCATCGCGCCCGACGCGTCGATCTCGTCGGCGCCGTCAACATAGACGGGGATGCTGTCAACTTCGTTGAGATCGAGCACCGTGAAACCGTGCTGCTGCAGTCGGCGTGTGGACGCTTCCGAACTGGACACCGCGCCGGAAAAACGTTCCTTGAACGCCGCGACGGCGTCGATGAAAAGATTGGCGGTGGAGCCCGTGCCCACGCCAAGAACGGCACCTTGGGGCACTTCCTGCTTCACGTAGTCGGCGGCGGCTTGCGCGACCAGCGCCTTGAGTTCATCCTGAGTCATGACAACAGCCAGATTGCGTTGGGGGAATCGCGTAGTGTAACGGATTGGCGTGACCCGAGAAGATTGGCGCCCATGGCTTGCTGTCACGGGACGCCCCGTTACAATGCCCTTTCCCGAAGCAATCTCCTTGACCCGTCTCTTTGCACAATTCCCTGAACGGAAGCAGATCATGAATGCGCTCGAACAACTCAAGCAGTTCACGACGGTCGTGGCCGATACCGGCGACTTCCAGTTGATGAAGCAATACACGCCGCAGGACGCGACCACCAATCCGTCGCTGATCCTGAAGGCGGTGCAGAAGTCCGAGTACCGGCCGCTGCTGGAACAGGCCACGCGCGACCATCACGGCAGCGCCGGCATCGACGCGGTGATGGACCAGCTTCTGATTGCGTTCGGCTGCGAAATCCTTTCGATCGTCCCGGGCCGGGTCTCGACCGAAGTCGATGCGCGGCTGTCGTTCGACACACAGGCCACCGTCGACAAGGCTCGCCATCTGATCGGTCTGTACGAACAGCGCGGCATCGCAAGGGAACGCGTACTGATCAAGATCGCTTCGACGTGGGAAGGCATCAAGGCCGCCGAAATCCTCCAGCGCGAAAACATCCGATGCAACATGACGTTGCTGTTCTCGTTGGTTCAGGCAGTGGCCTGCGCTGAAGCCGGCGCGCAGCTGATCTCGCCGTTTGTCGGCCGCATTCTGGACTGGCACAAGAAGCAGGCCGGCGACAAATGGGATGCCGACGCCAATACAGGTGAAAACGACCCGGGCGTGCGCTCGGTGCGCCAGATTTACGACTACTACAAGAAATTCGGTTACGCGACCGAGGTAATGGGAGCGAGCTTCCGCGGCACGGGGCAAATTCTGTCGCTGGCGGGCTGCGATCTGCTGACCATCAGCCCGGAACTGCTCGAACAACTGGCGGCCAGCAATGCCACCGTCGAGCGCAAGCTTTCGGTGGAGCAAGCGCAAGCGGGCAATATCGCCCGCATTGCCGCCGACGAAGCCGCATTTCGCTGGCAATTGAACGAAGACGCCATGGCGACGGAAAAACTCTCGGAGGGAATTCGCCTGTTTGCGGCGGACGCGGTAAAACTCGAAAAACTGGTCGCGGAACTGGCGGCCTGACGGTCGGGCTGGCTGCCCGCGCTCGGGCTCGGGCTCGCAGGCGGGCCGGCCGTTTCCGTGTTCGGAATTGGCCGGTCTTAGCAGCTCACACGCTCTGTTGTGGCCAAAGCAGCGGCAGGCATTCGCCCGCGGCGGCCCGCAGCACCAGGTCCGCGGTGTCATCGAGTGCGGACGGTTGCGGATTGACGACGATCACGCGCGCCCCGTGCTCCTTTGCCAGCCCTGGCAATGCGGCGGCCGGATAGACCAAGCCCGAGGTCCCCACCACCAGGCACAGATCGCAGTGTTGCGCCGCATGATCGGCCCGAAAGCGCGCCACACGTGGGAGATCTTCGCCAAACCAGACCACGCCCGGACGCATCATCGCGCCACACAGGGCGCAATGCGGCGGTTCGCCCGGAACAGGCGGCACGGTATCGCAACGGCCGCAGCCATCCAGCCATTTGTTGGCGAACAAGTTGCCGTGCAACTCCACCACATGCTCGCTGCCCGCCTGCTGATGCAAGCCATCGATGTTCTGCGTGACCAGCGTCACAGACTTGCGCCTTGCCAACTCCGCCAGCGCGTAGTGGGCAGGATTCGGCTTTGCTGCGGCCACCAGCTCGCGTCGGTGCTGATACCACTGCCAGACGAGTGCGGGTTGTCGACGGTAGGCCTCTTCGGTCGCCAGCTCTTCGGGATCGAAGCGCGCCCAGAGGCCCGTCAGCGCATCGCGGAATGTCGGAACGCCCGACTCGGCCGAAATCCCGGCCCCGGTCAGGACGAAGATGTTCTGCGCGGCGTGCACCCAGGCGCGCGCCGCTTCCAGATCGGCCGCGTCCACGACCATCGTCAGCGGGGAAGACGGCGCTGACGCACCGCTTCGTAAAGACACACACCGCTTGCGACGGACACGTTGAGGCTTTCCACCCCACCGGCCATCGGAATCGACACGAGATCATCACAGGTTTCGCGCGTGAGGCGACGCATGCCCTCGCCTTCCGCACCCATTACGATCGCGGTCGGTCCCTTCAGATCCACGTCGTACAGCGCCTTGTCGGTGCCGTCGGCAGTGCCGATCACCCAGATGCCGCGTTCCTGCAATTCGCGCAGGGTGCGGGCGAGATTGGTGACGGTGATGTACGGCACAGTCTCGGCTGCGCCGCTGGCAACCTTCGCAACGGTCGCGTTAAGGCCGACGCTACGATCCTTTGGCGCGATCACCGCATGGGCGCCAGCGCCATCGGCAACGCGCAGGCATGCGCCGAGGTTGTGCGGATCGGTGACACCATCGAGCACCAGCAGCAGCGGCGTCCCTTCGATGCCATCGAGCAGTTCGTCGAGATTCAGCGCGAGCGACACGTCGTCGGCGCGTGCCACCACGCCCTGATGGCGGTCGGTGCCGGCCATGCCGCGCAGGCGCTCGGCATCGACCGGATGCAGGGTTACGCCAAGACTTTCCGCCAGGCGGATGAAATCCTGCATGCGCCGGTCGCGGCGATTTGCTTCGACGTAGATATCGGACACGCTCTTTGCGTTTTGACGCAGGCGTGCATTGACGGCATGAAAGCCGATCAGAAGTTTGTGTTTGGCCATGGCGGGCATTGTACCCGCCATGGCGACACTCAATCGCGCGATGTTCGCCTAGCGCTTGCGTGCAGGGCGCACGCTCTTACCCGCCGGCTTGGCGGTACGCTTGGTCGCGGACTTCTTTTCCGTCTTCAGATGCGCCGGCTTTGGCTTGGCTGCATGCCGCGCAGGCTTGCCGGTCGGCGATTTCTTGGCCGCGCGGCCATGCGACGCATGACCGACATGCGTCTCGCGTGGCTTGAGCGGTGTAATGACCGCTTCAAACACCGGCTGCTCTTCGATCACCCGATCGAGCGTCTCGTCGAACGATTCCTCGGGCTTCGACGTTCCGCCCAGCAACGCTGCCAGTTGCCGGCCCTTCTTGCGCGCAGGCACCGCGTGCGCCGCAGGTACCCGCGGCTGCTCGGGTGCACCGGCGCGCCCCCGCAGCGTCTTGGCCGAAGGTTCCTGGACAAGGCGGAAATCGATCTTGCGCGCGTCGAGGTCGACGCGCGAGACCTGCACGCGCACCCGGTCGGTCAAGCGGTAGCGAATGCCGGTGCGTTCGCCGCGCAACTCGTTGCGGGCTTCGTCGTATTGGAAATAGTCGCTGCCGAGCTCGGTCACATGAACCAGACCTTCGACGTAAAGTTCATCCAATTGCACGAAGATGCCGAACGATGTCACCGCGCTGACCGTGCCGGCGTAGTCGCTGCCAAGCTTGTCGCGCATGAAGTAGCACTTCAGCCAAGCTTCCACATCGCGCGACGCCTCGTCGGCGCGCCGTTCGTTGGCGGAACAATGCAGGCCCAGTTCATCCCAGATGCCTTCGTTGCGCTTGGCGCGCGCGGCCGCATTCTCGGCGCGGCGCTCGGCATCGGCGGCCTGCATGCGGCGCGCTTTCGGCGAAACCTGCGTATTCAGCTCGGTGCCCGGGATAAAGGCCGGCTGATACTTGGTATGTGCAAGAATCGCCTTGATCGACCGATGGACCAGCAGATCGGGATAACGGCGAATCGGGCTCGTAAAGTGGGCGTAAGCCTCATACGCCAAGCCGAAGTGGCCGATGTTGTCGGGGCTGTAGACGGCCTGTTGCATCGACCGCAGCAGCATCGTCTGCAACATCGGCGCATCGGGACGCGACTTGATCTTGTCCATCACTTCGGCGTAATCCGAGGCCTGTGGCTTGTCGCCGCCGCCCAGCGTGAGCCCCGCGGTCTTCAGGAACTCGCGCAGGTTCTTGAGCTTTTCTTCGCTTGGGCCAGCATGGACCCGGTACAGCGCCGGATGCTTGAAGCGTTCGAGGAAATCGGCCGCGCAAACGTTGGCCGTCAACATGCATTCCTCGATCAGTCGGTGCGCGTCGTTGCGCGTGCGCGGCAGGATCTGCTCGATCTTGCCCTGCGCGTTGCAAACGATATAGGTCTCGGTGGTATCGAAGTCGATGGCACCGCGCGCGCGCCGCGCCTTGAGCAAGACCTGGAACAGCTCGTACAGGTTTTGCAGATGCGGCACCAGTTCCGCACGCTTGTGCGCCTCCGGCCCCTTGGTGTTCGACAGCACCGACCAGACCTCGTTGTAGGTCAGTCGCGCCGACGAATGCATCACGGCTGGGTAGAACTGATAACCCTTGAGTTCGCCCTTCGCGGTAATCACTGCATCGCACACCATGCAAAGCCGATCCACATGCGGATTCAGCGAGCACAGGCCGTTCGACAATTTCTCCGGCAGCATCGGAATCACGCGGCGCGGGAAGTAGACCGACGTAGCCCGGTCGAGCGCATCGGCGTCCAGCGGCGTGCCCGGGCGCACGTAATGCGACACGTCGGCAATCGCTACGATCAGACGCCATCCTTTCGCGCGCCCGATCTTGACCGGTTCGCAATAGACGGCATCGTCGAAGTCGCGGGCGTCTTCGCCGTCGATCGTCACCAGCGGAATATCGCGCAGGTCGATGCGATGATCGAGATCGGCCTGCCGGACCTCGTCGGGAAGCGCCTGAGCCTCCTTGAGTGCGGCGGGCGAAAACTGGTGCGGCACGCCGTACTTGCGCACGGCAATCTCGATCTCCATGCCGGGATCGTCGATGTCGCCGAGCACCTCGACCACGCGGCCCACCGGCTGCACGTAGCGATCGGGCCATTCCATCAGCTCGACGCTGACGACCTGCCCGACCTGGGCCTTGCCCTGCGCCTTGGGCGGAATCAGGATGTCCTGCCCGATACGCTTGTCTTCAGGCGCCACCACGAGCACGCCGTTTTCGGACAGCAGTCGGCCAATCACGAAACGATTTGCGCGCTCGACGATTTCGACGATCTGACCTTCGGGACGGCCGCGGCGGTCATAACCCACCACGCGCACCTGCGCGCGGTCGTTATGCATCGCCTTCTGCAGTTCGCGCTCGGGCAGGAAGATATCGTCCTCGCCGTCATCGCGAATCAGGAAGCCGAAGCCGTCGCGGTGGCCTTGCACACGGCCAACCACGAAATTCGGCTGATGCGCCAATTCGTATCGGCCCTTGCGATTCAATTCGATCTGGCCGTCGCGCTCCATTGCGGCGAGCCGTTTCTGGAAACCGTCGTGCTCCTTGCGCGTGACGGCCAAGGCCTTGGCGATATCGCCGGCCGACTGGGGTGACCCCGAGGTTCTCAGTACGCCAAGGATTTCTTCCCGGCTAGGGATCGGATAGTTGTTCTGATTCAATTTTTCTCGAAACTATTTGACAAACGTTTTACGGTCGCTATAATGGCCGCTTCGGTTGTTTCGACACCTGCCCAGGTGGCGGAATTGGTAGACGCACTAGGTTCAGGTCCTAGCGGTGGCAACACTGTGGAGGTTCGAGTCCTCTCCTGGGCACCAAGATTCAGCAAGGAACCCGCAACACACGTTGCGGGTTTTTTGCTTTTGCGCTGCTGAATCCTTCAAATCCTTTTCCTCTCATTTCCGTTGACTCGCTACCGGCCTAAGCCGCCGTTGAGTGTATCAGCTTCAGTGTCGATTCCGGCATTATCTCGCCATCTACGCAACAGCGATTGCGAAAAATACCCTGCCGCGCCCGCCCAAATTGCGGTTGACGTTATCGCGATATGTAACTACCATGGTTTCACATTAAGATTTCCGCATGACTACCAGCAGCCGATTCGCCGTCGCCGTCCATATCCTCACCCTGCTCGCCCAGTCGGACGAGCCCGTGCCGTCGTCGATGATTGCCGGCAGCGTGGGCACTAATCCCGCCCTGATCCGCCGGCTGATCGGCGTACTAACCGAAGCGGGTTTCGTCACCACGACGATGGGCAGCACCGGCGGCGCAGTGCTGGCTCGACCGGCGTCGGCGATCACGCTGCTCGACGTTTTTCGGGCCACCGAGACAACCGCGTTGATTACGCTGCACCAGAGCGCCCCAAATCCCGCCTGCATGGTGGGCCGCGAAATTACTGGAGCACTGCAAACGGTGGCGACTCGTGCTCAGGCAGCAATGGACGCCTCTCTTGCGGCAATCACGATCGCAGGCATGCTCGATGAAGTCGAACAGGCCGCCAGGCGCCGCAAGCGCTGATTTTTTTAACCGGATATGTAACCACTACGGTTTCATATCGTTCAACCAAAAGGAAAGACCATGAAAATCGCCATCATTGGTGCAACAGGTAATGTGGGCACCCGTTTGACCGACGAAGCCCTGCGCCGGGGCCACCACGTTCTGGCGCTCGCGCGGCACGCATCGTCGCTGCCACAGCGCGAGGGCGTCACCGCGCACGATGTCGATGTGAGCGATGCGGCTGCGCTCGCGAATGCGTTGCGCGGCAACGATGTTGTGATCAGTTCGGTGCGCTTCCTGCAGACGACGGCGGCGCAGATCACGCAAGCGGTCAAAGCCGCCGGCATCAAGCGCCTGCTGGTAGTGGGCGGCGCTGGTAGCCTTTATGTCGCGCCCGGCGTGCAACTGGTCGACACGCCGAATTTTCCTGATGCGTACAAGGCAGAAGCATCGGCCGGCCGAGATTTTCTCAATGCGCTGCACGGTGAAGACCAACTGGAATGGACCTTCTTGTCGCCGTCAGCGCTATTTGCGCCAGGCGAACGCACCGGAAAATTCCGCCTCGGCAAGGACGATCTACTGACCGCAGCCGACGGAAAGAGCTGGATTTCGATGGAAGATTATTCCATCGCAATGCTCGACGAAATCGAGCGACCGACGCACGTGCGGCAGCGATTTACCGTCGGCTACTGAAACCACGCTGAAATCGGCCGAAATCACCGATAAAGCTTCGCCCATTTGATCGCACGACCGAAAAAGGCGAAGCCTCAGCTCAGCGCTTATGCGGCCGAGTCGTCTTCGAGCAAGCTGGCGCGCTTGCCGCGCTTGAGCCACGCAGCGAGGTTATGCGGACGAAGCGTGTCGTATTCCTCGAACGGCTGGTGAATCCACGGATTCGACGGCAGGAACGTCACGTGGTAATCGGGCTCCACCTTCGAGCACGCCTTGTACCAGAGCACCGCCGAGCGAACTTCCGTCACCGCGGGATAGCGCTCCTGCAAATGCCGCCCCACGCGCTCGAGCGTGACGCCGGAATCGACCAGATCGTCGACCAGCAGGATCTTGCCGGACAACTCGCCGCGCGTCATCGTGATGTACTGCGCGATATCGAGATCGCCCTGTTGCGTACCTGCGGCTTCGCGATACGAACTAGTGGCCAGAATGGCCAGCGGCACATCAAAAATGCGCGACATCTGATCGCCCACGCGCAGGCCACCGCGTGCCAGGCACAGAATCTTGTCGAACTTCCAGCCCGACTCGTGCACGTTCAGCGCAAGGCGGGCAATCAGGCGGTGGTATTCGTCCCACGAGACCCAAAGGTTCTCGTCGTCATTAATTGGCAGGTTCATGGCGTCTTTTGTTCTATTCGGCTGCAGCAGCGGCCGTTTGATAAAGCATCGGCCCGCATGTCGCGGGCCGAATGGCTTTCGTGAGGCTGCGACGCTCTTGGCGCCGCAGTCAAACTCACTTTGCAGTACCAAGTAAATCAGGCAACCAGGTACGGGTGGCGCAGCAGAATCGTTTCGTCGCGATCCGGACCCGTCGAGATCATGTCGATCGGAATGCCAACCACTTCCTCGATGCGCTTCAGGTACACGCGCGCGGCTTCCGGCAGCGCATCCCAGGTCTTCACGCCAAACGTCGACTCGTTCCAGCCCGGGAATTCCTCGTACACCGGCTTGCATGCCGCGACGGCATCGGAGCCACGCGGCAGGATGTCGACGCGCTTGCCGTCGAGCTCGTAGCCGACGCACAGGTTGATCGTTTCCAGGCCATCGAGCACGTCGAGCTTGGTCATGCACAGACCCGACACGCCGTTGATTTGCACAGAGCGCTTCAGGGCTGCGGCATCGAGCCAGCCGGTGCGGCGCGGGCGTCCGGTTACCGAACCGAATTCCTTGCCAACATTGGCCAGACGCACGCCAACGGCGTCCTGGCGGGCAGGATTGTCGTTGTCGTACAGCTCGCTCGGGAACGGGCCCGCGCCAACGCGCGTGCAGTACGCCTTGGTAATGCCAAGGATGTAGTTCAGGCGGCCCGGGCCGACGCCGGCGCCTGCGGTAGCCGCACCAGCGACGCAATTGCTGGACGTGACGAACGGATACGTACCGTGGTCCACGTCGAGCAGCGTGCCTTGCGCACCTTCGAACATCAGGTTGCCGCCCGCTGCATTCACGGCATACAGCTCCGCGGAGACGTCGGCCACCATGGGCTTCAGACGCGGCGCGTAGGCCAGCATTTCGTCGAGGATCTGCTGATAGTCGACCGCTTCGGCGCCCAGGTACTGGGTCAGCATGAAGTTATGGAACTCGACGTTTTCGCGCAGGCGCTCGGCGAAGTGTTCGGGGTTGAACAGGTCCTGCACGCGCAGCGCGCGGCGAGCCACCTTGTCTTCATAGGCGGGGCCGATGCCGCGGCCGGTCGTGCCGATCTTGGCGGCGCCGCGACGCGCTTCGCGCGCCTTGTCGATGGCCACGTGATACGGCAGGATCAGCGTCGTTGCTTCGGAAATGCGCAGACGGTTCTGCACCTGCAGGCCTGCCGACTCGAGTTCCTCGATTTCACGGAACAGGGCTTCAGGCGAGAGCACCACGCCGTTGCCGATATAGCAGACCGTGCCTTCGCGCATGATGCCCGACGGGATCAGGCGCAGGATGGTCTTCTTGCCGCCGATGATGAGCGTGTGGCCAGCGTTGTGGCCGCCCTGGAACCGCACCACGCCCTTAGCATGATCGGTAAGCCAATCGACGATTTTCCCTTTGCCTTCGTCACCCCACTGGGTTCCGATCACGACGACATTGCGTCCCTGGCTTACTGCGGATGCGGACATGTTGAATTGGTCAGAAGGTTAAAAACGTATTCTACTCTCGTTGCCGGACGGTTCCCGGTTTCGGGCAGCCGTATGAGAGACGTTTGTCGCCGGTTTTGGGCGATCAAAGGCCCCGACGGGCATCGAACGTCATCCGAGAGCACGGAAAGACGAGCCGGCACGAACGGTCGGCCCGCAGCGAAATCAGCGCGGCACCACCACCCACGCGCCGCCCTGGCGCACCAGTTGCCGGTCGCAATTAAACTCGTCGAGTTCGTGCGTATGGCCCGGCAACGACTGGATGACGATTTCGCCGGCGTCGCGCAGCGCAGCAATGGCGCCGCGCAGCGCGGGATCGGCATCCCACGGGGCGAAAACCGCCAGCGCGCGGACTTCCACGGGCGACAGCGCGGCAACTTCGCGCAGGTCCAGCGAAAAGCCCGTCGCCGGGCGCGCACGGCCAAACGCTTCGCCTACCTTGTCGTAACGGCCGCCACGGGCGACGTAGTTGGGTAGGCCCGAAACATAGGCGGTAAACATCACGCCACTGTGATAGTGGTAACCGCGCAAATCGGCAAGATCGAGATTCACGCTCGCGCCTCGCACCTGACCGGCCAGCGCGGCCAGTTCGTCGAGGGCCCGGCCGATCGCCGGGCTGGCGGGCAACGTGGCGCGTGCGCGCTCGATCACCTCCAGGCCGCCGTAAAGCGTGGGCAACGCCAGCAATGCATCGCGCTCGGTTGCGGGCAGATCCCGGGTCAGCTCGCGCAGCGCAGGGACATCCTTGGTCTCCAGCGCGGAGAACATCGCGTCCTCGATTTCGCGCACGGACGGCAGCGCCGCCAGCAGTGCTTCGAGAATGCCCGCGTGACACAGATCGAGCCGGATATCGGCAAGCCCTGCCGCCTGTAGCGCAGCCAGCATCAGTTCCTGGATCTCGACGTCAGCTTCAAGCCCCGCGTGGCCATAGATTTCAGCGCCGATCTGGATCGGCTCACGCGTGGCGTGGAAGCCCGCGGGACGCGCATGCAGCACATTTCCGGCATAACAGAGGCGCGTCACACCCGGACGGTTCAGCAAATGGGCGTCGATACGCGCTACTTGCGGCGTGATATCGGCGCGCAGGCCCATGGTCCGACCCGACAGTTGGTCGACCAGCTTGAGCGTGCGCAGATCGAGATCGTGGCCGGTGCCGGTGAGCAGCGACTCCAGGTACTCGAGCATGGGCGGCATGACCAGCTCATAGCCATAGGTCCGGAACAGATCCAGCATGCGGCGGCGCAACTCTTCGATTTTGCGCGCTTCCGACGGCAGGACGTCGGCGATATTTTCAGGCAGGAGCCAGCGGTTGGACATGTAAGTCTCTTCTATCAAAAACACGGCCGGTAAGGCGTTGGCGCCTCCAGCCGGACAAAACCCCGGGCGGACCGGGGTTTTGTCGAATGTTGCGTTTTAGGGCGCATGCACGCCCGGCGCGCGGCCTACCGGCTACTTCTTGCCGCCCGCAGCGGCTGGCGCGGCGTTACCGCCGGACGAGCGCATATAGCGGAAGAAGTCCGAGTTCGGCTCCAGGACCATCACGTTGCCCTTGTCGCGGAACGTGTTGCGGTAAGCCTCCATGCTGCGCCAGAACTGCGCGAAGCTGGGATCCCTGCCGAACGCGTCGGCATAGAGCTGAGATGCCTTGGCATCGCCCTCGCCCTTGACGATCTGCGCATCGCGATAGGCCTCGGCCAGGACGACTTCGCGCTGGCGATCGGCATCGGCGCGGATTTTCTCACCTTCCGCTGCGCCCGTCGAACGCAATTCGTTGGCGACGCGCTTGCGCTCGGCCTCCATGCGGCGATAGACCGACTCGCTGATCGCCGGCAGCAGGTCCACGCGCTTCAGGCGCACATCGAGGATTTCCACCCCGACGGACTGTGCGTATTCGGCCATCCCGGCGCGGATATTCTGCATGACCTTCTCGCGCTCGCCGGCCACCACATCGGCCACCGTGCGCTTGCCGAATTCTTCACGCGCCACGGAGTCGATACGCTGCGTCATGCGGTCTTGGGCGCCCCGCACGTTGCCGGCGAACGCCACGAAGAACTTGCGCGGATCGGTGATGCGCCATTTGACGAACCAATCCACGACCATCGATTTCTTCTCGGCGGTCAGGAAGCGCTCGCTGGCGGCAACGTCGATGGTCTGCAGGCGGCGGTCCATGAACACCACATTCTGCAGCGGCGGCGGCAGCTTGAAATGCAGGCCTGGTTCGCGCACCACCTGCTTGATTTCGCCAAATGCGAAAACCACGGCGTATTGGCGCTGATCGACGACGAAAAGCATCGACGAGACAACCGCCAGCAGGATAAACAGGCCAATCGCGAAGGAAATCAGTCGGTTCATGACGGCTCTCCTTAGCGAACGTCGCGGTCGCGGTTGCGCATGGCTTCACGCGACCGGATATCCTGCGAACCCACGTCCGGCACAGCCGGTGCGTTCGTACCTGGCGCCGGGGCCGGCGTCGTGGCCGACGACGACTGCACCTGCGACATCAGCTTGTCCAGCGGCAGGTACAGCAGGTTGTTGCCCGATTTGGCATCGACAAGAATCTTGTTCGAATTGCTGTAGATCTGCTGCATGGTCTCCAGATAGATTCGGTCGCGCGTCACTTGAGGCGCCTTTGCATACTCGGTTTGCACGGAACGGAAACGTGCCGCATCACCCTCGGCTTGCGCCACAACGCGCGCGCGATAGGCCTCGGACTCTTCCTTGAGCCGCGCCGCTGTACCCTTGGCGCGCGGCAGGATGTCGTTCGCGTAGGCCTGGCCTTCGCTGATCGCTCGCTCGCGATCCTGGCTTGCCTTGTTCACGTCGTCGAATGCCGCCTGAACCTGCTCGGGCGGCTGCACGCTCTGCACGTTCACCGAAATCACGCGGATGCCGGTCTTGTAGGCCGACAGGATCGACTGGATCGACTTGGCCAGGCCCTGCGCGATCTGTTCGCGGTTTTCGTAGAGCACCGAATCCATGCGGTTGCGGCCGACGATCTCACGCACCGATGTCTCCGCGGCCTGGGTCACGAGTTCTTCGTCGCCACCGCGATCGGTCTTGTTGAAGAACAGATATTCGGTGGCGTCCTGGATGTCGTACTGCACGGTAAAGCGGACGTCGATGATGTTCTCGTCCTGCGTCAGCATCGACGAATCTTTCAGGTTGCTGTCCTTGATCGACGTGGCGCGTCCCACTTCCACAGAACGCACGGCCGACAGGTTCACGACCTCGGCCGACTGGATCGGCCATGGCGCCCGCCAGTTGATCCCGGGGCCGGTGGTGTACTTGAACTTGCCAAACTGCAGAATCACGGCTGTCTGGCCTTCCTGGACCATGAAGAAACCGCTGGCGAGCCAGATGCCGACAACTGCGGCAACAATCACGCCGATGCCGATGTTTGATCCCTTGCCGGCGGGGCGCTGGCCGTTGCCGAAACCCTGGCCGCCTCCGCCATTGTCCTTGCGCCCGAGCAGGCCGCTCAAACGGCGATTGAAATCGCGCCAGAGCTCGTCAAGGTCGGGCGGACCGTCTTGCGGGCGCTGGTTCTGCTGGCGACCCTTGTCTTTATCTTCATCATCCTGTCCGTTACGGCCCCAACGAGGATCGTTCAACGAGAAGATGGCGCGCAGGCGGGGCCAGCGCGCAAACCGCGGGGCGCGGTTGCCTGGCACGATATGCGAGTCAGGATTCCGGGGGAACAGGGACATGAAGAGCACGGGTCCGGGAAAGTTTGGAACAGGGGGATTCTAGCAGCCATCTTGATCACTTTTGCTCAAAATCCCCTAATCAGACAGTCATTCGCTGCCAACCGCGATCAGATTGATCGGTCTGGCCGCCGATCGGGGCCATTTTCGGTCCGATCTTCGACGTCGCCGTCGTGTTCGTCGGCATCCCATTCGCCAGCATCCGGCGGCAGCGGCGAGCCGTCCAGACGCGGGTCGTACGGCGCCGGCGCGTCGGGTTGCGACGCGAGCCATTGCGCCACCTCGACAATCGCTTCGCGCAGGCCGTCGAGTCCCAGACCCTCGCGCGCCGACAGGAACACGCGGGTCGGCACGCCGTCCTCGTCACGCTCGACGCGAGGGCCCTGCTCCAGCAATTCGGGCGTCGCGTCGATCTTGTTCATCACGACGATCTGCGGAATGTCCGATGCGTCGATTTCCGCCAGTACGCGGTTGACCTGCTCGATCTGCTCGTGACGCACGGGACTCGATGCATCCACCACGTGCAGCAGCAGATCGGCATGCACCGTTTCGTCGAGTGTGGCGCGGAACGCCGCCACAAGCTGCGTCGGCAGATCACGGATGAATCCGACGGTGTCGGACAGCACCACGTTGCCGAGACCGTCCAGAAACAACCGGCGCGATGTGGTGTCGAGCGTCGCGAACAGTTGATCCGCCGCGTATGCACGGGCCTTGGTCAATGCGTTGAAAAGCGTGGACTTCCCCGCATTGGTGTAACCCACCAGTGAGATGCTCAGCGTGTCATTGCGCGCACGGGCACGACGCTGGGTATGGTGCTGCCGTTGCAATCGCGCCAGATCGGACTTGAGCCGTTTTGCGCGTTCGTCGAGCATCCGGCGGTCCAGCTCCAACTGGCGTTCTCCTGGGCCGCCGCGCATACCGATGCCGCCCTTCTGCCGCTCGAGGTGGCTCCATGCACGAACCAGGCGCGACGCCTGGTATTGCACCTGCGCCAGTTCCACTTGCACCTTGCCCACGTGGCTTTGCGCCCGCTGCCCAAAGATATCGAGGATCAGGCCAGTGCGGTCGATCACATGGCGTTGCAGAAAGCGCTCGAGATTGCGCTGCTGCGCCGGGCTCAACGCATGGTTGAAGACCACCACGTCGGCGTCCAGCGCATCAGCGGCCTGCCGGAGTTCCTCGGCCTTGCCCGAACCGATGAAGAGCGCGGGATCCGGTCGCGAGCGCTTGCCGGTCAGCGTATGCACCGGCACCGAGCCGGCCGTGCTCGTCAGCAGAGCCAGTTCCGAGAGGCTTTCCTGAAAATCGTGCTTGCCAAAATCCACGCCGACAAGAATGGCGCGCGATGGCTCGGTCTGGGATGTAGCTCTGGGTTGCAAGCGGATGGACGCGTGGCGCCGGAAAAAGTGGTTGGGAAAACTGTTACCAATACAGCAACGACTGACCCGACCGCGACAAGTTGCCGCGCCCGGAGGCCGCAAAGCGCCGGGGCGAAATGGAGTTCGATCGGGAAACGGTTGCTGCGGACGATGCCGGGCTGGTAACGCACAAACAGCCGGACAGCAAAGGCGGGGACATGCAATGCGACGGCCGCATGCAAATACGGCCGTCCACTAACGAGGAAAAATCAGGCCTCGGTGGAATCATCCACACGGAAATTCACCGCGCGCGCAGGCACGACGGTAGAAATCGCATGCTTGTACACCATCTGCGTCACCGTGTTGCGCAACAGGACGACGTACTGGTCGAACGACTCGATATTGCCTTGCAGCTTGATGCCATTGACGAGGTAGATGGAAACCGGCACGTGCTCTTTGCGCAGCGCGTTCAGGAACGGGTCTTGTAGCAATTGCCCTTTGTTGCTCATGGCACACTCCAAATTTATAGATTTAGTGATGGATCATGGGGACGAAAGTCCCCGGTTCAAGTCGGTTGACGCAAAAACGCGTCAGAAAAAAGATCAAAAGCGGTACCAGTCTGGCATCAACGCGCAGGGCTCCCCCTGCTACCGTGAATTTAGCCTCAGTTCCAAACGAACGCAAACGAAACTTGGTCGCAAGGAACGGCACCTTTTTGGCTCAATCCTTCGATTCGGCATACGGGTTTTTGTTCGTACGGAATTCGATGCGCAACGGTGTGCCCTTGAGTTTGAACGCCTCGCGGAAGCGGTTTTCCAGATAGCGCTTGTAGCTGTCGGTGATGTTCTGCAGACCGTTACCATGGATCACGACGATCGGCGGGTTGGATCCACCCTGGTGCGCGTAGCGCAGCTTCGGCCGCGACACGCCCGCACGCTTGGGCTGCTGGAACTCCACCGCTTCCTGCAGGACGCGCGTCAATTGCGGCGTCGGCAACTTGACCATCGCCGCCGCGAACGCGTCGTCGATCGAGCGGAACAATGCGCCGATGCCGGTGCGTTCCTTCGCCGACACAAAGTGGAAATTCGCGAAACTCAGAAACTGCAGCTTGCGCTCGAGATCATGCTTGACGCGGTCGCGCTGATGGCCATCCAGGCCATCCCACTTGTTGACGCCAACCACCAATGCACGGCCCGATTCGACGATAAACCCGGCGATATGCGCATCCTGCTCGGAAATGTCCTGTTGGGCATCGAGCAACAGCACCACGACGTTGGCATCCGCGATCGACTGGAGCGTCTTCACCACCGAAAATTTCTCGATCGCTTCGAACACTTTCCCGCGCTTGCGCAACCCGGCCGTATCGATCAGCGTATAAGGCCGGCCACCGCGTTCGAACTCGACGTAGATCGCATCGCGAGTGGTACCCGGCATGTCGAACGCAATCACACGCTCTTCGCCGATCAGCGTATTGACCAGCGTGGACTTGCCGACGTTCGGCCGTCCGACGATGGCGATCTTGGTGCCGCGCTGGTCGGCCGCGCTCTCTTCGGCCAGCTCCGGCCGCTCCTGAACCGCCAGTTCCAGCGCCTCGTCGACCAGTTCGCGCACGCCGTCGCCGTGCGTGGACGAAATCGCATAGGGGTCGCCCATGCCGAGTTCGTAGAAGTCCGCCGCCACCGACGTGTACTTCATTCCTTCCGCCTTGTTGACGGCCAGCATGATGCGACGCCCCGTCTTACGGAGGTAATCGGCGATCACGCGGTCCTGCGGCGCCAGGCCCAGGCGGCCGTCCACCAGGAAGATGACGACATCCGCCTCGACCACCGCCTGGCGCGTCTGTTTGGCCATTTCGGCGACGATCCCGTCCTTAGCGACCGGCTCGAAGCCGCCGGTATCGATAACAATGAACGGACGATCGCCGATGCGCCCCTCGCCGTAATGGCGGTCGCGCGTCAGGCCCGGCAAGTCGGCGACGAGGGCGTCGCGCGAGCGGGTCATGCGATTGAATAGCGTCGACTTGCCCACATTGGGCCGGCCGACGAGTGCGATAACTGGTTTCATGCGATAAACGGAAACAGGGGGCGGCTCGCGCCGTCCCCCAGCAACTCCGGAGTCATGTTGATCCGACAACCAATGTGCTCAGCGCCACTGGCCTCTTTTCCTGTCGGGCGGATGCGGGGCATCTACCCCAATCCGCTGTTGTTGGCACGACCAGGGATCATGCTACCGGATTGGCACCGCCCATGCGACAGGGGCACGGACGGGCTTGCGTGCGTTGGCGATCAGTTCGGCACGAAGCCGTAGACATCGCCGTCGCGGGTCTGGACCACCAGCGTCTGACCTGCCGTGACGGGTGCGGCACTGATGGCACTGCCGTCGGTCTTCATCCGCGCCAGGATCGTGCCGTCTTCCCGCGAAAGAAAGTGGACAAAGCCTTCGTAGTCGCCCACCACCACCGAGCGGCCCACCGTAGCCGGCGCACCAAGGTTACGGTAGCGCAGATCGGTATTCTTCCAGCGCTCGTTGCCGTTCTGGCGATCGAACGAGAAGACCGTCGACGACTCGTCGCTGGCAAACAGCGAAGTTTCGTCCTGGGCCAGCCCGGCGGGCGAGGAAAAATCCTTGCCCCACTGCGGCTGACCATTGGCCAGTTCCAGACACGATACCCGACCCTGGAAGGTCGTGGCGCAAACCTGCCGACCCAACACCGCGGGCACGCCGGTCACATCGTTCAGGCGCTCGATCTCGGACACGCCCTTGGGATACGAAACCGTGCTTTCCCAGCGCAGCACGCCATTGCCCGGCGCTAGCACGCCGAGCTTGCCGCCCGGAAAGCCCATGACGACGCCGTCGCCGGCGAACACCATGCCCATCGCGGCGCGCAGGTTCAGCGGCGTCTGGGAACGCTGGTAGATCCAGCGGCGATCGCCGGAGCCTGCGTCCAGCCCAATGACACGCGTATCGGTGGTCCGCACGATCACAAGACCGTTGCCAACCAGCGGGGCCGACAGCACTTCGCCGTTGACCTGCTTCTTCCAGAGCTGCTTGCCGCTCTTGTCGAACGCGTAGATCGCGCCCTTTTCGCCCGCCACCGCGGTGATATCGCCATCCGAACCGGGGCCGGACGTCAGGTCGAGATCGGTCTTCGCCTTCCAGAGCGTCTGCCCGCTGGCGGCGTCAAGCGCCATGACCGAACCGTTTTTAGCCGATACGAAAACAGCGTTGCCGGCCGCCACGGGCGCCATGACATACGGGCCGCTTTTGCCCACATCGGCCTTCCACGCCTGCTTGACCGACAAGGTGGCGGAAACCGGCTTCAACTCGGTGGGCTTGTGCTTGTTTTCCTTGCTGAACAGCGAGCAACCGGCCAGCAGGCCGAGACAGGCCCCGGCCAGAAGCGTGCGCGAAGCGGCTGTACGAAGCAATGACGTCATAGGAAGCGGTCCTGAATATTTGAATAAGGTCGGCAACCCGCTCAAGCGGTGCCCAATGCGTCGAGCTTGAACTGGATGATCTGGCGCATGCCAGCCTCGCCCGCGCCGAGCTTTTCCAGTGCGCGGCGATAAGCCGCACGTGCGTCTTCGCGCTTGTCCTGCGCGGCAAGCAGATCGCCGCGACGATCCGCGAACAGTCCCGCGTATTGCGCAGGCTCGTCCTTCAGCAGCGCCAGGCCCTGGTCGTACGCTTTCTCGTCGAGCAGCACACCGGCCAGGCGCACGCGGGCCAAAGGCGCGTAGTTATCATCGCCATGATCGATCACCCACTGCAGCTGGGTCTTGGCGCCAGCCAGATCACCTGCGTCGTACAGCACCTTGGCTGCAGTCAGCGCGCTCATCGGGCCATACGCCGTGCGGCCGAACTTCTCCTCGAGATCAGTGGCTGCGCGCTTGACGCGCTCGGCATCGCGCGACTCCGCGGCCTTTGTCACCTGCTCGTACAGGACGGCGGCATCGGCGGCCTGCGTGCGCTGCCAGTACTTCCAGCCCAACCACCCTGCCAGAGCGAGCAACACCACAATCAACGCCCAGGTGACAGTATTTCCGTACTGGTTCCACCAGGCCTTGAGACTTTCCAGCTGTTCCTGTTCTTCTAGATCGTAAGCCATGTCGAGGCAGCTACCCGCATTGGTTGAAATTGACACGGCCGCTTCCGGTGACGGCAGCGGCCGTGGAACTTGATATCGACGAAAGCGTTATTGCTCGTCGTCCTCGTCGTCAGACTCGATCTGGTCGACCATTGCATCGATGATGAAGTCGACCAGGTTTTCCGCCGGCACACTTGTCTGCGGACCGCCTTCAGCGGCATTGCCGCTGCGCAGTTGCTTGACCTGCACCGTGCCCGCCGCGATTTCGTCCTCGCCAATGATAACGGCAAAGGAAGCGCCGCTTGCGTCCGCGCGTTTCATCTGCGACTTGAAACTGCCGCTCTTGCCGTCGGGCGTGGCGTGAAGCACCACGTCCAGGCCCGCGTCGCGCAGACGTTCCGCCGCGATCATCGCCTGCAGGCTGGCCGCCTCGCCCTGGTGGACCATATAGATGTCGCACCCCGGCGCTTCCGGCGTCAACTTCTCCTCGCGGATCAGCTCGATGATCCGCTCGATACCCATTGCCCAGCCACACGCGGGCGTCGGCTTGCCGCCCATCTGCTGGATCAGCGGATCGTAGCGGCCGCCGCCAGCGATCGTGCCCTGCGCGCCAAGCTTGTCGGTGATCCACTCGAACACCGTCAGGTTGTAGTAATCGAGGCCGCGCACGAGACGCGGGTTGATCTTGAACGGAATGTTGTTGGCCTTGAGGATGCGCTGCACGCCGTCGAAATGCGCGAGCGACTCCTCACCGAGGAAATCGATCAGCTTGGGGGCGTTGGCCGCCATCTCCTGTAGCGCCGGATTCTTGGTGTCCAGCACCCGCAGCGGATTGGTGTACAGACGTCGCTTGCCGTCGTCATCGAGGATGTCCTGGAAGCCCTCGAGATACTTGATCAGTTCCTCGCGGTGCGCCGCGCGTTCGTGCGCCTGCCCCAGCGAATTCAACTCCAGGCGGACGTTGGTCAGGCCCAGGTCGTCCCACAGGCGTTGACACATCAGGATGATTTCGGCATCGACATCCGGGCCCGCAAAGCCAAGCGCTTCCGCACCGAGTTGGTGAAACTGACGATAGCGGCCGCGCTGCGGCTTTTCATGCCGGAACATCGGCCCCGTGTACCACAGCCGCTTCGGGCCGTCGTACAGCAGGTTGTGCTCGATGATCGAACGCACCGCGGCCGCCGTCCCCTCCGGGCGCAGCGTCAGATTCTCGCCGTTCAGCGAATCGGTGAAGGAATACATTTCCTTCTCGACGATGTCCGTCACCTCGCCAATGCCTCGGACAAACAGCTGGGTATGCTCGACGATCGGCGTGCGGATTTGTTGATAACCATAGGCGCGCAGCATGCTGCGCGCGGCGTTCTCGAACATTTCCCACAACGGGGCGTCGGCGGGCAGCATGTCGTTCATGCCCTTCACGCCCTGCAGTGCCTTTGCGGCCTTCGTCTTGTCTTCGCTCATGTTTTCGTCGTTGATTCCAGTGCCTCCCGAGCGCATGCGCTCAGGCCACTGCTTGCTGTGTTGCCTGTTTCGCGCCCGGGCCATAGTGCGAGCGGACATACTCGTCCACGATCGCCTGGAATTCCTGGGCAATATTGTCGCCGCGCAGCGTCTTGACCTTGACCCCGTCGACGAATACCGGCGCCGCCGGCGATTCGCCCGATCCGGGCAGGGAAATACCGATATTCGCGTGCTTGCTTTCGCCCGGACCGTTGACGATGCAGCCCATCACGGCCACATCCATTTCCTCGACGCCTGGATAGGCATTCTTCCAGACCGGCATCTGCTCGCGCAGGTACGACTGGATGCTCGCGGCCAGTTCCTGGAAGGTCGTACTGGTAGTCCGGCCGCAGCCGGGACATGCGATGACCATTGGGGTGAAATTGCGCAGCCCCATCGTCTGCAGGATTTCCTGGCCGACGTAGACTTCCTTCTCGCGCGGCGCGCCCGGTTCGGGTGTCAGCGAAATACGGATGGTGTCGCCAATGCCTTCCTGCATCAGCACCGACAACGCGGCAGTCGATGCAACGATGCCCTTGCTGCCCATCCCGGCCTCTGTCAGGCCCAGGTGCAGCGCGTATTCGCAACGGCGTGACAGTTCGCGATATACCGCGATCAGGTCCTGCACTTGCGAAACCTTGCACGACAGAATGATCTGGTTGCCAGGCAGGCCGATTTCCTCGGCCTTCTGCGCGGATTCGATCGCCGAGGTGATCAGCGCCTCGATCATCACGTTCTGCGCCGGCCATGGCGTCGCGCGATTGGCGTTTTCGTCCATGATGCGGGCGAGCAATTCCTGATCCAGGCTGCCCCAGTTCACGCCGATGCGGACGGCCTTGTCATAGCGGCAAGCCATCTCGATCATCTCGGCAAACTGTTTGTCGCGCTTGGCGCCCTTGCCGACGTTGCCGGGGTTGATGCGGTACTTCGACAAAGCCTGCGCGCACTCGGGAAAATCGTGCAGCAGCGTATGGCCGTTGTAGTGGAAATCGCCCACCAGCGGAACATTCACGCCCATGCGGTCGAGTTGCTCGCGAATCGCGGGAACGGCCGCCGCGGCCTCCGGCGTGTTCACGGTGATGCGGACGATCTCGGACCCGGCACGCGCCAGTTCCTTGATCTGGATGGCCGTGCCGATCGCGTCGACCGTATCGGTGTTCGTCATCGACTGTACGCGCACCGGCGCACCGCCACCGATCGTCACGACGTTATCGCCCCAAACGACGCTGGCCTTGCGCGATACGCGACGCGGCAGCGGACCCGGAATGACCGGCTGGGAAACGTTCTGATTCATTGCATTACCACCTTCATCAAGCATGGTTGACTGCGCTGCCACGGCCCACGCTACTGCAGGGTCAGGCGCGCCACGTTATTCCGGTTGGCGGACTGGAAGTCGACGGGCGCGCCATTGTGCGCCACGGATTCCACGCCTTTCACGTTACCGAGGACGACCTTGTACGGCCCCCCCGCGCCGCTGGACGATACGGTGTCGCCAGCCTTCGCCGTTCCGCCAAGAATGACCTTGCCGGTACGGTCACGCACTTCGTACCAACTGTCGGCGGCAAAACGGATTTGAACAGCGCTGTCGCCCGACGGAGGCGTAGCACCGGAAGAATTTTTTGATACGGCGGGCGCCGGGGATTGAGCCGGTGCCGGGGATTGGGCCGGCGCTAGCGCTCCGCCCGTGGCCAGCGGCATTTCCGCTGGCGCGGGCGCGGCCGAGGCCGGAACGGCTTCCGAAGGTGCCGGCGAATCGTTACCGGCCATCACCGGCGGCAATGCGGCGGTGATCGTGCCGTCGCCATTGCTCTGCCGCGTAGCGGGGTCCTCGGCCGGCCCCGCCGCTACGACGGCAGCAGGCGCCGCGGCACTGTTGCGCGCCTCGTCAAACCACGCCTTCGCGCGATCGAAGCCAAAATATGCGCCAGCCCCCACCAACGCCACGACGCACACCAGCCAGAGCCAACGGCCACCCGCCCCGCCGCCCTTGGAACCGAACCGCTTGCGATCGTCGAACGCCTGGTTGATCGCGCCCTCGTGCCGTCGCGTGATGCCGGTCACGGGCATGGCCTGCGCCTGCGCGTGATAACGCCCCAGCAGATTGTCGATATCGATTTGCAGCGTACGTGCATAGGCGCGCATCACGCCTTTGGCAAACGTCACATCGGCCAGGCTCGACACATCGCCGGCCTCGATCGCCACAAGCTTGCTCGGCGACACCTTCAGCCGTGCGCTGACATCCTCGAGCGACAGGCGTTGCGCTTCCCGACCATCCTTCAGCTGTGCCCCGATTTCGCGGGCCACGGCCTCGCGGTCGGAGTCTCGTGCCGCGCCGCCGCCGACGAATGTCGTCGTTGTAGCCTGGCTTTCGGCGCGCTCTTGATCACTCATCCCAAGCTCCTCTTTCGTATGCTGTCAGCTCACGAGAATCGGGAAACCGATTGCGCAGTTCCGCGATCATCGCGCTCTGCGTCTGGGCGTCGCCCTGCCGATGAGCAATGCGCGCGCCCAGCCAGAGGGATTGCGCGTTGACAAAACGGCTGCCGTTGACGCGACCGACATATTGTTTGGCCTGCGCCATGTCCCCGCGTTGATAGTTCAGTTGTGCGAGCCCCATGATCACCGTGGGATCGTTGCGGTCGTAACCGTAGGCCGCCTGCAGGCTCTTTTCCGCGCCCGCCAGATCGCCGTTGCGCATCTTGCAGGCGCCAAGATTTGTCAGCGGCTTCACCGGCCCATTGACCGACGGCGCTTGCACGGCGCGCTGCAATGTCGCCTTGCCGTCCGCGTAGCGGTTGGTCTGACACAGAAACCAGCCGTAGTTGTTGAGCACATCGGGATCGTTCGCACGCATGTTCAGCGCCGTGCGGAAGCTGTCCTCGGCCAGCGCGGTCTCGTTCATGCCCATGTAGATCAGGGCGCGGACGTGATAGGCATCCACGTTGGTGGGATCGATGCTGATGGCCTGCTTGACCTCGTCAAGCGCGACCGGATACTGACGCGCTTCGAGGTACTGCGTAGCAAGACGCAAACGGATGGCGGCGCGTTTATTCGCGCTGGTCTGATCGGAGGCAGTCTTGATGTCCTGCGTCGGTGCGCTGGGCAACGTACAGGCGGACAGCATCAACAACCCTGTGAGGGCAGCGACTATCAGACGAGTCATGCAGGACGGGCCTCTTTTCGAGCGGGACTTGCCGCGACCGGAACCAGCGGCGTGATCTTGCCGAACTTGCCGCGCTCGGCAAGGCGGGTTCGATCCATGACCTCGCCAGCCAGCTGCCCGCAGGCGGCGTCGATATCGTCGCCGCGGGTCTTGCGGATCGTGGTGACGATGCCCGCATCCAACAGCACCTGGGCGAAGCGGCGGATCTGCTCGTTATTCGAGCGCTTCAGCCCGGATTCCGGGAACGGATTGAATGGGATCAGGTTGAACTTGCATGGCACATCGGCCACCAGCTTCAACAGTTCCCGCGCATGCTCGACAGTGTCGTTGACGCCATCGAGCATGCAATATTCGAATGTAACGAAATCGCGCGGCGCGAATTCCAGATAGCGACGGCATGCCGCCATCAATTCGGCCAGCGGATATTTGCGATTGAGCGGAACCAGCACGTCGCGCAATGCATCGTTCGACGCGTGCAGCGATACGGCCAGCGCCACCGGCAGGTCCTTCGACAGGCGGTCCATCATCGGCACCACGCCCGACGTGGAAAGCGTGACGCGACGGCGCGACAAGCCGTAGGCGTTGTCGTCGAGCATCAGCCGCATGGCCGGCACGACTGCATCGTAATTGAGCAGCGGCTCGCCCATGCCCATCATCACCACATTGGAGATGACGCGGTCGTCCTTCGGGCCACGGCCCAGCTGGGTGCGCATCGCGAATTCGGCCATCCAGAGCTGACCGATGATTTCGCCGGTCGACAGGTTGCGGGAGAAGCCCTGCTTGCCAGTCGAGCAGAATCGGCAATTGACGGCGCATCCCGCCTGGGACGAAACGCACAGCGTGCCGCGCGTTTCCTCGGGGATGTACACCGTTTCCACGGCATTTCCGGCGCCAACGTCGATCAGCCATTTGCGCGTGCCATCGGCCGACAGGTTGTCGGTGATGACGGCAGGCGCACGGATCTCGGCGCGCGTCGCAAGCTTTTCGCGCAGCGACTTGGCGAGATCCGACATGGCGTCGAAGCGGCTGGCGCCGAACTGGTGGATCCAGCGTTGCAACTGCCGCGCGCGGAAAGGCTTCTCGCCGAGCTCGCCGCAATAAGCGGTGAGCGCGTCCGCGTCGAGGTCGAGCAGGTTGACGAGATCATTCATGACGGCAGTTTCCAGCTTTGACAACAGGTTCAGTCGTGATGTCTAAAGACAATCAACGGCTGTAAACGTTCATGCCTGGGAAGAAGAACGACACTTCAACCGCGGCGGTTTCAGGTGCATCCGAACCGTGCACTGCGTTGGCATCAATGCTGTCGGCGAAATCGGCGCGGATCGTGCCCTTTTCAGCCTTCTTCGGGTCGGTGGCGCCCATCAGGTCGCGGTTCTTGGCGATTGCGTTTTCGCCTTCCAGGGCCTGGATCATGACCGGGCCCGAAACCATGAAGTCAACCAGGTCCTTGAAGAACGGGCGCTCCTTATGGACCGCGTAGAACTGCTCGGCTTCACCGCGCGACAGGTGAACCATCTTGGCAGCAACGATCTTGAGGCCGGCGGCCTCGAAACGGGCGTAGATCTGGCCGATAACGTTCTTGGCCACGGCATCCGGCTTGATAATCGACAGGGTGCGTTCGATCGCCATGAAAAACTCCGAAAAATGAAGGGGTTACAAATGGATTAAACGTGCAATTCTAGCACGACCGCATGGCGGATTCGAATATGGCCGGCGATGGTGGACATGGCGCACTCTCGGACATCGGCGCACCGCGAATTTGATATTCATAAATCACATTACAATCGTGAAATGTGGGAACACCCCGCCTGCACGCGCGTCCAAATGTTGGCGTTTTCGGAAAACAACTATTCACAGGGGTAATTGTCAAGACAAGGCCCCTTGCAAATCCGCGGGCGCGATGCCACATTGGCGCTGTGCCGTCGGGTCGTCCCGGCGCCTCACCGTATATCTGATGACAGGAGTCATGATGAACAACAAGCTGAATACCTATGGATTCGGCAATAGTGCAGCGGGCGTCACCGATGTGGCCGTCCGCAACCGGGTCCTCCGCAATACCTATTGGCTGCTGGCGCTGTCGATGGTGCCGACGGTCCTCGGCGCCTGGATCGGCGTCGTAACCGGCTTCACGGCGCTGATCTCTGGCAGCCCGATGATGTCGGCCCTGCTCTTCCTGGCCGTCGCCTTCGGCTTCATGTTCGCGATCGAGAAGACCAAGAACAGCAGCATGGGCGTGGTCCTGCTGCTGGGCTTCACGTTCTTCATGGGACTGATGCTGGCACGCATCCTGAGCATTACGCTGTCGTACTCCAACGGCCCGGCGCTGATCATGTATGCGTTCGGCGGCACCGCCGCGGTGTTCGGCGCGATGGCAACCATCGCCACGGTCAGCAAGCGCGATTTCTCGGGAATCGCCAAGTTCCTGTTCGTCGGCGTGATCCTGCTGATTCTGGCAAGCCTGGCCAACATCTGGCTGCAACTGCCGGCTCTGATGATCACCGTGTCGGTCATCGCCATCGGCATCTTCTCGGCGTTCATCCTGATCGACGTGCAGCGCGTGGTGAATGGAGGCGAGACCAACTACATCACGGCGACGCTCGCGATTTATCTCGATGTCTACAACGTGTTTGTGAATCTGCTTTCGCTGCTGGGGATCTTCGGCGGCAGTCGCGATTGACGTGACATTACAGTCAACAAAAAACCGCCCTCGGGCGGTTTTTTGTTGTGCCGGACGCGGACTCGCCGTTTAGTCGCGCTCGAATACCGCGATGGATTCCACGTGCGAGGTGTGCGGGAACATGTTGACCACCCCGGCGCCCGCCAGACGGTAGCCGGCCTCATGCACCAGCAGTCCGGCGTCGCGCGCGAGCGTGGCGGGGCTACACGACACATAGACGATGCGCTTGGGCAACACGTCGCTGCCGGCCTGATTCAGCTCGCCCAAGGCCTTGCAGACGGCCAGCGCCCCTTCGCGCGGTGGGTCCACGAGCCAGCGATCGAAGCGGCCCAGCGCGGCGATGTCTTCCGCGCTCACCTCGAACAGGTTGCGGCACGCAAACGTGGTCTTGTCGGCCAGCCCGTTGTACTGCGCATTCGCCAGCGCGCGCGTGGTCAGCGCTTCGCTGCCTTCGATACCGGTCACCGACGCACCCTGCGTGGCCAACGGCAGCGTGAAATTGCCAATCCCGCAAAACAGGTCGAGCAGTCGATCGGTCGGCTGCGCATCGAGAAGCCGCAGTGCGCGTCCGATCAGCACGCGATTGATCTGATGGTTGACCTGCGTGAAATCCGTCGGCTTGAACGGCATGCGGATGCCGAATTCCGGCAGCGTATAGGCCAGTTCCTGCTCTGCGGGATAAAACGGATAAACGGTGTCCGGCCCCTTCGGCTGCAGCCAGAACTGGACCCGGTGCTGGTCGGCGAACGCGCGCAGCAGGTCTTTGTCCGCGTCGTTGAGCGGTTCGAGGATGCGAAGCACCAGGGCCGTTACCTCGGCGCCCATCGCCAGCTCGATCTGCGGCATGCGCTCGCGGATCGACAATCCCGAAACCAGCTCGCGCAATGGCACAAGCATCGCCGATACATGCGGCGGCAAGATCTCGCAGCGCGTCATATCGGCCACGTAGCTGCTCTTGCGCTCGTGGAATCCCACCAGAACGCCGCCCTTCTTGGCCACGTAGCGCACCGTCAGGCGAGCGCGGTAGCGATAGCCCCAATCGGGACCGGCGATCGGCCGGAACACCACATCGGGCTTCACCTTGGAGAGGTGCCAGAGGTTGTCTTCGAGCACGCGCTGCTTGATCGCCAATTGCGCGCGCGAATCGAGATGCTGCATCGAGCATCCGCCGCAAACGCCAAAGTGCTGGCAACCCGGCTCCACGCGCATCACCGACGGCTGCTTGACCTCGACCAGATGCGCTTGTTCGTAGCTCGGCTTGCGGCGAAAGCTCTTGTAGCTGACGGTTTCGCCCGGCAGCGCGCCTTCAACGAAAATCACCTTGCCTGGGGTGCCGTCGTCGTTCTCCAGACGGCCGACGCCCCGCGCCTCCATGTCGAGGCTATGGATCGTGACAATGGGATCGGCGGGCGGATGCGATGCGCTGGCTGCGGCACCTGGCTGGGCCGATTGGGTAGACGGGGAAGACACGGCTTGAGACACCAGTGGGACCTGACGTATTGTTTTGCGAAAGCGCGATTGTAGTCCAGTCAGGAAGCCGTCACGACAGACATGCGTGGCGCAACGGAGCAGATCACCATGGAACTGATTTCGTGGAACATCCAGTGGGGTCGCGGCGTCGATGGGCGGGTCGATCTGGCGCGCATCGTCCAGACCATGCGCGACATGGCGGACGCAGATGTGCTGTGCCTGCAGGAGGTGACGCGCGGCTTTACGGATATAGCTGGACAGCCGCAACACGACCAGATCGCCGAACTACGCGCCTTGCTGCCTGGCTATCGCGTGATGTTCGCGCCGGGCGTGGACCGCGTGCACGGCGACGGCACGCCGCGTCAATTCGGCAACGTCATCGCCACACGACTGCCGGTGCTCGAGATTTTTCGACATGCGCTGCCGTGGCCTGCCGATCCGGACGTGGCGTCGATGCCGCGTGTCGCGCTCGAAGTCACGCTGATGGAAAACGCCAAGCCGCTGCGCGTCATCTGCACGCATCTCGAGTACTACTCGAAATCCCAGCGCGCCGCGCAGGCCGATGCGCTGCGCCAGTGGCACGCCGAAGCCTGCGCCCACGCGCAACGTCCGGGCAAATCCGAAAAGAGACCCGGCCCCTTCACGCCCGAGCCGCGCCCCGCCTCGGCGATCCTTTGCGGGGATTTCAACAGCAGGCCCGATGACATCGCTTATCGAAGAGTGCTGGAGCCATACACCGGCACCACACTGAACTGGCGCGATGCCTGGTGTCATGCGCACCCCGGCCAGCCCCATGCACCAACCTGCGGCCTGTACGACAAGGAACAGTGGCCGGAACCAGCGTTCGCCTGCGATTTCGTGTTCGTTACTGACGACCTGCTGCCGCGCTTGGACAGCTGCGAAGTCGATGGACAGAGCCGCGCGTCCGATCACCAGCCACTGCTGCTGAAACTGCGGCCGTAAGAAACGCCGCGCCCGCTCACTCGTCGTCTTCGAACTCGGGGCTCATCGGCTGCAGACGGAACGCGCGCAGATACTCCATCCATTGCGCGCCCGGCAGCTCGGCCAGCGTTTCCTGCACGAGCGACACTTCCATGTCGAACTCGCGCGGCGTGAGGCCGCCGCGCATCAACTGAAATCGGCAATACATCAGGTATGTATTGACGACGTCGGTTTCGCAATAGTCGCGGATTTCGCTGAGCTTTTTTTCCTGGAAAGCCTGCCAGACCTTGCTGCCGTCCATGCCCATCTTGCCCGGAAAACCGCATAGCTTGGCCAGATCATCGAGCGGCGCGCTGGCTCTGGGCTGATACATCGCCAGCAGGTCCATCAGGTCCAGATGCCGCATGTGGTAGCGGCTGATGTAGTTGTTCCACTTGAAGTCGCGGCTGTCGTCGTCGCGACCTTCGCCCATTTCCCAGTAGCGCGGGGCCGCCACGCCATGGATCAGGCCTCGATAGTGCAGCACTGGAAGGTCAAAACCGCCGCCGTTCCACGACACCAGTTGCGGACTGTAACGCGCGATCAGTTCGTAGAACTTCTGGATCAATGTGGCTTCGCCATCCTCGAGCGTGCCCAGCGATCCGACGTGGAAAACCGCCGAGCCATCGCGCTGGGTCCGGCGCAGCACGCACGAGATGGCGGCCACGCGCTGCAGGTAATGCGGCAGGAAATCGGAGCCGGTCTTTTCCCGGCGGGCAGCAAATGCATGTTCGGCGACTTCCGCGTCGCTCATCGATGCAGGATGGTCATGCAAACGGCGCAGGCCGTCGACATCGGGAATCGTCTCGATGTCGAATACCAGCACAGGGGTCATAAAACTGCGTCCTTGCGTACACCTTGCGAAGCGAAATGCCGCTTGAGCTTGACCAGCGCCTCCTGCTGGATCTGACGCACGCGTTCGCGCGTGAGACCCATCTCCTCGGCCAGCTCTTCAAGCGTGGCCGGCTCGATATGGTTGAGGCCGAAACGGCGCTCCACCACATAGCGATGTTTCTCCGACAGGCGCGCCAGCCAGAGTTTCATCAGGTTCTCCAACTCGCGGTGAGCCACTTCCTGATCGGGCGCGGCGTTATGCTCGTCGGACAGAAAATCGAGCAGGCTGGAACCGGGATCGAGATCGAACGGCGTATCTAGCGAGGTGGTGTGTTCATTGAGTGCCAGCACGTCCTGCACCTCGTCCGGCGTCTTGCCGAGCAGGTGGGCGATGTCCTCGAGGCTGGCGTCGCGGCCGTCGGTGCCACCTTTTTCAAGATGGCGCTTGGCGCGCAGGACTTGGTTGAGTTCGCGAATCACGTGCACCGGCAGGCGTACGGTGCGCGCCTGGTTCATGATCGCGCGCTCGATGCTCTGGCGGATCCACCACGTGGCATACGTCGAGAAACGGAAGCCGCGCGACGGATCGAATTTTTCGATCGCGTGCATCAACCCCAGGTTGCCTTCCTCGATCAGATCGAGCAGCGGCACCCCGCGATTGAGATAACCCTTCGCGATGCTGACGACCAGACGCAGATTGCGCTCGATCATCACTTGCCGCGCGGAAAAATCACCGCCCTTGGCCAGCGTGGAAAAGTGCAATTCCTCGGGCGCCGAGAGCAGCGGCTTGATGCTGATGCGATTCAGATAGTGCTGGACGGTATCGGCGGCCAGCTCCGTGTGCAGCACGGTGCGGAAGTCGTCAGGCTCGGGCGCGGCTTCGCTGCTGGCCTCTTCCTCTTCGTCTTCCGATTCGTCGTCGCCTTCGTCATCGTGATCGGATTCGTCCGCGCCGTTTGCCTCGGCGCGGCGGCTCGCTCGCGACATGGGGGCGATAGGCTCATCGGTGACGGGCACCATGTCGGAGGCCGGATCGACGCCGAGCACTTCGGCATCGATCTCGTCGTCAGGTTGTCTCGCCACTCCAGCCTTTCCTTCCGGCTGCTTGGGACGACGGGTCCTGCTGACAACTCCGGATGAGACAGTTTTCTGGCGTGGCATGAAACCTCACTGTGGCGGCAGATACCGCATCGGATCGACCGGTTTTCCGTTCTTGCGAACCTCGAAGTGCAGCTTGACCCTGTCAGTATCACTGTTACCCATTTCGGCAATCTTCTGGCCCTTGCGGACCGTTGACTGCTCTGCCACCAGCACCTTGTCGTTGTGACCGTAGGCGGTGAGATACGTGTCGTTGTGCTTGATGATGACAAGATTCCCGTAGCCGCGCAAGGGGCCAACATGAATCACGCGACCGTCATCGGCAGCGGTTACAGGATCGCCTTTTTTGCCCCCGATATCGATGCCCTTGTTGCCCTTGTCGTCAAATTTCCCGATCAATTGACCGGTAGCCGGCCAGGCCAGACGCACGTCGCCAGCAGGCGCCGAAGCACCGGCCGATGCGGTTGCCGCGGGCGG
This sequence comes from Cupriavidus sp. GW822-FHT06G04, assembly GCF_058799075.1. NCBI lineage: Bacteria > Pseudomonadati > Pseudomonadota > Betaproteobacteria > Burkholderiales > Burkholderiaceae > Cupriavidus > Cupriavidus sp. GW822-FHT06G04. The sequence goes on along the minus strand of NZ_JBXALD010000007.1, from coordinate 282,786 downwards.
CAGCGCTGCAGGTGCGGAAGACGCGACAGGGGCGCTCGACGATGCGCTCATCGGCGTGCCAACGGGACGCGAGGCGTCGATCGGCTGCGCCTGCACGGTACCCGGTGCGACCGGCACGGTGGCCACGCCCGGCGCCGCGTTGACGTCGGCGCTCGGCGGCACCACGCGCAGCAACTGGCCGACCTCGATCTGGTTGGCATTGGCCATGTTGTTCCACGCGGCCACATCGCGATAGGACTGGCCGTTTTCCAGAGCGATACGGTAAAGGGTATCGCCACGCTTGACCCGATAGTATCCGGGCGGCGCGGGTTCCACCGGCGCAGCGCTGGCCTGGCCCGGCGCGCCACCGGTTGTGCGGTCTACCACGGGGGCGGGCATGGGCGAATTGGCGCAGGCCGCCAGCACGGCCGCGCAAGCAACGACGCTGAGGTGCTGTCCGATTCGTGCGAGATTCTTCGGATTCACGATGTTGTGCATAGTTCGACTCAGATGGTGCCCGATTTTAAAGGCACAAAGAAAACAGCTTCAAGCGCGGTTCGGTGAAACCGATGCCGATTGAGGCGCTCGATCAGCAAAAGTTGCTGGGTGACCGTCTGGCCTTGGGCGCCGCCACCGGTGGCCACCACGGGTGCGATCAGACGCCCACCGATGGCCAGTTGCTCCAGCAGTGCCTGCGGCACTTCCATCCCCGCGGCCGCGAGGATGATCGATGAGAACGGCGCCGCCTGCGGCAACCCCAGCATGCCGTCGCCGTAGTGCAGGCGAATGTTCGGCACGCGCAGCGGACGCAGGTTGGCCTTGGCCTGTTCGTGCAGCGGACGGATCCGCTCAATGGAGAACACTTCCTGCGCCACCAGGCTCAACACTGCAGCCTGATAGCCACAACCCGTGCCGATTTCCAGCACGCGGGACAGTGGCTGCTCTGCCGGCAGCCCTTCGCGCAGCAGCTCGATCATGCGCGCCACCACGGAAGGCTTCGAGATTGTCTGCTGGTGGCCGATCGGCAGCGCCGCATCCTCGTAAGCCTGCGAGGCGAGACCAGGTTCCATGAAGAGATGGCGAGGCACGGTCGCGATCGCGCTCAGCACACGCTCGTCGCGAATGCCGCCAGCGCGCAGGCGCGCCGCCAGTGCCGCCCGTGCGCGATCCGACGCCATGCCGCCTCCGCCCGCCCGCGCCGCGGACGTGCGCGCCTCCACCGCGCTGCCGGGCGCAGGCGGCGCCAGTGGCGGAGCGGCAGGCTTGCGCGGCTTGACCGTGGCCGGCGCCGGCGCGGCCGCGCGCTTGCCCACCGCCGGCAATCCAGCGGTGCGTGCAGGCGCGGGCTTGCGTTCGACCACCGCATCGAGCGGCAGCGGAAAGCGGGATCGGCGCGGCGTGGAACTCATTTCGGTTGCGACGCAAGAACAGGATGAAAAATCAGGCAAGACACGGCGAGACTGCAGACTTCAGCGCGGCGGCGCACATGGCGCGTATAGCAGATGCGAAAGAACGGCCGAAACGCGCCCGACGATGACACGCTCACCCCAACCACTGCGCAATCTGCTCAAGTTGGCCGCGGTGGGTCAGATCCAGTTGCAGCGGGGTCAGCGAGACATAGCCGTTGGCCGTCGCATGGAAATCGGTGCCCTCGCTGGCGTCGCGCGCGTCACCAGCGGGCCCGATCCAGTAATTCGTCTCGCCGCGCGGATTGACTTGCGTGATGACCGGTTGGGACGGATGGCGCTTGCCCAGCCGCGTGGCACGATGTCCGCGCAAATGCTCGTATGGCAAGTTTGGAATGTTCACGTTCAGCAGGAACGGCTCGACTGGCGGTTGTGCGATCACGCGCTCGACGATCTCGCGGGCGACGCGCGCCGCTGCATCGACATGTTCCCAACCCTTGTCGACTTGCGAGAATGCAATGGACGGAATGCCGAACAGATACCCTTCGATGGCCGCGGCTACCGTGCCCGAATAGAGCACGTCCTCGCCCATGTTCTGTCCCTGGTTGATTCCCGAGACCACCAGGTCGGGCCGGTCTTCGAGCAGGCCGGTCAAGGCCACGTGCACGCAGTCCGTCGGCGTGCCGTTAATAAAGCGGAAACCTTTCTGCACACCTTCGCGCGCCTCGAAGACCGACAGCGGCCGTTGCAGCGTCAGCGAATTGGACGCGCCGCTGTGATTCTGTTCGGGGGCGATCACCGTCACGCGCGCCAGGGGCGCGAGTGCCGCATGCAGGACGGCCAGCCCTGGCGCGAGATAGCCGTCATCGTTGGCAAGAAGGATATGCATGGCCGCGATTGTACCTGAGCAAGGCGTCGCTGGCGGCACCGCGCATGCACCGCAAACGGGACAAACGCCCGCCCCTGCGACACGGCCATGCGGCGCCCGAATGGGCGACATGCAGCGATTTTTTCGACAGAACGACCGTGCTTTTCTTGCGCTACACTTGCCCGCAGCCTGCAGGCCTGCCGCGTACATGACAGCTGCACGACATGACCCCATCACAACTGGAGACAAGATGAAAGCCGTACTGTGTAAAGCCTGGGGACCGCCCGACTCGCTATCGCTGGAAACGCTTCCCGACCTGACGCCGGGCGACGGCGAAGTGGTCATCGACGTGAAGGCCGCCGGCGTGAATTTCCCGGATGTGCTCATCATCCAGAACAAGTACCAGGCCAAGCCGGAGTTGCCCTTCTCGCCAGGTTCGGAGCTTGCGGGGGTGGTCAACGCGGTCGGCGCGGGTGTCACGCACGTCAAGCCCGGCGACAAGGTCATCGCCTACCTGGGCAATGGCGCCTTCGCCACGCAGGCCAAGGCGCCGGCGAAAGCCGTGGTGCCGATGCCGCCCGGCATCGACTTCGACGTGGCCGCCGCGTTCACGCTGACCTACGGCACCTCGCACCACGCCGTGGTCGACCGGGGCGAACTGAAAGCCGGGGAAACCATGCTGGTGCTGGGCGCGGCCGGTGGCGTCGGGCTGGCCGCCATCGAGATTGGCAAGGCGATCGGTGCGCGCGTGATTGCCGCGGCGTCGACCGACGAAAAGCTCGCGGTTTGCAAGGAGCATGGCGCGGACGCCGTGATCAACTACACCACCGAAGACCTGCGCGAACGTATCAAGGCGCTGACCGACGGCAAGGGCCCCGATGTCATCTACGATCCAGTCGGCGGCATCTACGCCGAGCCGGCATTCCGCTCGATCGCCTGGCGCGGCCGCTATCTGGTGGTGGGCTTCGCCAATGGCGAGATTCCAAAGATTCCGCTGAATCTGGCGCTGCTCAAGGGTGCGTCGCTGGTAGGCGTGTTCTGGGGCGATTTCGCGCGGCGGGAGCCCAAGGCCAACCAGGCCAACATGGCGCAGATGCTCGGCTGGATGAAGGAAGGCAAGATCCGCCCGCATATCTCTGCGCGATATCCGCTGGAACAGGCGCCCCAGGCGCTCAAGGACATGGAAGCGCGCAAGGTGACCGGCAAGATCGTGATCACTCCGTAACCGTCGCGCCAACGACCGCGGAGCGGCCCGCCCCGCCCCGCCGCGGGCCGCTCCGCGCTTGCGCCCCGCCCGATCGCCCGGGCCGGCGGCGCAAACCGCGGCATCTCAGAGTTTTTCGGTCTCGCCGGACTTCGGCTGCCACTTCATCAGCCGTCTTTCCCCCACCGTCACCATCCAGTCCAGCACCAGTGCAAACGCGGTCAGCACGACAATGCCGGCGAATACGGTGTTGATGTCGAACGTGCCTTCGGCCTGCAGGATCAGGTATCCCACGCCGCGCGCCGATCCGAGATATTCGCCCACCACGGCGCCCACAAAGGCCAGGCCTACCGACGTGTGCAACGACGAAAACACCCAGCTCGTCGCGCTGGGCAGATACACGTGACGCAGCAATTGCTGGCGATTTGCGCCAAGCATGCGCGCGTTGGCCAGCACCACCGGGCTCACTTCCTTCACGCCCTGGTAGACGTTGAAGAACACGATAAAGAACACCAGCGTAACGGCCAGCGCCACCTTGGACCAGATCCCCAGCCCGAACCAGACCGCGAAGATCGGCGCCAGGATCACGCGCGGCATCGAATTGGCGGCTTTCACATAAGGATCGAGCACGGCCGACGTGAACGGGCTCAGCGCCAGCCACAGTCCGACCCCCAGCCCGGCCACCGTGCCAATGCCGAAGGCCAGCACGGTTTCGATCAGCGTCACGCCCAGATGGATATAGATGTCGCGCTCGACGACGAACCAGCTCCAGATGCGCTGCGCCACCACGAGCGGCTCGCCAAAGAAGAATGCCACCTGCTCGGAGCGAGTGGCGAAATGCCACACCAGCAGGATCACCACCAGGAGCAGCAACTGCCAGACGCGCAGCATGCCTTGGGAGTCGGGACGAAATGCCATGATCTTGTTCTTGTCCGGAAAGTCGGTAAATCAGGCCACCTTGCGCTGCTGCGCGTAGCCCTTGAGCACTTCCTCGCGCAGCACGTCCCAGATGGCGGCGTGCAGCTCGACAAAGCGCGGATGATTGCGGATCTCGGCCACATCGCGCGGACGCGGCAGGTCGATGACGAACTCGCCGATCGGATGCGTCCCCGGGCCCGCCGACAGCACCACCACGCGGTCGCTCATGGCGATGGCCTCGTCGAGGTCGTGCGTGATGAACAGCACGGCCTTGCGCTTGGCCGCCCAAAGCTCGAGCACTTCGTTCTCCATCAGCTGACGCGTCTGGATGTCGAGCGCTGAAAACGGTTCGTCCATCAGGATGATGTCGGGGTCCATCACCAGCGTCTGCGCCAGGCTCACGCGCTTGCGCATGCCGCCCGACAACTGGTGCGGATAGCGGTCGCCAAACCCGCCCAGTCCCACCCGCCGCAGCCACTCCTCGCCCTGCGCCGCGGCGTCCGCACGCGGCACGCCGCGAAACTCCAGGCCCGCAATCACGTTGTCCAGTGCGCTGCGCCAGGGCATCAGCGCCTCGGTCTGGAACATGTAGCCGGCGCGCGTGTTGATCCCCTTGAGCGGTTCGCCGAACACGCGCACTGTGCCGGTGGATGGCTCCAGCAGGCCAGCCGATACGTTCAGCAGCGTGGACTTGCCGCAGCCGGTGGGCCCCACCACGGAGAGGAATTCGCCGGGCTGGATGGACATCGTGACATCGCGCACCGCGGTGTAGCGTTGCGCGCGATCTTCGCGCGAGACGAAGGTGCAGGTCACGTTTTCGAGGGAAAGTGCAGGCGTGCTCATGACGGCATGACTCTGAGAAACGTTTCGCCCGCCGGGCGGCGGCGCACGGCGGGCGATGGAGGCGTCCAGCGGGACGGAATGCTTACTTGTACTTGGCGTTGGCCTTCTGCACGAACGTGTTCGTGAAGGTGTTCTCAAGCTTGATCGACTTGCCCTTGAGTTCCGGGTCGAACTGCTGGAGCGTGTTCAGCGCCGTCTTCGGGCCGTCCGCGGGCATCGCGCCATCGGGCGAGATCGCTTCCTTCACCTTGTCCCAGGCGGACAGGTACAACGCGCGATCGCCGAGCAGATAGCTTTCCGGCACGGTCTTGACGATGTCCGACGGACCGGCCTTCTGCAGCCACTTCAGCGCGCGCACCATGGCGTTGGTCATCGCCTGCGTGGTGTTCGGGTTCTGCTCGATAAACTTGGTCGATGCGTACAGGCAGCCCGACGGCATGTTGCCGCCGAACACCGACTGCGTTTCCTTGAGCGTGCGGGTATCCGACGCGATCTTCACCTCGTTCTTCTGCGTCAGCATCGAGATCACCGGATCGAGATTAGCCATCGCGTCGATCTGTCCGGAGCGCATGGCCGACACCGCGCCAGCGCTGGCGCCCACGCCGATGAACGACACGTCGGACGGCTTCAGGCCGGCCTTGGCCAGCACGAAGTTGGCCATCATGTTGGTCGACGAGCCCGGCGCGGTCACGCCGATCTTCTTGCCCTTCAGGTCGGCGATCGACTTGTAGGTCGGCATCGTCTTGTTGGACACCACCAGCACGATCTGCGGCGCGCGGCCCTGCAGCACGAATTCCTGATAATGCTGGCCCTTGGCCTGCAGGTTGATGGTGTGCTCGTAGGCGCCCGACACCACGTCGGCGCTGCCGCCCACCACGGCCTGCAGCGCCTTGGCGCCGCCGGCGAAGTCGACGATTTCCACGTCCAGGCCTTCTTCCTTGAAGTAGCCCAGACGCTCGGCAATGGTCAGCGGCAGGTAGTAGAACAGGTTCTTGCCGCCGACGGCGATGGTGACCTTCGACTTCTCGGGCTTGCCTTGCGCGAATGCGCTGCCGAACGTGAACCAGCCTGCCAGGAACAGCGCCAGCGCGATCAGCAGCTGTTTCCAGAAAGGTTTGTTGTACATATTGCTCTCCTGCCTTTTTTACTTCTGTTTGAACGAGGGCGTGACGCGCCACCGCGGGCGCGCCGCAAAGCGGCTCCCGGCGATGCTACCCGACGGCGGACGTCCCCGCATCGGGGCAACACCTGATGCGGGGACAAGCGCGGCGGCGATGATGCTACGCCTGCGGCCTTTCAAACAGCTTGCCCGCGGATTATTCGGCGTGGATGTCGGCGGACTTGATCACCTTGGCCCAGCGCTGCAGTTCGGCCTTCTGGAATTGATCGAGCTGCTGCGGGTTCATGTAGCGGGCGTCCGCGCCCAGTTCCTCGGCCTTCTTGCGGAAGGCCTCGGTCTTCATGATCTTCTCGATCTCGCTCGTCAGCTTGTCGATCACGGGCTTGGGCGTGCCGACCGGCGCGTACATCGCAAACCAGGACGACACATCGAGATCGGGATAACCGGCCTCGGGCGCCGATGGCACGTCCTTCAGGCTCGGCAGGCGCGTCTTGCTGGTGACCACCAGCGGGCGCAGCTTGCCGGCGGCGATATGGCCCATCAGCGGCGGCGGCGTGGTGATGGTCATGTCGACGTTGCCGCCGAGCAGATCGGTCATGGCCGGGCCGGTGCCCTTGTACGGGACGTGCGTGATCTGGATGCCCGCCATCTGGTTGAGCAGTTCGGTCGATACGTGCTGCAGCGACCCATTGCCGGACGACGCGTAGTTGAGCTTGTTCGGATTGGCCTTGGCGTAGGCCACGAGCTCCTTGAGCGACTTCACCGGCAGCCCGGGACGAACCACCAGCACCTGCGGCGCCGACAGCAGGTTTGCCACCGGCGCGAAGTCCTTGACCGGATCCCACGACGTCTTGGTCAGCAAGGGCGTGATCACGTGATAGCCCGAATATTGCACGAGCAGCGTGTAGCCGTCTGGCTTGGCGCGCTGCACGGCCTGCGCGGCGATCGTGCCGTTGCCGCCCGGCTTGTTGTCGACCACCACCGACTGGCCCAGCGCCTTGGCCAGCGGCTCGGAAATCAGACGTGCCGCCAGATCCGTAGTGCCGCCCGCCGCCGCCGACACGACCAGCATGACGGGTCGATTGGGATAGCTGCCCTCCTGGGCTTGCGCGGCCGCCGTGCATGCCAGACCGGCCATCGCCAGTACGACGCCGGCGCCGATGAGATTGCGCTTCATGTTGTCTCCGATTGTTGTATTGAGGAAATCGTTCGCTGGTGTGCCGCGTTATGGTTGGGGCTGAGGCTGGGCCTGCGCATCGCCATCGGCATCGGCATCGGCAAAAAACTCGGCCATCCATGCGGGCGGCTGATGCGTGCGCAGGCGCGGCCCGGCACGCAGCAACTGGCTGGACACCTCGCGCTGCACCAGTTCCGACACGCCGCCGACCACCGCCAGCAGCGCGCTCAGGTCGACGCCGGTATCGACGCCCATCGACGCAAACATATGCACCAGTTCTTCGGTACTGACGTTGCCGCTGGCACCGGGCGCGTACGGACAGCCGCCCAGCCCACCGGCCGCGGCATCGAATCGCGTGACGCCGGTCTGCCAGGCGGCCAGCGCGTTGGCCAGCCCCATGCCGCGCGTGTTGTGCAGATGGATCGTGAGACCGGTGCTCGGCAGCGCGCGCTGGAACGATGCGCACAGCGCGGCCACCTGGTTCGGATATGCCATGCCCGTGGTGTCGCACAGCGTGATACCGGCGGCGCCCGCATCCGCGAACGTGCGGGCCAGCGCCATCACATCGGCCTCGCCGACCTCGCCCTCGAACGGGCAGCCGAATACGGTCGACAGAGAAATGTTCACCGGCACGTTGGCCCGGGTCGCCTCTGCGATCATCGCCAGCAGTTGCGCCTTCGACTGTTCGCGCGTCATGCGCAGATTGGCGCGATTGTGCGTTTCGCTCGAAGACATCACGAGGTTCACTTCATCGGGATGGCACGACAGCGCACGCTCGAGCCCCCGCAGGTTCGGCACCAGCACCGTGTAGCGCACGCCCGGGACGCGCTCGATCCGGTGCATCACGGCTTCGGCATCGGCCAGCGCCGGGATGGCGCGCGCCGACGTGAACGAAGTGGCCTCGATACGCGCAAAGCCGCAGTGGGCCAGCGCATCGACAAACGTCACCTTGGCGTCGGTCGGGACGATGAACGGCTCGATCTGCAGCCCGTCGCGCGGCGCCACCTCGTTGATTTCGATCTTCGCCGGACCGGCCAGCGGATAGGAATTGGCACTCATGCAATCACTCCACGGGCGCGCAGGTCGGCAATCGCCGCCGCGTCGAAGCCGGCCTGCGCCAGCACGGAATCGGTGTGCTCGCCCAGCGTGGGCGCGCGGTCATGAATGGCGCCGGGGTTGCCGGACAGCTTCGGGATGATGCCTGGCACCTCCACGCTCAGGCCTTTGGCCGAGGTCACCGTCTCGATCACGCCGCGCGCGCGGTAATGCGGGTCCTCGGCAATATCCTTGACCGTATAGATGCGCCCCGACGGCACGTCGGCGCCGCGCAGCACTTCAAGCGCCGACGCCACCGTCTGCGTCCGGGTCCAGGCGGCGATCGCGGCATCGATTTCGTCGACACGCCTGACCCGTCCGTCGTTGCGCGCGAGATCGGGATCCTCGCCGAGATCGTCGCGCCCCATCGCGCTCATCAGCCGGCGAAAGATGGCGTCGCCATTGGCGGCAATCAGCACATAGTCGCCGCAGCCGCATGGATAGGCATTGGACGGCGCGATGCCCGGCAGCGCGCCGCCGGCCGGCTGGCGCACGGCGCCAAACGCCGAATACTCGGGCAGCAGGCTTTCGCTCAGGTTGAACAGCGATTCATAGAGCGCCACGTCGATGACCTGCCCCTGCCCGCCGCGCGCATCGCGCTCATACAGGGCCAGCAGCACGCCAAGCGCGCCGTGCAGGCCGGCGATGGTGTCGCCGAGCGACAGGCCGGCGCGTACGGGCGGACGGCCCGGCTCGCCGGTCAGGTAGCGCAGGCCGCTCATCGCCTCGGCAACGGCGGCGAAGCCCGGTTCGTCCTTGCGCGGACCGGTCTGACCGTAGCCTGAAACCCGCACCATGATCAGCTTCGGGTTGGCGGCGTGCAGCACATCCCAGCCCAGGCCCCACTTTTCCATGGTGCCGGGGCGGAAATTTTCGATCAGTACATCAGCCTCGCCCGCCAGTTTGCGCACCAGATCCTGGCCTTCGCGCTGCCGCAGGTCGATAGCGATCGACTGCTTGTTGCGCGATTGCGCCTCCCACCAGACCGAGGTGTCCTCGTGGAGCATGCGCCACTTTCGCAGCGGATCGCCCTGGCCGGGCGGTTCCACCTTGACCACGTGCGCGCCGAAGTCGGCAAGGGTCTTGGCGGCGAATGGGCCGGCTATCAACTGGCCCAGTTCCAGAACCTTGATGCCATTTAGAATCTGTTGCGCCATGTGGGCACTTCTCCGTAACACTGACCCGTTTCGGGGGATTGGCTTTATTTGGACGCAGTGTGCCCCAGCGACGGCGTGACGCGGAATCGGCATTCCGGAAAGCGGGCTATCTCGGAATGCGAAAGATCGGGACTTACCCTGAGGAGAGGGTCAACTTCTGCCGCAATCGCGCCGTTAATCGTGGCTGGGGTTCGGACCGGGCCGGCGCGCGGCGCGTCGGCGCAGTCTGTAACGGCCCGGCGCGCAGTCCCTTATCCAGCGGCAACCGAAACCATGCAAATTTTCCGCATTCGCAGCCGTGCCTGCCAGGCGCTGTGCATGGCCCTGTATGGCTGGGCCGCCCCGCTGGCCGCGGCGCCCACCACCATCGTGCTCTACTCGGAAGCCGGCCAGCGCCCGCTTTCCTACGAGGAAAACGGCGTGCCGCGCGGCGCCTACATCGACAGCGTGATGCGGGTGCTCAAGCGCATGCCGCCGGAATACAAGGTGGAAATCCGCTTTGCCTCATGGGCGCGCACGGTCGAGGAAGCCAGAAACGGCAACAGCGCCGGCATTCTCGGGGTGTATTACCGTCCTGAGTCGCGCCCGTTCCTCAATCATTCGAAGGCGTTCTACGCCGAAGAGGTCGCCGTGCACTGCAACCGCGACGCGATCGAGAGGCGCACGTTCAAGACCTACCCCGAAGATTTCGCCGGGCTCCGGTTCGGCAACCAGCGCGGTTACCTGGCGCCGGGCCCGCGCTTCTTCGATATGGCGCGGGAGGGCAGGATCGAAGTCGTCGAAGGACACGAATTCCAGGATCTGGTCAAGAAGATGCTGGTGCGCGAGATCGATTGCGTCGTCAATCCGAGCGTGGTGATCAACGAAGCGCTGACGGCGCTGGAAGCGCAGGGGCTGCCCGAACGGATGCGCTACAAGTCCCGGCGCGTCATGACGATCAAGACCGAAACGGTGCATATCGGCTTCAGCAAGCAATACGAGGTCCTGCACCCGGAGCTGGCCACATTCCGGATGCTGTTCAACCGCGCGGCGGATCAATAGAATGCCCCATTGATTCTCCAGGATCACCAAATCCATGCCACTGCCGCCGCCGGCTCAATCGATCCGGAACAGGATGATCGTGCTGTTCATCGTTGTGGTCACCACAACGCTGGGCGCATTTGCCGCGCATCGGCACTGGCAGTTGCGGCAGGACCTCGAACAGCGCTTCGAACGCACCCGCGCCGAAGTCCTGGATAGCCTGCAGCAGAACCTTGCCGAGCCGGTATGGGCGCTGAATGTGGGCATCATGCGCACGCGGCTTGAGTCGACGCTGATGCATGCGGAAGTTTTCGAGGCCTGCGTGTTTTCTCCAGATGGGCGGGAAATCTACGCCGCCGCAGGGCGTCCGGTCATGGCGGGCACTGCGCCATGCACGGTAGCCGGCGCCCATGGCATCCTCGACGAAATCCCGATCTACCCGCCGGACGGCATCGACGCGCAGCGCCGCGAACAGGCCATCGCCAAGACGGTGGTGCGATTTTCCCGCGATGCCATGCACGCGGCGCTGCGCACGGCAGCCATCCAGAGCGTGACCGAGGTTGCCGCCATCGACGTGGTGCTGGTGCTGCTGCTGACGTTTGGCCTGCGCATGGTATTCCGTCCGCTGGAAAACCTGCAGCGCGCGCTATTCCAGCTGGCGTCGAGCGAAGGGGGGCATCTCGACGAACTGGCGCGGCTTGGCCGCACCGAATTCGACAGCGTGATCGACGGCTTCAATCATGTGTTGCGCAAACTGCGGCTGATCATCGCCGAGCGCACCGAAGCGGAAATGACCGTGCGCGCGGCAATCCAGCGCAGCAACAACGCCTTCGCGCAGATCCAGGCGACCCAGAGCGAGCTGGTCGAGAAAAACCGTCAGCTGGAGACGCTGTCGCGCACCGATCAACTGACAGGGGTTTTCAATCGACGGCGGCTCGACGAGGTGCTGATCGACGAGTTCGAACGCCACCGTCGCACCGGCAGCCTGTTTTCGATCATTCTGATCGACGTGGACCGCTTCAAGTCGGTCAACGACAATCACGGCCACCAGATTGGCGATCAGGTGCTAATGGAGCTGGCCGACTGCATGCTGGCCACCAAGCGGCCATCGGACATCGTCGGCCGCTGGGGTGGCGAGGAATTCCTGTTGATTTGTCCCGACACCGGCCTGCAGGAGGCGGTGCAGTTCGCCCAGCTGTTACGCCGTGCCGTCGCAGAGCGCGATTTCTCCGTCACGCGGCAGATGACGGCCAGTCTCGGCGTGGCATGCGTGCAGGAAGGCGACACGATTCACGGCATGATCGCGCGCGCCGACCAGGCGCTCTACCGCGGCAAGAAGAATGGGCGCAACCGCGTGGAATTCGCGCACGACGGCGTGACGGCGCTGTAGCGCAGCCCGGTGCGTGCGCATTCAGAACGGCGCGCGATCTCCGCAAAGATGGGAAATCAGCAGCCGCGCGGATACGGTCAGCCCGGCTGGATCACGCATGCCGATCAGCAGCGAGCGTCGCGCCCACGCATCCTCGAGCGACACCAGGGACAAGCCCATCGATTGCACATGCGGCTCCGCGGCGATGCGCGGCAGCACGCCCACGCCCATGCCAGCCATGACCATGCGGCACATCGCGTCGAAGCTCCGCACCTGGATGCGCAGACGGAACTGGCGTTCCAGACGGCTGCTTTCCTCGAGCAGGCGCGCGGCCAGCGACGTGACCTGCGGCAGGCTGACGAAATCGAATTCGAGCGCATCGGCGTAATGCACCGCGCCGCGCTGCGCCAGCGGATGGTTCGGCGGCGTAATGATGACCAGTTCGTCCTGCCGATACTCGACCGTGACCAGCCCCGCGCACGGCGTGCGATCGGCGAAGATGCCAACGTCCGCCCGGTTCTCCATCAACGCGGCGACGATATCGCTGCTGTTGTGCTCTTCGAGTTCGATGCGGATCGTGGGGTGCTGGCGCATGAACTGCGCAAGGTCATCGGGCAGAAACTGCGTAATGGCCGAGGTATTGGCGCAGACGCGCACCTGCCCGCGCACGCCCGACGCATAATCGGACATCACGCCCGCCATGCGCTCGACATCCTGCAGGATCGTCAGCGCGTGGTGAAAGCATGCCTGTCCGGCTTCCGTCAGTTGCACGCCGGCCGCGTGGCGAAAGAACAGTGGCGCGCCAACAGCGGCTTCGAGATCCGAAATACGCTTGCTGGCGGCGGCCACGGCAAGGTGCGACTGGCGTGCACCGGCCGAGATGCTGCCCTGCCGAGCCACCGCCACGAACAGCCCCAGCGTCACGAGATCGAAGCGCGCGAGATTCATCGTCAGAGCGTGCGGCGATCCATCACGGCGCGCGCAATGGTGCCCGCGTCGACATATTCGAGTTCACCGCCGACCGGCACGCCGCGCGCCAGCCGCGAGACCTTGATGCCGCGCGCCTTGAGCATTTCGCCGACATAGTGCGCGGTGGCCTCGCCTTCGCTGGTGAAATTGGTGGCGACGATCACCTCGGTGGCCGGCCCACCGTATTCGGGGTCGGTGGCGCGCGCCAGCAGGCGATCGAGATGGATTTCCTTCGGGCCGATGCCGTCCAGCGGAGAAAGCCGACCCATCAGCACGAAATACTGCCCGCGGTAGGTAAGCGTCTGCTCGATCATGACCTGATCGGCCGGCGTTTCCACCACGCACAGCAACGATGCGTCGCGCGCCGGATCGCGACACGTTTCGCAGATTTCCTGCTCGGTAAACGTGTTGCAGCGCTCGCAATGGCGAATCCCGTCGGCAGCACCGCGCAACGCGTCGCCTAGCTTGCGCGCGCCGTCGCGGTCATGCTGCAGCAGGTGATAGGCCATGCGCTGGGCCGATTTCGGTCCAACGCCGGGCAACACCTTCAGCGCTTCGATCAGCGCCTGCAGCGAAGTCGGTGCAGCGGCCTTCATGACCGCGCCGCCAGTGCCAACGCCTGCCTCAGAATGGCAGCTTGAAGCCCGGCGGCAGCGGCAGGCCGGAAGTCATCGAGCCCATCTTTTCCTGCGTGGTCGCTTCGGCCTTGCGCACGGCGTCGTTGAATGCGGCGGCGACCAGATCCTCGAGCAGGTCCTTGTCGTCGGCCAGCAGGCTGGGATCGATGGTCACGCGCTTCACATCGTTCTTGCAGGTCATGACGATCTTCACGAGGCCGGCGCCGGACTGGCCTTCCACCTCGATCTGCGCCAGTTGCTCCTGCATCTTCTTCATGTTTTCCTGCATCTGCTGGGCTTGCTTCATCAGCCCGGCCAGTTGACCTTTCATCATGGAATCACTCCTTGGATACGTGTAGGTGGATGGGCGGCGCCGGACTGTCGTACACCGGGCCGCCTCTGGAATTCAGGCGGCGCGTGGCTGGATCGACCCGGGCACGATCTGTCCGCCAAACTCGCGCAGCAAACCCTGCACGAATGGATCGCGGTCGATATTGGCTTCCGCCTCGCGCTGGCGTTCGGCCCGCGCCGCGGCTTCAACCGCCGCAGCGGTATGCGTGACAGCGCCGACTTCACATTGCACGCGCACGTCGACGCCGAAGGTTTCATTGAGCGCGGCCTGCAGCCGCTCGGCGACATTGGCCTCGGCAATCGCCGCGACCGGCACGCGCAGATGCAGCGTACGACCGACCACGCGATGCAGCTCGCTCTGGTGCGCCAGTTGTTGCGCCAGCCCCTTCAAAGGCAGACCCGCGGCAAATGACGGCCAATCGCCGGTAAACACCGGCGGCGTGCCATCGTCGGCCGCACTGGGCGCCACCGGCGGCACGGCGGGCGCCAGCGGCACTGCCGGTGCGGCTTCCGGTTCGGGCCGCCGCGCCTGTGGCGCAGCCTGCGCCGGCGCGGCGCGGCGCGCGCCACGCGGCGCACGTTCCACCGGGTCGGACTCGAAACCGTTATCAAAACCGCCAAAAGTCGGGTCGAACCCCGGATCGGCGTCGTACGGACCGATCACCGGCAGGTCGGGCGGCATGTCTTCCCATGGCGGCACGCTGCTGCCTTCCCATGGCGCAGCCTGGTCCGCAACCGGCGCGGCCGGAGCACGGTCGCGCACCGGCGCCCTGGGGGCCGGCGCGGACGCGGCCGATGCTGCGGACTGCGAGGACGCCGGGGAAGCGGACGGTGCGCTCGGCGCAAGCGAAGCGGCTGGCGCAGTCGTCGGCGCAGTCGGCTCGGTTGATGCCGACGGCGTCGGTTGAATCGTACGCGCCGGATCCGACTGCGGACGAACGGTCTCGCCGGCCGGAATTGACGCCGGTGCCGATGTCACAGCGGGACGTGAGGCCGATGGCGGACGCAGCGGCTGGGCGGGCGAGCGCTGCGCACCTGCCGCGGCGGCGCCAGCAGCCGGAGACGCGCCAGCCCCGAGCGGCCGCGCGGCGCCCTTGCCTGCCGAAGCCTGGCGCGCCGCTTCCAGTGCGGCGCGGGCCGGCGACATCGGCGACCGGCTGGCCGGCGCGGCGGCGGCTGCGGACTCAGCAGCAACGGGCGTGGCAGCGGGTGTGGCGGACGTTGCCGTCACGGCCGGAGCCGCCGGTTCAGCGGTCGTCGGGACGCCCACGCTGTCTGCCACGGGTCGTGACGTCACCGCTGCGGGCATCGGCGCCGGCCCTGGTTCCGCGCGCGCGGCGGACACCATCGAACGGGCTGCGGGCGCAGGCGACGGACTGGCCGGACGCGCGCGCACAGCCTGCTGGCCGCCGCCCTGCCCGCTCGCTGGTGTCGAAGGCGTCGACGACGGACGGAAGGCCAGCATGCGCAGCAGCGTCATCGTAAAACCGGCGTATTCGTCCGGCGCCAGCGCCAGCTCGCTGCGGCCAAGATTGGCGATCTGGTAGAACAACTGGATTTCCTGCGCATCGAACAGGCCTGCCAGACGCCGGACTTCCTCGGCCTCGGGCCACTCGTCCTGCACGGAAGCGGGCACCGCCTGCGCCAGCGCAACCTTATGCAGCAGCGAGCCGAGATCCTGCAGCGCCCCGGCGAACGACAGGCTGCGGTCAGCCATCGAGTCGGCGATGCCCAGCATCGTCGCGCCGTCTTCGGCGGCCAGCGCGTCCAGCAGTTGCACCAGATAGCTCTGATCGATGGCCCCGAGCATGCCGCGCACCGCTTCTTCCGATACCTGGCCCGCGCTGTAGGCAATGGCCTGGTCGGTCAGCGACAACGCATCGCGCATCGATCCATGCGCGGCCTGCGCCAGCAGACGCAACGCACTGCCGTCGTGACCGATGCCCTCTTCGGCCAGGATATGGTCGAGGTGCGAGACGATATGTCCCGGCGGCATCTGCTTGAGGTTGAACTGCAGGCAGCGCGACAGCACCGTGACCGGAATCTTCTGCGGATCGGTGGTCGCCAGGATGAACTTGACGTGTCCGGGCGGTTCTTCCAGCGTCTTCAGCATCGCGTTGAAGGCGTGGTTGGTCAGCATGTGGACTTCGTCGATCATGTAGACCTTGAAGCGCCCGATGGTCGGCGCGTAGACCGCCTTGTCCAGCAGCTGCGCCATTTCGTCGACGCCACGGTTGGACGCCGCGTCCATCTCGATGTAGTCGACGAATCGCCCGCTATCGATTTCCAGGCAGGCCTTGCACTGGCCGCAGGGCTGGGCGGTGATGCCGCCATTGCCGTCAGGGCCAGTGCAGTTCAGTGCCTTCGCGAGGATCCGGGATAAGGTGGTCTTGCCCACGCCGCGCGTACCGGTGAACAGGTAGGCGTGATGCAGCCGCTGCTGTTCCAGCGCATGCGTGAGCGCGCGGACCACGTGCTCCTGGCCCACCAGCGTGGTGAAATCCCGTGGGCGCCATTTGCGCGCTAGAACTTGATAACTCATAGGCGGCGATTGTAGCAAAAGGCGGACCTGAACAATCGGAAGCGACGGGACAAGGCGGCCTCAATCCACACCGACGAAGCCACCCGTCTGATGGGCCCACAACCGGGCATAGAGACCGCCATGTGCGAGCAGCTCCGCATGGGTGCCGGATTCCGCGATATGGCCGCCGTCGAGCACCACCAGGCGGTCCATCCGCGCAATCGTCGACAGGCGGTGCGCGATGGCGATCACGGTCTTGCCCTGCATGAGTACCTCCAGGCTTTCCTGGATGGCGGCCTCGACTTCGGAATCCAGCGCCGAAGTCGCCTCGTCGAGGATCAGGATGGGCGCGTCCTTGAGCAGCACACGAGCAATAGCGATGCGCTGGCGCTGGCCGCCCGACAACTTGACGCCGCGTTCTCCCACCAGGGCATGCAGGCCCCGGTTGCCGTGCGCGTCCACCAGTTCGTCGATGAAATCGTCGGCACGCGCGCGTCGCAGCGCGCCGCGTAGCTCATCGTCGGTACTGTCGGGTTTGCCGTAGCGGAGGTTGTCGCCGATCGAGCGGTGCAGCAGCGACGTGTCCTGCGTGACCATGCCGATCTGGGCGCGCAGGCTTTCCTGCGTGACGCCGGCCACGTCTTGGCCATCGATCAGGATACGGCCAGTTTCAAGATCGTAGAGCCGCAACAGCAGGTTGACCAGTGTCGACTTACCGGCTCCCGAGGGGCCGACCAGCCCGATCTTCTCGCCCGGCCGCACCACAAGATTGACGTTCTCGATCACGCCGCTGCCCTTGCCATAGTGGAACCCCACGTTTTCGAAGCGCACTTCGCCTTGCCGGATCACCAGCGGCTTCGCGTCGGGCCGGTCCAGCACGTGCCTGGGCATGGCAACCGTCTTCATGCCGTCCTGCACCTGTCCCACGTTCTCGAAAATGCCGTTGACTACCCACATGATCCAGCCGGACATGTTGTTGATACGGATAACGAGACCGGTGGCCAGCGCAATCGCGCCCGTGCTGACGATGCCCTGGTTCCAGAGCCAGAGCGCGATGCCCGTGGTGCCGGCGATCAGCGCGCCGTTCATGACGGTAACGGTGACATCCATCGCACTGACCATGCGCCCGGCCATCCGCGCGCGGTCTGTCTGCTCCGCCATGGCGTCGCGTGCGTAGTTCTCTTCGCTGCGCGTATGGGCGAAGAGCTTCAGTGTCGTGATGTTGGTGTAGCCGTCGACGATCCGGCCCATCAGCCGGGAGCGCGCCTCCGTCGCCATCAGCGCGCGCTGCTTGACGCGCGGCGTGAACCAGATCAGCGCGAAGATATAGCAGACGATCCACAGGATCAGCGGGATCATCAGCCGCCAGTCGGCTTCGGCAAACAGCACCAGCGCGCTGACCGCATAGACGACCACATGCCACAGCGCATCGACGGCCTGCACCGCCGAATCGCGCAAGGAGAAGCCGGTCTGCATGATCCGCTGGGCGATCCGGCCCGCGAAATCGTTCTGGAAGAACGACAGACTCTGCTTGAGCACATAGCGGTGATTCTGCCAACGCACCATGTTGGCCAGATTCGGGTTGATGCTCTGGTGCACCAGCACGTCGTGCAGCCAGATCATCACGGGCCGCAACACCAGCGCGACGAACGCCATCCACAGCAGTTCGTTGCGATGGCGGGCGAAGAAATTGCCGTCTGGCGCTTCGCGCGCCAGATCGACCAGACGGCCCAGGAACGTGAACAGCGCAACTTCGACCAGCGCGCCGATCAACCCGACGATCAGCAGGAGCACGAAAACGCCCCACACCTCGCGCAGGAAGTAGGCGTAGAAGCGCCACACGCTGTCGGGCGGCTGCGTGTCCGGAAGCCGGCGAAACGGATCGATCAGTCTTTCCAGGCGGCGGATGGGCATTGCGGCTGTCCTTCGTCGATCGACTTGGCTTGACGGGAACCGCACATGATACGCCCATGAAAAAGCCCCGCTGCGGGAGCGGGGCTTGTGTCGCTGCGCACCGCCGGTGCGTCAGTGGATCACCATCAGCGTGAACGGATGGACATAGGCTTGCAGCGTCACGAACAGGCCGACCATGATGGCCAGCGCGATCGAATGGAAGAAGACGTAGCGCAGGATTTCGCCCTCGTGCCCGTACCATTTCGTGGCCGTGGAAGCAACCACGATCGACTGCGCATCGATCATCTTGCCCATCACGCCGCCCGAGCTGTTGGCCGCGGCCATCAGCGTCGGCGACAGACCCAACTGCTCCGCAGTGGTTTTCTGCAGACCGCCGAACAGCACGTTGGACGCGGTGTCCGAGCCGGTCAGCGCCACGCCCAGCCAGCCCAGCATGGTGCCGAACAGCGGATACAGCACGCCGGTCTGCGCGAAGGCCAGTCCCAGCGTGGCGTCGAGCCCCGAGTAGCGCGTCAGATAGCCGATGCCGAACATTGCGCAGATCGTCAGTAGCGAATAGCGCACGAGCTTGATGGTCTCGAAATACTCCTTGAACAGGCGCGGGATCGAGTAGCCCATCAGCAGGCCGCCGATGATCGCCGACACCAGAATGCCGGTGCCGGCCATCGACAGCACGTTGAAGGCAA
The DNA here is from genome assembly GCF_058799075.1 of Cupriavidus sp. GW822-FHT06G04. Lineage (NCBI taxonomy): Bacteria > Pseudomonadati > Pseudomonadota > Betaproteobacteria > Burkholderiales > Burkholderiaceae > Cupriavidus > Cupriavidus sp. GW822-FHT06G04. Next base: position 263,572 of record NZ_JBXALD010000007.1, on the reverse strand, counting down.
AGACGGCGGGTTCGGCGATTTCCTTGGGCACTACGGGCGGGCCCTTGATCACTGCCTTGTCCAGGCCAGGGATCGGGAAGCGCCACTGCCAGATCGCGTCGGCCGCTTTCTTGAACTCGGGAATGCCCCAGATAAACACGAACACCGTGAGGATTACCCACGGCAGCCAGGCCTTGATGACCGAAATATTGGCCGAAGCCGCATGCGCCTGCGCGTCGGCGGCGATGGCTTCCGGGTTGTCGATCTTCGATTCGTCCTTGCGGCCGAGAATGCGCGTGGATGTCCAGACTTCCTTCGGGCGCCAGATCTTCAGGAACGCGGTCAGGCAGCCCATCGAGATCAGCGCCGAAATCACGTCCACCAGCCACGGGCCGTGGAAGTTCGAGACCAGGAACTGCGGCACCGCGAAGCTGACACCGGCCACCAGAATCGCCGGCCAGATGGCCAGCATGCCGCGGAAGCCCGCGAACGCCCAGATCAGCCAGAACGGCACCAGCACCGAGAAGAACGGCAATTGGCGTCCGATCATCGCCGACAACTGCACCTGATCGATCCCCGTCACGGACGACAGCCCGATGATCGGCGCGCCCAGCGCACCGAAAGCAACCGGCGCGGTGTTGGCGATCAGCGCCAGGCCCGAGGCGGCCAGCGGGGAGAATCCCAGGCCGATCAGGATGGCGCCGGTTACCGCCACCGGCGTGCCAAACCCGGCTGCGCCCTCGAAGAATGCGCCGAAGCTGAACGCCACCAGCAGCAGTTGCAGGCGACGATCCTCGGTCACGCCGGAGATCGAGTTCTGTAACACCTTGAATGACCCGTTCAAGGTCGTCAGCCGGTGCAGGAAGATGATATTGAGGACGATCCACCCGATCGGGAACAGGCCCGACACGATACCGAGCCCGGCCGCCTTGCCGGCCATGGCCGCCGGCATGCCGAACACCAGCGACGCGACGGCCACGCCGACGATCAGCGCCAGGCCAGCGGCCAGGTGGGCCTGCATGTGAAAGAACGCCAGCGCCGCCAGCAGCACCGCGACTGGAACCCCTGCAGCGATGGTCGAAAGCGCCATGCTGCCTAGCGGGTCATAGACTTGACTCCACATTATTTGAATCCTCCTCTGGTTATACGGCTGCCTTCCTCTGACGGGCCTGGGAAGCCGGGCTGCTGTTGTCCAGACAGGCGATGCATGCGTCGCCTGACAAGACAGAAAGGGGATTGTAAGGACGGGTTCCGGACTCGCCGCTCAAAATCCGGTCATCGATGTGATGAACCGGATTCACGGATCAGGGTTTGTTCGGGGGCAGACTGGCGCACCTCACATCCTGGCGCGCAGCGTACTCCTTAAAACGAACGTTCGAAATAGGGAATGTGATGGGGAACGGGTGCGCGACCGCGTGGTCAGCCACATTCGCCGACATAACCGCAATTGGCGCACTTGGCGCAGCCGTCCACCTTGTGCAGCGCATGCGCGCCGCACTCGGGACACGGCTTGCCGGTGCCAATGCCCACGGCAAGCTGGCGCGGCGCGGCGGGTTGGGACAGCGCGGCTTGGGAATCCGCCGCGGCTGTGCCGCTCTGGCGCGCCAGGCGGTCCGCCAGCGCGCGCGCCGGCACCTGAGCGCCATCTTCGTCGAGGAATCCGCGCTTGATCAGAATGCGCTGGATCGCATAGCTCAGCGCCGCCACTTCCGAATCGTGGAAGCGAGGCACTTCGGTGCCATCCTGGCGCACCAGCGATCCGTAGCGCACGGTGCCCTTGTCCCACACGACATTGCGCATGTCGGCCAGCGCCTTGGCGATCGGGCCGCCCGAGCGCGCCACCATCGACAGCAGCCGCATGGTCGAGGTGATCCACTGCTGCCCCTCGCTGCGCTGTCCGGCCGGCATGAAGAACTCGATCGGCCGTTCGATCGTGACCGGCTGGCCGTCGATCGTGCCGGACACGCGCATGAAGTTGACCGTCAGATAAACCGTCTTGTGGCCTTCATAGGTGAGGTATTCCACCTTCGACGTGACGCCTTCCAGGTCGCCAAGCGGCCGGCTGCCGAAAGGGCGGATCAGCGGATCGTCGTCGCTAGCCGCCGCCGCCGGCGCAGGCGCGACCGACAGCACGGCGCCCAGCAGCTGGTTGGGCCGATACGTGGCCAGCCCCTTCAGCCCGGCCTTCCACGCTTCCAGATAGAGATTGCGGAACGCCTCGTACGGATAGTCTTCCGGCACGTTGACGGTCTTGCTGATGCTGGTGTCGATGTATGGCTGTACAGCTTCCAGCATGCGCATATGGTCGAGCGCCGACATCTGCAGCGCCGTCACGAAGGCCTCGGGCAGTTGATCCATGTCGCGACCCATATGCCGATACAGTCGCCAGGCGTGATCGGCCACCTCGAAGGTGCGATAGTTGTTGTCCGGCATGCGCTTGCGCCGGTTGTAGGTCCATGAAAACGCCGGCTCGATGCCATTCGAGGCATTGTCCGCAAAGGCCAGCGTGATGGTGCCGGTGGGCGCGATCGACAGTAGATGGGAATTGCGCACGCCGTGCTGGCGGATCGCGTCCCGCACCGCCGCGGGCAGACGGCTGACAAACCCGCCACGCAGATACGCATCGGCGTCGAACAGCGGGAACGCGCCTTTCTCGTCGGCGAGTTCGACCGATGCCAGATAGGCTTGATCGCGCATCGTTTCGGCAATACGCGCGGCCAACTCGCGCCCGGCATCACCGTCATAACGCAGGCCCAGCATCACCAGCGCGCTGCCCAGACCAAGGAATCCAAGCCCGATGCGACGCTTGGCCTGCGCTTCGGCCTGTTGCTCGGGCAGCGGCCAGAACGTGACGTCGAGCACGTTGTCGAGCATGCGCGTCGACACGCGCACGACCTGCGCAAATGCGTCGAAGTCGAAGCTGGCGTGTTCGGTGAACGGCTGCCGCACAAAACGCGTGAGGTTGATCGAGCCGAGACAGCAGCATCCATACGAAGGCAGCGGCTGCTCCGCGCACGGGTTGGTTGCCTCGATGGTTTCGCAGTAATAGAGATTGTTGTCGGCGTTGATGCGCGACAGGAACAGGATGCCGGGCTCGGCGTGGTCATAGGTGGCCTGCATGACCTGATCCCACAGTTGGCGGGCCGGCACACGGCGATACACCCACAGGCCGTCGTCACGTCGATAGGCGCCCGCCTCGATCATGTCCGGTCCTGGCTCGGCGACGTGCACCAGCTCGACTTCTTCGTCGGCCTCCACCGCGCGCATGAAGGCGTCGGTCACGCCGATCGAGATGTTGAAGTTTGTCAGTTCGCCCCGGTCCTTGGCGTGAATGAAGCTTTCGATATCGGGATGGTCGCAGCGCAGCACGCCCATCTGGGCGCCGCGCCGCGCGCCGGCCGATTCCACCGTGGCGCACGATGCATCGAACACCTTCATGAACGATACGGGGCCCGACGCCCGCGAATGCGTGGCACGCACCAGCGCGCCGCCGGGCCGGATCGACGAAAAATCGTAGCCCACGCCGCCGCCGCGACGCATGGTCTCGGCCGCCTGCGCCACCGCCGTATAGATGCTGGGCTTGCCGTCCTTCGCTTCCGACACGGAATCGCCGACAGGCTGCACGAAGCAATTGATCAGCGTGGCCTGGATGCCGGTGCCCGCCGCGGAGTTGATGCGCCCCGCCGGCACGAATCCGTTCTCGAGCGCCCAGAGAAAGCGCGCCGCCCAGGCATCGCGCCGGTCCGCCGGTTCGGCCTCGGCCAGCGCGCGAGCCACCCGGCGCCGCACGTCGTCGACGGTCCGCTCCTCGCCCTTGGCGTACTTTTCCTGAAGGACCTCGACAGAGATGTCTTGCGGCGCCAGAGCGCCCTGGAGAATCTGTTCGTTTGCGTTCATGCCCAACCTGCCTAGATGAGTACGATGGCTGAAATTGCCGTCCGCCATGCTGCCAGCATGGCCACACATCAACCCGGTATCAGATCAAACCGCCGTCGAACAACCTTCGTACAACTACGAAAAATCGGACTGCCGCCTCAGGTTGCGTTACAATGCCGGTCGGACGGGCCTCCTCGCATGGTGGCGCGGTCAACCTGGTCAGGTCGGGAACGAAGCAGCCACAGCCGTTTTCCACCAGTGCCGAGGGTCAGGCTCGTCCCCCTTCCTGTTTTTCTTCGTTTTTCCTTCGCCTTTTCTTCGCAATTCCCCGCTGCAAAATTCCTCCGGCGCAACTCCGCTCCGGCGCAACGTCGCGTCCCGCAAACCAGATTCGCTGGCTGTTCGCAGTATAGGCATCCAGGCATCACAAAGGGCGGCGAACTATTCTGCGCCCGTTTTGCGATGCCGGCACATCTCAGAACAACGACCCTTGTTGCGACGTGGCGATCGGGACCACGGGCGCTGGCGTTGCGCGCAACTGTTCAGCATCGATCCATTCGCCCGCGGCAGTGGCCACGCCCGCTTCGATGCGCCTGTCCGGGAACATCGGTTTCACCGCGGCTACATAGCGTGCCAACTGCGCGCCGTACGCCGCGTGCTCCTGGGGCAGCAGACGTTGCTTGTAGTCGATGATGACGACGCGGTCGGCAAACTCCACCAGCCGGTCGATACGCAGCAGGCGCCCCCAGCCGTCGTAGAGTTCCACCTCGTTGCGCGCCGACAAGGCGTGGTCGGGAAATAGCAGCGGCCGCAGCGCCGGCGCGGCCAACATCGTGCGCAGATCCTGCACCGCAGCCTCGGCCAACTGCTGCCAGCGCTGCCGCGCCTCCGGCGTACCTGCGCCGGTAAGCGGAAACCAGCGCAGCACTGTCGGCACGTCGGGCGACCCGGCGTAGGCGTCCGGATAGCGCGTGATCCGTTCCAGCAAGGCGTGCACCAGCTCACCATGCGCGGCCGCCTGGGCATCGAACACGGTCGATTCGTCGCTGTCGTCCAGCGCAGTGTCGACATCGCCGGCCTCATCCGCATGTCGATAGCGTTGTCGAAAATCGGTGTAACGCACGGTCTCGCCGACATGTGACGCCGCCTGCCCCGAGGTGATTTCCAGCTCGGGATACGCAGCGATTTCGTCGCCGACGCCAGCGGCCGCCAGCCTCACGTACCAGCTTCCCGCAATCTCGGCGCCCGGCGCATCGTCCTTCTCCGCCCTCGAGCTGCGGCCTTTCACGCCGCTCACCAGCAGCCCCTGCTGCGCGCGCGTCATCGCCACATACAGCAAATTCCAGTTTTCCCGCTCGGCCAGCGCGGCCTCGGCGTCAAACATCGGCGCCCGCGCCAGCCCGCGTTCGCTGCGCTTGCCATAGGCCGAAAAATGGCGCGGCACCGGCGATGCGGGCGGCCAGTCGACCAGGATGCCGCCGCGATCGGCAGCGGGCTCGCTGTGGTTGGCGTCGAGCAGCACCACGAAAGGCGCCTCCAGCCCCTTTGCCGCATGCACGGTCAGGATGTGCACGGCGTCGAGCTGATTGTCGGCGCCGTCGTCCGGTTCGGCTTCGGTGTCTTCGACGCCCTCGCCCATGCCGCCTTCGTCAGGACTCTCGTCCTCGTCGCCGCGCCGGATTTCCTGCAGTTCGTCGATAAACTTCGGCAGGCTCGGGTAACGGCCGCCATCGAGATCGAGCGACAGCTTCAGGAACGCATCGAGATTGGCCAACACCTGCTCGCGAATCGCGGAGGGCGCGGCCTGCGCATATCTGCGGCGCACCTCGCCCTGGTAATAGATATGGTCGATCAGGTCGTGGACAGGCTTGTGGGGCGCCAGCGCCAGCCATTCACGCAACCGCTGCACGCCAGCGCGCAAGGGCAAGCTGACGTCTGCGGGCAGCCCACCCGCCTCGATGCGCGCCCACCAGCCGCCCTCGCCTTCCATCGAGGCCAGCGCGATCAGGTCGTCGTCGGTGGCGCCGACGATTGGACTCTTGAACACGTGCGCGAGGTCTAGATCGGATTCGGGCGTCATCAGGAACGCCAGCAGCGCCGACACGTCAAGCGCTTCGAGCGTGCGCAACAGCCCGCCGCGGCGCGGGCTCAGGCAAGGGATGCCCGCTGCGCGCAGCGCGCGTTCATAGTCGGCCAGATAGGTCTTGCGGCGCACCAGCAAATGCATGTCGCGCCAGCAAGCGCGCCGGGTCTTGTCCCCCTCGCGCACCGGCACGTGGTCGCGCAGATAGTGCAGCCACGCCGCCACGCGACGCCCCTCTTCGAAGCGCAGCGAATCGCCCAGCTGGATGCGCGGCTGCGTCAGGGTATCGCGGTGACCGTCGCCGGACGGCGCTTCTTCTTCGGCGGTGTCATCGGGTTCCACCAGCGGCAGCAGCCAGACCGGGCCGCCCGGATCGGTCAGCGCCGTGCTCTGGGTCTCGTAGAGCGGATAGCGGCCTTCGGCGCGCGCGTGGTCGAATACTGCATTGACCCAGTCCAGCACTTCGGGACGATTGCGGCGCGTGCGGTTCGTGCGCAGCACGGTGGCGCCAAAATCGGCTTGCAGCATGTCACGCGCCGCGTCGAACAGGCGCGCATCGGCGCGGCGGAACCGGTAGATCGATTGCTTGGGATCGCCCACCAGGAAGATCGTGGGCTTGTCGGCAAGCCCCTGATAACCAGCGAGCCAGCCCTGGAGGATGCGCCACTGCAGCGGATTGGTGTCCTGGAACTCGTCCAGCAGCAAATGGCGATACCGCGCATCAAGCCGCACCTGCAGGTATGCGGCCGCGTCCTCGTCGGCCATCAGCTTTGCCGCGAGCCATTCGAGATCGGCAAAATCCATCGCGCGCTGTTCGCCCTTGTAGCGGTGATAGCGCGCCAGCAGCGCGTCGCCAAGGCGGTACAGCGCCAGATTGATCGCCAGCACCGCGGCTTCGCAACGGCGCGCGGCGATTTCCTCGAGGCGCTTGCAATGCCCCGCCATCTGCGCCAGCAGTTCGTCGGCCGCCCCTTCGGTACCGCAGACCTTTACCAGCGCGGCGGTGCGCTTCATCGCGCGCGGCTTGCCCGCATCGGTAAAGAAAGCCGCGCGCAGCAGATGGAACGCCCGCGTGGCCGCCTCGCCCGCTTCGGCACCCGCATCGCGCCAGACCCGGATCGCGCGCAATCCCTCGATCAAGCGCGAAGCGTTGGTCTGCTCCGTCTTGCCGCCGCGCCCCAACATCAGCACAATCTGCGCGCATTCCTCGAGCCAGTCGTCGTCGGCCAGCGCAGTGACCAGCACATCGTGCGTGGCGTCGTCGCCGAGATCGGCGGCCAACAGTTGCGCCGGATCGCCCGCTTCGCGAAACGCCTGCCATTCGTTGCGAGCGTGGAACATGCGATCGAGCAGGCTGCGCACCTGAAAATCGCCGATCGCATCGACAAGCTGTTCGTACGTCTCGCGCAATTCGGCGTGCTGTGGTTGCGCCAGCGCGCGCCAGAATGGCGCCCATGCTTCGCGCTTCATGCGCAGCGCATCTTCCCGCAGCGATGCGCCGGGCACGATGCCCGAAGACAGCGGCGCGCCGCGCAGCAGCGTGCCGAACCAGCCGTGGAACGTGTCGATCGCCATGCGGCCCGGCGAAGCCAGCACCTGCGCGTGCAGCAGGCGCGCGCGCGGCAGCGCGGCGCGCGCGGCTTCCGGCGTCAGTCCGCGCATCTCCAGCTGCGCCAGCACCGCATCGTCGCTGCCGCTGGCAAGCTGCGCCAGCACCTCCAGCAGACGCTCGCGCATTTCCTCGGCGGCCTTGCGCGTGAACGTGATCGCCAGCACCTCGTGCGGCGCCGCACCGGCAAGCAGCAGCCGCACCAGGCGGGCCACCAGCAACCATGTCTTGCCGCTGCCGGCGCAGGCCTCGACCACCACCGACCGGGTGGGATCGCAGGCCGCGCGCGTGAAATCGGACTCGCCAACAGGTTGACCATCGCGCAGGTAGGCGTGGATATCGTGACTGGCGCTCATGACTGCAGATCGGGCAAGGCGGTGGATTCCCAGAAGCCCTTGCGGCACAGGCCACGGGCATCGCAATAGGTACAGGCCGCGGCGTCGCCGAATGCGGGCAGCTTCGCGCCCTGGCGCAAACGGCCAACATCGTCGCGCAATTGCCGTTCCAACCAGGTCACGGCGGCCTGGAATTCGGGCAGGTCGACTTCGCGTTGCGCGCCGGGCGCACTGTCCTTGCCGCCCTGCTTCACGCCTTCAAGGGCAACCCAACTGCCGGCCACCGCATCGGCGCGCAGCAACCCGTAGAACGCCAGCTGGCAATCCTCTTCGGCGTCGCCGGCCTTGCGGCGCAGCCGACTGGCCGGTTGGGTCTTGTAGTCGATCACCGCGTGGGCGCCATCGGGCCCCTTGTCGAGCCGGTCGATGCGGCCGGACAAATGCAGCGGCGTGCCGTCGGGCATCGCCACATCGACGCTGGCTTCGATTTCGCCGCCGCGCCAGTGCCAGCCCATCTCCTCTCGCGCCGATTGCCAGGCGACATAGGACGGCAGCACCTCGCACCAGCGGCGGTAGTAGCTGATCGCGTTACCGTCCTCGGCGATCTGCTTGCCGAAGACGGTGTCGGAAATCTGTCGCAGGCGGGCAAGCCGGCGCTGCTCATCGCGTTCGCCCGAGGCGTGGATTTCCTCGTGATATTGCAGCAGCACACGATGCAACAGATTGCCGATATCGCGTTTTTCAAGGTCGTCGTTGAGCTCCTCCAACCCGGCTAGGCCCAGCATGCGCCCTGCAAAGAACTGATACGGACAACGGCGCAGCGTGTTGTATGCCGCCGCGCTCCAGCGCGCCGGCACGCGCTCGGGCGCGGAAGGCGCGGGCATGAACACCGGTTGCGCGGACGTGTCGAACCATTGTGGTGCGCTGTTCGACTCGATCGGCGCACCCGCGCGCGCGCAGCATGCAGACAGCCGTTCGATCCAGCCCGATACGTGATGGGGTTCGCCCCGACTGCCGAAGCGCTGCCACGTCAGCACCACGTCGTCATTGTTAAGCAGCACTTCGGCCAGATCGCGCGCCTGCTGCGCAAAGCGCGCCTCGCGGTCTTCGAGTCCGAGTTCGCGCCGCATCTGGTTCGAGAAAAACATCAGCTCGGCGGCGCTGGACGGCAGTTGTGCATCATCGCACCCCACCACCACTACGCCATCGAAGCGGCGCATGCGCGCGCCGTTGAGCGGCAGGATCGTAATGCGCGACTGGCTTGGCGCCGACGGCTCCTTGTACGCCACCGATTCGAGCAATGCCGACAGCATGGCCCGGAATTCCTGCTGATCGAGCGTGGCCTGGCTGCCGGCTTCGTCATCGCAGACCTCGCCGAGCCGCGCCAGCGCGTCGAGCAGTTGCTGCCCGGCATCGTCGCCAGCCAGCGCGCCACGCATGCCCAGCACCTCGAGCGTGGCGTCCAGCCGGCCGAGCCAGACGGGCAGCGCATGCTGGGCCAGACCGCGCGGCCATTGCGCGGCTTCGTCGGCCAGCGAGGCGATCAACGCGCGGGCGGCGGCCCGCACTTCCAGCTCTGTGTCGCCACCATCGGTCGATTCTGCATCGACGGTCGCCGCGCTATCGCGTTCGGCAAACAGGTGGCGCTGGCGCGCCCAGCCGCCCGTGATCGCGTCGCGACGGATCCGTCGCTCCAACAGCGCGATGGCCTCGCCGCGACGCGCGGCCTCGGGCAGACAGAACGGGCTTTTCAACAGGTCGAGCAACGCTGCGGTATCGCCATCGCGCGCCAGCACGTCAAACCATCGCATCAGTGCGGCGGCCGCGCGCGTAGTCGACAGTTTCCAGCCGGTCTCGTCGCGCACCGGCGCGCCCGCGCGCGCCAGCAGCGCCCGGGTGCGGCGCGCCACCACGCGATCGTGCGCCACCAGCGCCACGTGCTTGCGTCCTTCGTTCAGCCACTGCACGAGCTGGTCGGCGGCGGCCATCGCCTCGTCCTCGAAGCGCGCACTGCCGATCACGCGCACTTGCGGGCGTTGCGCGGGCAAGGTCCGCGGCAGCGCGGGCGCCGGCGCGGCATCGGTGCTTTCGCCACGGCGCGCCTCGGGCCACAGCGCCAGCAACGTGCGATACCAGTCAGCGGGCTCGGCATCGGCGTCTTCATCGCCTTCGGGTGCGGACGCGCCGCCAGTCCAGTCGTACCCGACTTCGAGCGTCGGCACGAGTTCGGCGGCCTGCTGCAAAAACATTGCCTCGATCGGTTCCGGCGGCGTCGGGCCGATCCAGATCACCGGGCCGGCCAGGCGCTGTGCGAGACGCTGCAACGCACGCCGGCGCGCGGGCAACGGATCGTCCGGTCCCGACAACATCTGCCAGAAGGCCAACACGATCTGCGCCTCCTGTCCCAGGAAGCGTTCTGACAAATGCGCATAGGTCCGCTGCAAGGCGCCCTGCAGCAAGGCGGCCCGATCGTCGCCGTCGACATCGTCGTCTTCACGGATCGCCGCGTCCTCGAGCCAGCGCGCGCTCAGTTCGTCGCTGATCGACACCAGCGTCTGGGCCAGCCCCCACGCTGCGCCTTCGGTCTGCGCGCCGAAGGCACGACGCAGCCAGTCCTGCGCGCGGATGGCCTGCTGCACCGCCAGCAGCCGCGCCGCATGGCTGCGTACGGGCTGTGGCTCGATTTCGAGATCGGGAGGCAGGTCAAGCAGCCAGTGGCCAAGCGTCAGCACACGCGGCAGCAGCCGCGGCTGCCCGGCCGCGCGCGCGGCGGCATCGAGCGCCAGCCGCACGCCGGGAATCTGCGCGGCGGTAGGCACGACGACATGCGCGGCCGATGCAACAGGGCCGCAGTGATCGAGAAAATACCAGGTCGCCGTGGCCGCCTGTTCGAGGAACGACGGGCCAGGAACGAAAGTGAGCCGGGTCATGGATGATTGGAGCCGTCGCGATCCCCGGGATCACCCGGTGCCACCGTGGGACGCGCGATATCAGTCGTCGCCACCGCGCTCCAGGCGCGCGCGCAGTTCGCGCGCGGTTTCGAGCAGGCCCTGGTAGCCCGAGCGAGCGTGCTCGGGCAGGTCCGGGTCGCCGATCAGCGCGCCGAGCGTTTCCATCACGCTGTAGACGAGGCCCTTGGCGGCGCCCGTGGCGATGCTGTCCGATTCGACAGCGCTGCTCAGGTGCGCCAGCGCATCGCTGAGATGGTCCGCTTCGGGCGCGCTGTTTTCAGGCGAGTTGGGGGCGGCGGGCGTTTCGGGCATGCCGGGCTTGCGGGGATCGGACGTCATGATCTGGGCCTTTTATCGAAAGATGCAGGGTTGGCGCATCCGCGCGAGCCATTCTACGCGGGTTCGGATGCGTTTCTCTTGAAGTGGATTCTAAAGCATGCGCGTGCGCTGTCGCAGCGGAAAATCGGCCGGGTGGGCGCGATCACGGCGCCGCACCAATTACCTCCGATACGTGCGGGCGATTGAGTGAATCTCTTGGCGCGATTAACACTATTTTCAGCAGCCTCGTCGCGGGCACGGCAGAATGGTCACCGTCTACCCGCAGCAAAACGGTTTTCGGGCCGCCATCGCCAACGGCTTGAATTTCGGCAAACTGGTAAGATATTGGCGTCATTGGCGGTGCGTGTTTGCCACGTGTTGCCGTCCGGCGGACCTGCACGATCTCGTGTAAGGTAGCGGTTCAGCCCCACGGCAGATTTCCGCCTTCATCATAAACTGAGCGAAACCAGAGGTTTTCCGCCATGAGCGATCAAATCAAATATGTGAGCGATGCGTCGTTCGATACCGACGTCCTCAAGTCCGACAAGCCCGTGCTGCTCGATTTCTGGGCAGAATGGTGCGGCCCGTGCAAGATGATTGCGCCGATTCTGGATGAAGTGGCCAAGGACTACGGCGACCGCGTGCAGATCGCCAAGATCAACGTCGACGAAAACCAGCAGGTGCCCGCGAAGTTCGGCATCCGTGGCATTCCCACGCTGATCCTGTTCAAGAACGGCGAAGTGGCCGCCCAGAAGGTTGGCGCCCTGTCGAAGAAGCAGCTGACCGAGTTCCTGGACACGCAGGTCTAAGCGACCTTGCGCCGGGGCCCGCGCGCCCCGGCAAGGCACCGAATCCGGCCGTGCGTGCGCCAGCTCTGGCGTACCGGCCGGTTTGTGCTAAGATGCCACCCAACAACTTCCCCGAGCGTTCGCTCATTCTTTTCCCCCTTCCTTAGGTCTTGCCCGTTCGGGCGCCTCTGTACCCCTTGTCTATGCACCTGACAGAACTAAAATCGCTTCACGTGTCTGCGCTTCTCGAAATGGCGGCTACGCTCGAGATCGACAACGCACAACGGATGCGCAAACAGGAACTGATGTTTGCGATCCTGAAGAAGCGCGCCAAGATGGGCGAAACCATCTACGGAGACGGCACGCTGGAAGTCCTCCCCGACGGCTTCGGTTTCCTGCGCTCGCCGGAAACTTCGTACCTCGCCAGCACGGACGACATCTACATCAGCCCCTCGCAGATCCGCCGCTTCAACCTGCACACCGGCGATTCGATCGAGGGCGAGGTCCGCACGCCCAAGGACGGCGAGCGCTACTTTGCGCTGGTCAAGGTGGACAAGGTCAACGGGCAGCCGCCCGAAGCGGTGAAGAACCGCATCATGTTCGAGAACCTGACGCCGCTGCACCCGAACCGGCCGCTCACGCTCGAACGCGATATCCGCGCCGAAGAGAACATCACTGGCCGCATCGTCGACATGATCGCGCCGATTGGCCGCGGACAGCGCGCACTGCTGGTGGCGTCGCCGAAGTCCGGCAAGACCGTGATGCTGCAGCACATCGCCCACGCGATCGCCAACAATCATCCGGAAGCGGATCTGTTCGTGCTGCTGATCGACGAACGCCCAGAAGAAGTGACCGAAATGCAGCGCTCGGTTCGTGGTGAAGTGGTGGCGTCGACGTTCGACGAACCCGCGATCCGCCACGTACAGGTGGCCGAAATGGTCATCGAGAAAGCCAAGCGACTGGTCGAGCTGAAGCGCGACGTGGTGATCCTGCTGGACTCCATTACCCGTCTGGCGCGCGCCTACAACACGGTGGTGCCGGCCTCGGGCAAGGTGCTGACCGGCGGTGTCGACGCCAACGCGCTGCAGCGCCCGAAGCGTTTCTTCGGCGCCGCGCGTAACCTGGAAGAAGGCGGTTCGCTGACGATCATCGCCACGGCGCTGATCGAAACCGGCAGCCGTATGGACGACGTGATCTACGAAGAGTTCAAGGGCACCGGCAACATGGAAGTGCACCTGGAACGCCGTCTGGCGGAAAAGCGCGTCTACCCGGCCATCAACCTGAACAAGTCCGGTACGCGCCGCGAGGAACTGCTGATCAAGCCGGAAATCCTCCAGAAAATCTGGATCCTGCGCAAGTTCATCTCCGACATGGACGAAGTCCAGGCGATGGAATTCATCCTCGACAAGATGAAGCCGACGAAGAACAATGCGGAGTTCTTCGACATGATGCGCCGCGGCGGCTAACGCCACCTGGCAGTTGCCACGCAAGCGGAAAGGCGTACCCTCTGGGTGCGCCTTTTTCATTTCCGACCCGACCCATTATGTTCGGCAAACTTTCCAGCTTCCTGCGTGCGCGCTCGCGCGAGCGCAAGCTTGCCCAGTACGCGATTCCCGACGAACTGTGGACGCGCACCGTCGCCGCGCTGCCCTTCGTGCAACGCTACGACGCCGACGACCTGCACACGCTGCGCGAACTGGCAACTCTGTTTATCGCCAACAAGGAATATTCGACCGCGCACGACCTCGAACTGACCGACGACATGGTGGTTAGCGTGGCCGTGCAGGCTTGCGTGCCGATCCTGAAACTGGGCATCGAGTGGTATCGGGGCTGGCGCGGCATCGTGCTGTATCCGGGCGAATTCCTGATCCGCAAGACCGTGGAAGACGAGATCGGCCTCGTCCATGGCGTCGAGGAAGAAGCCAGCGGCGAGGCATGGGAGAACGGCCCGGTGATCCTCTCATGGCAGGACGTGAGCTTGCCCGGCGCGGGCATCGACAGCGCCCGCGAGCTGCCGGTCGACACCTACAACGTGGTCATCCATGAATTCGCCCACAAACTCGACATGCTGAACGGCGAACCGGATGGCGTACCGCCGTTTTCGCGCGTCCTGCATCCGGGCATCGATGCAGAGCAGTGGGCCGAAACCTTCCTGGGGGAATACGATACGTTCGCCGACGCATGCGAAGCGGTCGCCGACGCCGACTGGGACCACCCGCACCGCCTGCCGCCCCGGCTGCACGTGATCGACCCGTATGGATGCGAGGCGCCGAGCGAATTCTTCGCGGTGGCTTCCGAGGCCTTTTTCGTCGATCCGCGCGCCCTCCGCGAGCACTGGCCCACGACGTACGCCATGCTGAGCCAGTTTTATCGCCAGGATCCGGCAAAACATGACGTATCAGCCACGTAAAGCGTTTTTACCACCGCTATCGCGAAAGCTACGGACTTATTGCCCAAGTCCTTGTTTATCTGCCATAATTCTGGTTTGCCCGTAATCGGCAAGTGGTTCGCTCGTCGCAAGCGTTTGCCTGCGACATTCGACGATCGAGCGGACTGGCTACCCAACCTGAAAGGAAGCACCATGAAAGAAGGCATTCACCCCAATTACCGCGAAGTCCTGTTCCACGACGTGTCGAACGACTTCAAGTTCGTGACCCGCTCGACGATCCAGACCAAGGACACGATCGAACACGAAGGCAAGACCTACCCGCTGGCCAAGATCGAAGTGTCGTCGGAATCGCATCCTTTCTATACCGGCCAACAGAAGATCATGGACACGGCCGGCCGCGTCGAGAAGTTCCGCCAGAAGTTCGGCAGCAAGCTGGCCGCCAAGAAGTAATCGCCCAGCTCTACCGAGCGAACGCGCGCGCAGGAACAGATGCTCCTGCCCTGCGCGACCTGACAGAGAGGCAGCATCGGCTGCCTCTTTGCATTTGTGGCCCACAATAGCGGCTTGTGTACGCTTATGGTCGCCGTCCCGCCTCTGTCCCGATGTCCCAAGCCAAGACCTCTCCCGTCCACCTGACCGCCGCCGCGACCGGCGCGCTGCCGCGCTATCTTTTGCTGGCGATCTGCATCATCTATGGCCTGGCAGGTTTGTTTGGGCGGGATCCATGGAAGAACGAGGACGCGGCCGGGTTTGGCGTCATGTGGCAGCTTGGCGACGGCAACGTGCAAGACTGGCTGATGCCCAACATCGTGGGCCGGCCCGTCAGCGAGGACGGCCCGCTGGTCTTCTGGGTGGGCGGGCTGATGATCCGGCTGTTCGGCGGGTGGCTGGGCGCGCCGGACGCCTCGCGGCTCGCCACGGCGCTGTTTTACTTCGGCACCTGCGCATTCATCTGGTATTCGACGTATCTGCTTGGCCGACGTGACGAGGTGCAGCCGTTTGCCTTTGCTTTCGGCGGACAGCCCGACGCGCGCTCGTACGGCCGTGCGCTGGCCGACGGGGCCTTACTGATTTTCCTGGCCTGCGTGGGCCTGGCCATGCGTGGCCACGAGACCACGGCGCAAGTCGGTCAGGTCTGTTTCATCGCGTTCATCCTCTATGGCATGGTGCGCAGCCTGGATAAACCCGTCCAGGGCAGCCTCTGGTTCGGCGTCGGCCTGGGTGCGCTGTGCCTGGCCAGCGGACCGATCCTGGCCGCGGCGCTGTTGGGCGCGTCGTTGGTCGCAGGTATAGCATGCAGGCCATTACCGCTGAAGCGGCTGGTCGCGATCGGCTTGCCGATTGCACTCGCGATCGTGGGCGCCTGGATGGCTGCCGCTTATTTTGGCGCGACGGTTCCCGACGATGCCGTGGCCTATATCCGCGAGTGGTCGCGCTACGACCGCCACACCTACGGGGCGCCTTCGCTGCTCACGGCAGGCTTTATCGCGCGCAACTTCTTCCTGTTCAGCTGGCCGGTTTGGCCGATCGCGGCGTTTGCCTGGCTGTCGTGGCGCGGGATGCGCCGCGCCGCACACGTGGCGTTACCGCTGGCGATCCTGGCCATGCTGTTCGTACTGCTGGTGTTGCAGCGCAGCCCCGGCGACGTACAATTCATCCTGCTGCTGCCGCCGATGGCCATCCTGGCGGCGTTTGCGCTGCCCACGCTGCCGCGCGCGGCGATCAATGCGATCGACTGGTTTGCCCTGCTGTTCTTCACGATTTTTGGCGGCTTCATCTGGTTCATGTGGATCGCCAAGACAACCGGCTGGCCTCCCAAGATCGCCAACAACGTGTTTCGCCAGATTCCGGGCTTCCAGCACACCTTTACCCTGAGCGCCGTCGCGATAGCGATCGCGGTGACACTGGCGTGGATCCTGATCGTGCGCTGGCGGCTGTCGCGCGCGCCAAAGCAGATCTGGCGCCCGGTGGTGATTTCGGCGGCCGGCACGACGTTGATGTGGGTCATCGCCATGACCCTCTGGCTGCCGTCCATCAACTACGGCAAGACCTATCGCGATGTCGCGCAGGCCGCCGCACTGGCCCTGCCGTCGACCTATCGGTGCGTACAGCCGATCCGCATGGGCGATGCGCAACTCGCGTCCTTTGCGTACTTCGGACAAATTCGCTTCGGCGGTCCAGCCGACGCATGCGATGTGCTGCTGCGTCACGATGCGGTGGACTACGGCGCGCCGAGCAATATTTCCCATTTCGAATGGCGGCTGATCTGGGAAGGCCGCCGCCCGGCCGACCGCGACGAGCGTTTCCGCCTGTATCGCCTGGTGGACACCTCGCATGCTGCGCCACCGCGCCCGTCAGCCGCGCAACGCCGCCTGCCGCGGCAGGAATGACGGCCGTCGCGCGCCGCCACGGCGCCGGCCTGTCAAGGCGCCTTGACCCTGCTGGCCAGAATCGGCCAGCCGCCGATCCGACCTCCCCATGAGCAGCGCGCTGCAAGATCTTCGCCGCATCGTCCATCTGGCCACACCGGTACTGGTGGGGCAACTTGCCGTAATTGCGTTCGGCGTCATCGACACCATCATGGCAGGCCGTGCGTCGGCCACTGACCTCGCCGCGGTGGGGCTGGGCGGATCGATCTACGTGACGGTCTATATCAGCCTGATGGGCGTGTTGCAGGCCCTGGCCCCGACGGCAGGCCAGCTGTACGGCGCGGGGCGCATCGAGGAAATCGGCGTCGAAGTCCGCCAGGCCGCGTGGCTGGGCTTGGCGCTCGCCATCCCCGGCATGCTGCTCCTGTTGTTTCCGGGACCGTTGCTGGCATTCGCAAAGGCGCCTCCCGAGCTGGTGGAAAAGGCGTCGCGGTATTTGCATATCGTGGCCTTCGGGCTCCCGGCGGCGCTCGCGTTCCGCATCTACATGGCGCTGAACAATGCCTTGTCGCGCCCGATCATGGTGACGGTCCTGCAGATTGCCGGGCTGATGCTGAAGGTGCCGCTCAATGCCTGGTTTATCCACGGTGGACTTGGCGTCGATGCGATGGGCGGCCCCGGTTGCGCACTGGCATCGACGATCATCAGCTGGACGTGGTGCGCGTCCGGCCTGGCGATCCTGCGCCTGGGCAGTGCTTATCGTCCGCTCGGCATTTTTGCGCGATGGGAATGGCCGCGCTGGCAACGGATTTGGCCGCTGCTGCGCCTCGGCGTGCCAATGGGACTGACTTACCTGATCGAAATCACGTCGTTCACGCTGATGTCGATCTTCATCACACGGCTCGGCACGGACACGCTCGCCGGCCATCAGATCATCGCCAACCTGAGCGCAGTGGCGTACATGATGCCACTGTCGCTTTCGATCGCCACGTCGACGCTTGTAGCGCAAGCGATCGGCGCGCGCGATCTTGCCGGGGCGCGGCGCATCGGCTGGCGCGGCATCCGGTTTGGCGCGAGCATCGCCCTGGTCACGGGCACCCTGCTCTGGCTATTGCGCGAGCCGCTTCTGAACGCCTATGCGAAGGATCCCACCGTCGTGGCAAAAGCGTTGCCGTTGATGCTGTTTGTCGCGTTCTATCAAGCGTTCGACGCCGTGCAGGTCATGAGCGCATTTATTCTGCGCGCCTACAAGATCGCGTTGATTCCGACGCTGATCTATGCCGGGTCGCTGTGGGGCGTGGGATTGGGCGGCGGTTATGTGCTCGGCTTCGGACTGATCGAGTCGATGCCGGCATTCACGCGTGGCGCCTCGGGTTTCTGGCTCGCCAACAGCGTCAGTCTCGCCATTGCCGGCACACTGCTCGTGCGGTATTTCCGCAAGGTCAGCCGGGTGCCTGAGGTACGCTAGATGAGTTGATGCGCCAGATCGGGCGCACGCGAGCGTGGCGCTCTCGATCGGATGTACGGGTGGAACGGGCGTTGCCGGGACGTGGTGGGACGGATCCGACACGGCGCGCATGAACTTGCGCAGGCGGTTGCGATGGCGGCGGCCGGACTTGCGCCGGTGTGGCAGCCCCGAGGCGCCATGTGATCGACATACGTTCGCCGATCACACTTCCGCAGGAATCACACTTCCGCAGGACGAAAAAAAAGCCTGCTATGCAGGCTTTTTCAAAAGTTGGCGGAGCGGACGGGGCTCGAACCCGCGACCCCCGGCGTGACAGGCCGGTATTCTAACCAACTGAACTACCGCTCCTTGTTTCGTTGCTACCCGAAGCTTCGCTCCGGACAGCCAACTGGACGTTTGATTACGTCCAATATTTGGCGTCCCCTAGGGGATTCGAACCCCTGTACTCACCGTGAAAGGGTGATGTCCTAGGCCTCTAGACGAAGGGGACAGAAATCTGTTGCGAGCAACGTTTCCGTCTATTGCTACGAAGTCCGGCATTTTAACAGAACTTTTTCGCAACCTGAAGCGCTTTTTTACTGCTCAAGCGCCTCGGAATTCTGGTGGAGCTAAGCGGGATCGAACCGCTGACCTCTTGCATGCCATGCAAGCGCTCTCCCAGCTGAGCTATAGCCCCATAATACTTCCGAGTATTTCCTGATCGCATTTTCTTGCGAAGCCGCGATTATATTTCGATTTTTCGAAGCTGACAACATTTGCTTCAGGTAATCGAAAAAGCGATTATTCAATAATCGCTTCCTACCCAAATAAAAACCCGCTTGGTTTCACCCAAGCGGGCTCAGTCTGGCGGAGCGGACGGGACTCGAACCCGCGACCCCCGGCGTGACAGGCCGGTATTCTAACCGACTGAACTACCGCTCCTTTGTCGGTTGCCACCCGAAGCTTCGCTCCGGACAGCCAACTGGACGTCTGATTACGTCCAATATTTGGCGTCCCCTAGGGGATTCGAACCCCTGTACTCACCGTGAAAGGGTGATGTCCTAGGCCTCTAGACGAAGGGGACAGAAACTTTGGTGGAGCTAAGCGGGATCGAACCGCTGACCTCTTGCATGCCATGCAAGCGCTCTCCCAGCTGAGCTATAGCCCCGAAGTTACTGCCATTTACTGCATCCTGCCGCCAGATTTACTGCATTTCCGGCGAAGCGGCGATTATAAAGCAATCACGCCGATTTGCAAGCCCCTTTTCGATTTTTCAACCGATCTGCTTGACTTGCGTCGCGCAGCAGGGAGAACGAGATTATGCTGAAGTCTCGGCTTGAGCGCAAGCCCCCGCAAAGACTTTTCCGCACATTTTTAGATGGCAGCCAGACGGCGCAGAACCGTTTCGCGCCCGAACAATTCCAGCACCGCGTCGATACTCGGCGTCTGCAACTGCCCTGCCACCAGCAGCCGCACCGGCATCGCCAGCTTCGGCATCTTCAGGCCGAATTCCGCCAGCACGGCCTTGAACGTCGCGTTGATCGCTTCACGCTTCCACTCAGGCAGCGAAGTCAGTTGCGCGGTCAGCGCCTGTAGCGCCGGACGGATCTCGTCGGTCAGGTGCTCGGCCTTGAGCGCCGCATCGGGCTGGGGCTCGCCGCGATAGAACAGCATCGCGGTTTGCGCGACTTCCTTGAGCGTATTCGCACGGTCCTTGACCAGCGCGATCACGCCGACCAGATCGGCGCCTTCCACCTTGCCGCCGAGCGCCTCGATGAAGGGACGGGTCAGATCGGCCAGGCGCGCGTTGTCGCCGGTCTTGATGTAGTGGTTGTTCAGCCAGGCAAGCTTCTCTGGGTTGTACTGCGCCGGCGACTTGCCGAGATGATCCAGATCGAACCATTCGACAAACTGTTCGCGCGAAAAAATCTCCGCGTCGCCGTGCGCCCAGCCAAGGCGGGCCAGATAGTTCAGCACCGCCTCGGGCAGATAACCTTCGTCCCGATAGCCGGTCACCGCCATGGCGCCATGGCGCTTGCTCATCTTCTCGCCCTGCTCGTTCAGCACGGTGGGCAGATGCGCGTAGACGGGCACGTCGCCGCCCAGCGCACGGATGATATTGATCTGGCGCGGCGTATTGTTGACGTGATCGTCGCCACGGATGACGTGGGTGATCTTCATGTCCAGATCGTCGACGACCACGCAGAAGTTGTACGTCGGCGTGCCGTCCGGCCGCGCGATCACGAGATCGTCGAGTTCGTCGTTCGAAATCTCGATGCGCCCCTTGACCGCATCGTCCCAGAACACGCTACCGCCAATCGGATTCTTGAAACGCACCACGGGCTTCACACCAGCGGGCGGTTCGGGCAGCACCTTGCCCGGCTCCGGCCGCCAGAAGCCGTTGTAGCGCGGCTTTTCGCCGGCAGCGCGCTGGGCTTCGCGCAGCGCGTCGAGTTCCTCGGTGCTCATATAGCAGTGGTAGGCGAGGCCGCTATCCATCATCTGCTGGACGACGGCGCGATAGCGGTCCATGCGCTGCATCTGATAGAACGGGCCTTCGTCGATATCCAGATCGAGCCAGGCCATGCTTTCCAGGATCACATTGACGGCCTCTTCCGACGAACGCTCGACATCCGTATCCTCGATACGCAGGATGAAATCGCCCTTCATGCGGCGCGCGAACGCCCAGGGATAAAGCGCAGAACGGATGTTGCCCAGATGGATGAAGCCGGTCGGGCTCGGCGCGAAACGAGTACGGACGCGTTGTGTCATGGTCGGGGAGAAACAAAAAGGCCCGCGCACAGGTGCGCGCAGGCCGGATTTCATTGAATGCCGCATTATACGCCCTGCCCGCACTGCACCCGGGCCACGGAATCATTTAAGCTGCGGCCAGTCTCAGACGGGTCCGCATGCCGAATCCTAAGGCCGCGCGACCCGCCGATGCCTTTTGCATCACTTTCAGCAAGCCTCTCATCCCTTTCGATGCAACGACGAAATTTCCTGGGCGCTTCGGCGGCAATGCTGCTGGCGGCCTGTTCATTCGGCCCGAAGCCAACTGTGCCGCCGGCAACGGGCACGACTACCAGCGTGCCGCCAACCCCCGTGCCTGCACGGCCGGTCCGCATCGGCCTGGCGCTCGGCGGCGGCGCAGCACGCGGCTTCGCGCATATCGGCGTGATCAAAGCGCTCGAAGCCCAGGGCATTCATGCCGATATCGTGACCGGCACCAGCGCAGGATCGGTGGTCGCGGCGCTGTACGCAACGGGCATGGATGGATTTCAGTTGAACAAGCTGGCACTGACCATGGATGAAGCGGCGATCGCCGACTGGGCACTGCCATTCGGCACAAAGTTTGGCGGCTGGGTCAAAGGCGAAGCGCTGCAGAACTACGTCAATCGGCTGGTGAAGAATCGCCCGATCGAGACCATGAAGCTGCCACTCGGCATCGTCGCAACGGACCTGAAAACCGGCGACCGCATCGTATTCCGGCGTGGCAACACCGGCCAGGCCGTGCGCGCATCGAGCAGCGTGCCGGGCGTGTTCCAGCCGGTATCGATCGGCGGCCACGATTATGTCGACGGCGGCCTCGTCGAGCCGGTGCCGGTCGACGCGGCGCGCGAGATGGGCGCGGAATTTGTGATTGCCGTGAATATTTCGGCAGATCCCTCCAGCCAGAAGAACAGCGGGCAAGGCGGCGTGCTGCTGCAGACCACCGCGATCATGGGCCAGTCGATCAACAAGATGGCCCTGGCGCGCGCCGACGTGGTCATCCGCCCGGATCTGCCCGATATGGGCGGCAGCGATTTCGCGTCGCGCAACCGCGCGATCCTGGCCGGGGAGCAGGCCACCGCCGCGGCCTTGCCGGCCCTGCGGGAAAAGCTCGCGGCGGCCCGGACGCGCCCCGCCACGCCGGGAACGGTCGCCACGCAGTGATCGCCAAATAGGCAACCGTTGTCATATTCGACCACCGCCTGACGGAGATTGACGAAAACTGACGGAAATCGTCAGTCATGTGACACGGCATGTCAGCCGTGGACGTCCATTGCGGCACGGCATCTGACTGGCGCGAAGCAATAAAAAAGGACTGCCCGAGCAGTCCTTTTCATATCTGGCGATGTCCCAGGCGCCAACTCAGCCGCCGAGCATCGACCTGCCTTGCGCGTTGGGATCGTAACGCTTGAGCGTTTCGATGATGCTGCCCGTGTTCTCGGTCGAGACGCGCGCGGAATCGTCGATACGGCGGGCGCCGTTGTAGCGCGTCACCCAATACGACGCACGCATGTCGTCGACACGGATCTTGCTGCCGGTAGACGGCGCATGCACGAACTTGTTGTCGCCAATATAGATACCGACGTGCGAGAACGTGTGGCGCATCGTGTTGAAGAACACGAGATCGCCCGGACGCAGTTCGTTGACGGCCACGGTGGTGCCCACCTGGCTCATTTCGACGGACCGGCGCGGCAACATGAAGCCGAAGGTGTCGTTGAACACGTAGCGAACAAAGCCGCTGCAGTCCAGACCCGATTCGGGGCTGTTACCGCCGAAGCGATAACGCACGCCAATCAGGCCCAGCGCGTTCATGACCAGATCGCCAGCCTTGCTGGCAACGTTGCTGGTGGAATTCATGACCGACGACAGCAAGCCGCGCTTGCCTTCCGGATGTGCATCGGCGCTTTCCACGCGAGCCTCGATCCGGGCGTCGGGATCCTTGAATACCGTATCCGCCAGCACTCCATTCGACACAGTCGCACCGCAGGCAATGGCAATTCCGATAGCGGCGCGCGCCAGGGAATGAAGTACCGTCTGCTGCATTGGTTCTCCTGATGATCGGACAAATCTGACCGGCAAATCAGACAAAGCCGGACAGCGTGAAAACATCAGGGCGGATCGTACGCAAAAAGTACGCCAGCAGAACTGCACCAGCCGCGTGCATCAACGACCTTCCCCAAGGTCAGCATGCGACGGACGAACCACCCCCGAAAACTTATCGCGCGATATTAAAGGACCGGGCTTTGACGTGTCAAAGATGGTTACAAATTTTCCTCAATTCGCTAGCAAATCAAAGAATTAGCATCAAAAACGTATCTTGATTCTTGGAAACCGAATATTGAGTATGTGTTACGCGCATCTGCCGGCGGGCGGCAGGAATCACATCATCCGCGCGGCACCAAGCTGGGCGGCGGCCATCAATTTGCGCGTATACGGATGCTGCGGCGCACCAAGCACCGTTTCGGTTTCGCCCGATTCCACCACTTCACCGTTTTTCATCACGATCACGCGGTGCGCCATCGCCCGAATCACCGCCAGGTCGTGGCTGATGAACAGATAGCTGAGGTTGTACTTGTGCTGAAGTTGCGACAGCAATGCCAGAACCTGCTGCTGGATCGATACATCGAGCGCCGACGTGGGCTCGTCGAGCACCAACACCTGCGGCTTGAGGATCAACACGCGGGCGATGGCGATCCGCTGGCGCTGCCCGCCGGAAAACTCGTGCGGATAACGTCCCAGCGCCGTGCGGTCGAGCCCGACTTCACGCAGCGCCTCGATGACACGCTCCCGCATCGCTTCTGGCGACAGCCCGGGCTGGTGCAGCGCCAAGCCCTCGCCCACGATCTGCTCGATCGTCATGCGCGGCGATAACGATCCGAACGGATCCTGGAACACCACCTGCATGCGCGAGCGCAGCGAACTACGTTCCTTTTGCGTGCACGCATCGAAACTGCGCCCGAGAAACTGGATCGCCCCACTGCTCTTGCGTTGCAGCGCCAATACCGCGTGCGCAAGCGTGGTCTTGCCCGATCCGGACTCCCCGACGATGCCCAGCGTTTCGCCCTCGCGCAGTTGCAGCGTGACATCCTTCACCGCGGCAAACGCTTCCTTCAGGAACCAGCCGGCAAACCCGGAGCGCTTCTTGTGATAGTTGACGCAGAGTGCGTCGGTTTCCAGAAGCACAGGCGCCAGCGGCACCAGCGGCAGGACTTCGCGCCTGGGATGGCTGTCGATCAGCTTGCGCGTGTACGGGTGGTGCGGATTGGCGAAAACCTCGGCGGTCTCGCCGGTCTCGACCAGCACACCCTTTTCCATCACGCCCACCCGCTGCGCAAACGCACGAACCATATTCAGGTCGTGCGTGATCAACATCACGGCCATGCCGAATTCCGCCTGGAGGCTGCGCAGCAGATCCAGGATCTGGGCGCGGATGGTGACGTCCAGCGCTGTGGTCGGCTCGTCGGCGAGCAACAGCTTCGGGCGACAGGCCAGCGCCATGGCGATCATGGCGCGCTGACGCTGCCCGCCCGACAACTGGTGGGGAAAACTGTTGAAACGGTTGGCCGCATCGCTGATGCCCGTGCGCTCGAGCAGCGCAATGGCACGCTCGCGAGCCGCGCGCCGATCCAACCCCTCATGCAGCGCAAGGGTTTCCACGATCTGGTTACCGATCGTGTACAGCGGATTGAGCGCCGTCATCGGCTCCTGGAAAATCATCGCGATTTCCGATCCGCGGATCCGGCGCACTTCGCGATCGCTCACCTGTAGCAGGTCCTTGCCCTCGAACCGGATCGCGCCTTGATAGGTGGCATCCTCCACCAGCCGCAGCATGGCCAGCGCCGTGACGGTCTTGCCCGAGCCCGATTCACCCACCAGCGCATATCGCTCGCCAGCGCGCAGGTCGAAACTCACGTCGCGCACCGCGCGCGTCGCGCTCTCGCCTTCGCCAAACGTCACGGACAGATGGTCCACGCACATCAGCAGCGTACCGGGCGCGGGCGGCGCGACCGGATGCAGCGGATCGAAAATCGGCGTCACCGCGCTCATGGCGTCACCTCCGCGGCGCTGCCGGCAGGTACTTTCGGCTCTACCCGGCCGCGCAACTGCGCGAGACCCAGGCGGGTGTCAAAAGCATCGCGCAGCGCGTCACCCATGAAGGTCAGCAGTAACAGCGTGATCACCAGCACCGCAAAGGTCGACAGCGAAATCCACCAGGCATCGAGGTTTCCCTTGCCCTGCGCCAGCAGTTCGCCCAGGCTGGGCGTGGTCGGCGGCACGCCCAGACCGAGGAAATCGAGGCTTGTCAGTGCCAGGATCGCGGCGCTCATGCGGAACGGCAGGAAGGTGATGACCGGCGTCAGGCTATTGGGCAGAATATGGCGCCACATGATCTGGACATTCGACAAACCCAGCGCGCGCGCCGATTTGACATAGTCGAGCGAGCGGTTGCGATAGAACTCGGCACGCACGTAGTCTGACAATCCCATCCAGCCGAACAGCGACAGCAGGATGATCAGCAACGCCAGGCTCGGTTCGAAGATCGACGCGAAAATGATCAGCAGATACAGCTCGGGCATCGAACTCCATATCTCGATGGCGCGCTGCGAGAACAGATCGAAACGGCCGCCGAAGAATCCCATCAGCGCGCCGGTGAGCGTGCCAATCAATACGCCGATAATCGTCAGCGCCATGCCAAACAGCACGGAAACGCGGAAACCATACAGCAGCCGCGCCAGGACGTCGCGCCCGCGGTCGTCGGTGCCGAGCCAGTTGTCGGCGGACGGCGGCGCGGGATTTGGTTCCTTCGCGAAATAGTTGATCGAATCGTAGGAATAACGATTCGGCGGGAACACCGCGAAGTTGCCGTGCGTGGTAATTCGGTCGCGAATATAGGGATCGAGATAATCGGCCGGCGTGGCGAAATCCCCGTCGAACGTGGTTTCCGGATAGACCTTGACGATCGGGAAGTAGTACTCGCCCTTGTAGCGCACCACCAGCGGGCGATCGCTGGACAGCACTTCGGCCGCCAGACTCAGCAGGAAAATCACCACAAACAGGATCAGGCTCCAATAGCCAAGCCGGTTGCGGCGGAAACGCTGCCAGGCGCGCTGGCGCGGCGAAAGCGAATGTGGCAGGGCTTTGCTGCCGGCGACACTTGCGGTACGCAATTTCATCGGTGCATCCCTTCGAAATGGATGCGAGGATCCACCATTACGTAGCAGACATCCGAAATGAGCCGCGTCACAAGCCCGATCAGCGTGAACAGGTACAGGGTGCCGAGTACCACGGGATAATCGCGGCGCAGCACCGCTTCATACGAAAGCAGGCCCAGGCCATCCAGCGAGAACAGCGTCTCGATCAGCAGCGACCCCGTGAAGAACGCGCCAATGAACGCCGCCGGAAATCCGGTCACGAGCGGAATCAGCGCATTGCGAAACACGTGTTTCCAGAGCACGCGCCGTTCCGACAGGCCCTTGGCGCGCGCGGTCAGCACGTACTGCTTGCGGATTTCCTCCAGAAACGCGTTCTTGGTCAACATCGTCACCACGGCGAAACTGCCCACCACCGACGCGGTGATCGGCAGCACAAGGTGCCACAGGTAATCCATTACCTTACCCATCAGCGAAAGCTGGTCCCAGTCGTCCGAAGTCAGCCCGCGCAGCGGAAACCACTGCACGAACGTGCCGCCGCCAAACAGCACCAGCAGCAGCACGCCGAGCACAAAGCCCGGGATCGCGTAGCCCACCAGCACGATCAAGCTGCTGATCACGTCAAACCGGCTGCCGGCGCGGATTGCCTTCGATATGCCGAGCGGCACCGATATCAGGTAGGTCAGGAAAAATGTCCAGAGCCCCAGGCTGATCGAAACCGGCATCTTGGACTTCACCAGCTCCCACACACTGCGGTGCTGGAAATAGCTCTGGCCCAGATCAAATCGCGCAAAGCGCTTGAGCATCATGAAGTAACGTTCGATGGGCGGTTTGTCGAAGCCATAGAGCGCCTGGATCTCCTTGATCTTGTCCGGATCCACGCCCCGCCGGCCGCGATATTCCGCGCCCCCGCCACTGGCTTCACCGCTCGCGCCGCGCCCTTTCATTTCAAGCATCATCTGCTCGACCGGGCCGCCCGGCACAAACTGGATCACGACAAACGTGAGCGTGATGACGCCGATCAGCGTCGGGATCATCAGCAGGATTCGCTTGAGCAGATAGGCAAACATTGGCCGTCCGTTGTATGGATGTCTGGATTACCGGGTCTTCGGCGCGAGGTCGTTGCGCCACCAGTTGGAAAGGATCCAGCCCTCCGCGGTGTAGTAGTACGGCAGGCGCGTCGGATAGGACAGCTCCTTGCGATACGCCACACGGTGAAATGCGCTGTACCAGTTCGGTACGATGTAATAGCCGTGCATCAGCACGCGGTCCAGCGCGCGACCGGCGGTCACCAGTTCCTCGCGCGATTCGGCATGCAGCACGTCGTCGACGAGTTTGTCCACCGCCTTCGATTTCAGGCCAAACAGGTTGTCCGATCCGGGCGTGCCGGCCGCCTCCGTGGAAAAGCGGTCGCGCAGTTCATTGCCGGGGCTTTGCGAATCGGGAAAGCGTATCGACACCATGTCGAAATCGAAATCCTCCAGCCGCTTCTGATACAGCGCGAAATCGGTGGTGCGCTGATGCACCTCGATGCCGAGCTTTTCCAGGTTGCGCACGTAGGCGGTGATGACCCGGCTCATCGCGCCGCCATCGTCGAGGAACTCGAACACCATCGGCTCGCGCTTGGCGTTGCGCAGCGCACCGTCCTCGTAGGTCCACCCCGCCTGCGCCAGCAGACGGCGCGCCTCGCGCAGGTTGTCGCGCAGCGAGCGCGGCGCATTGGTGGTTGGCTGCACCACATCGGGGCCGAACACCTCCGGCGGCAGATCGGCGCGCAGCGGCTCCAACAGTTGCAGTTCGCCCGGACCAGGCTTGCCGTCGAAGGTGGTACTGGCGGCCAGTTCGCTATTCGAGAACCAGCTGTCGAGCCGCTTGTATGCGCCGTAGAACAACTGCCGGTTGAGCCATTCGAAATCGAGCGCGAGAATCAGGGCCTTGCGCACGCGCACGTCCTGGAACATCGGCTTGCGCATGTTCATCACAAAGCCCTGCATGCCGGCGCCGTTGCGATGGGGAAACTCGGTCTTGATCAGTTCGCCATTGCCGAAGCGCGTGCCGACATAACTCTTGGCCCAGTTTTTCGAGCGATATTCGACAATCGCGTCGAATTCGCCGGCCTTGAAGGCCTCGAGCTTGGCGGTCTCGTCCTTGTACAGACGGTAGACCACCCGACCGAAATTGAACGTGCCACGCCGCACCGCGAGCTTCTTGCCCCAGTAGTTCGGATCGCGCTGGAACACGATGCCGCGACCGGCATCGTAGCGTTCGATCTTGTACGGACCGCTGGTGATCGGCGCCTCGAACGTCAGCTTCTCGAATGGCACCTCGGCGGTCCACTTCTTCGAGAACACCGGGAGCGAGCCGACGATCAGCGGCAATTCGGCATTCCGTTGCTTGAAATCAAATCGCACCGTGCGCTCGCCGGTCACCACCACGCCTTTGACGTCGGTGCACATGCTGCGATAGCCCGGGCTTGCAGACTTGCTCATCAGCATGTCGTAGGAATATTTGACGTCCGACGCGAGTACGGGATCGCCATTGACGAAGCGCGCCTCGGGCCGGATATGGAACGTGACCGACAACCCGTCGGGTGCCAGCGTGACGTCGTCGGCCAGCAACCCATACGCACTGGCGGACTCGTCGGCGCTGCCGATCAGCAGCGATTCGAACATCAGTTGCGTCAACCCCGGCGCCGAGGTGCCCTTGAGCGTAAACGGATTGAATTTATCGAAGCTGGTACGCCGGTCCGGATTGGCCAGCGTCAGCGTGCCGCCTTGCGGTGCGTTGGGATTGACGTAATCGAAGTGGGCAAAATCCGGCTGATACTTGAGATCGCCATGCAGCGCGAAACCATGCGCGGCGTTGGCCGCTACGGGAAAACCCGCAGCCAGCACCATCGATAGTGCCAACCCACTTTGCACGACCGCGCGACGACAGAAGCACTGCCCTGCCGCCCAAAGCGGCCAACGTGCATGAATCAGCATCCGGTTGCAGACCTCCACAATGCCCGAGACAGCCCGGCGGCTTGTGGCCGGGCGAAGTTGTGCGACAATTTTACATGGGTTCGGGCGGCGACCAGCCATCCGGACATTCCTCTACGCGGCGCAATTCCCAGCGGGTGACATTCCCCGCCGTGCACCGGACACGGGCCTGTGCACGAAACATGCCCGTCCTCACTATCATCTTGGAGAACTTATGGGATTTCTGGCAGGTAAGCGGATCCTGATCACGGGCTTGCTTTCGAACCGTTCGATCGCCTACGGCATTGCCTCGGCCTGCAAGCGCGAAGGCGCGGAACTGGCCTTCACGTACGTGGGCGAACGCTTCAAGGACCGCATCACGGACTTCGCCAAGGAATTCGGCTCCGACATGGTTTTTGAATGCGACGTCAGCAGCGACGAACAGATCGCCGCCACCTTCGCCGCTCTGGGGCAACGCTGGGAAAAATTCGACGGCTTGGTGCATTCGATCGGCTTTGCGCCGCGCGAGGCGATCGCCGGCGATTTCCTGGAAGGCCTGTCGCGCGAAGGTTTCCGCATCGCGCACGACATCTCGGCCTACAGCTTCCCCGCACTGGCCAAGGCCGCGCTGCCGCTGCTCAACGACAAGGCGTCGCTGCTGACGCTGACGTACCTGGGCGCGGAACGCGTGGTGCCGAACTACAACACGATGGGCCTGGCCAAGGCGTCGCTGGAAGCCAGCGTGCGCTACCTGGCCTCGGCGGTCGGCCCGAAGGGCATTCGCGCCAACGGCATCTCGGCCGGTCCGATCAAGACGCTGGCCGCGTCCGGCATCAAGGACTTCGGCAAGCTGCTCAAGCACTTCGAAGACGTAGCGCCGATGCGCCGCAACGTGACGATCGACGAGGTCGGCAACGTGGCCGCTTTCCTGCTGTCCGACCTGGCCAGCGGCGTGACTGGGGAAATTACCTACGTCGACGGCGGCTACAACATCGTCGGCACGGCGGTCGAGGAGTAAGGCCGCACGGCCGCCATCCGGGAGGCCGCGCCTGCTCGGATCGCCAGAGCGCCCCGCCCGGGGCGCTTTTTTCATGCCCGCGCCACGGTCTCGATCACGGCCACCGCGCGCGCCGCCGCCGGGGAAAGCGTGCGCTGCGCCAGCCGCACGATTGCAAACTGCATGGTGATGTCCGGCAGCTCTGGAATGTCGAGCGCGACCAGCGTGCCCGCCCGCAGTTCTTCGCGCACCGCCCGCGCCGGCGCCAGCAACAGCGCGTCGGCATGGCGCACGAGATGCGTCAGCGCCCGGAAATCGTTGCTTTCGACCTGAAACGGCACGTCCTCGCCCGGTTTGCAGCGAAACAGCTTGCGCACCCGCTCGTGCGTCTCTGGCGGAAACACCACCGACACCAGGGCCGATTCGCGCAGCGCGGCAAGGCCCACCGGGCCAAGCGTCAGTGGATGCCCGGCACGCGCGAACACCCCGCCCGGGTCGGGCGGCAGGCGCACGGTTTCCAGTTCGGCGGCCGTCGGCGCCGTGCTGTGCTCGATCACCACGAAGTCGACTGCCTCCCGATACAGCGCCTGCAGCAACGCGCCGGGGTGGCTGACCTCGGTGCCGATCCGCAGCTTGGGCCATTGGCGGTGCAACTGGCTCAACAGCTCGGGCAGCAGGATCGCCGCCGGAAACGCGCCGAGCCCGATCTGCACGCTGCCGATCTCATGCTGCCGGACCAGCGTCAGGTCGCGCTCCAGACATCCGGACTCGAACAGCACGCGACGCGCACGCTCGGTCACCATGCGGCCCACCGCGGTCAGCGTCACGCCGCGCGCACCACGGTCGAACAGCGCCACGCCGGCTTCGTCTTCGAGCGCCTGGATGCTGCGCGTCAGCGCAGGCTGGCTCAGGTGCACGCGCCGCGCAGCCGCTGCCATCGATCCTTCTTCCGCAACCGCCACCAGGTGTTCCAATCGCTTCAGATTCATATATGCGTCGTCTGCATTGTTGCGATACGTATTTTGCAATTGAATTATAGATCCGGCGCGCATCCAATAGACGCCTCGTCTATCACCAAAATCTGAATTCCATGCGTATTGCCGCTTCCGCCTTGATGGCCGCCGCCACCGTGACGATGACCGCCGCATTGGCCGGCCCCCAACCAGCGTCCCCGCTTACCGAACAATCGAACGCGGCATGGCTGAACAAGCTGCCGTTCGCCGACCGCGCCGATTTCGAGGACGCGCGGCGCGGGCTGGTGGCGCGCTTCCCGCAACGGACGATCACGACGGCGGACGGCAGGGTCGTATGGGATTTCCAGGCCTATGCCTTCGAGTCCGCGGCCTCCGCGCCGAATACCGTGAATCCGAGCCTGTGGCGGCTGGCGCAGCTCAACAACGAAGCCGGGCTGTTCAAGGTGACAGATCGCGTCTATCAGATTCGCGGCGCCGACCTCGCCAACATGAACATCATCGAAGGCGACAGCGGCCTCATCATCATCGATACGCTGCTGACCGCCGAAACCGCGCGCGCCGCGCTCGATCTCTATTACGCGCACCGACCGCGCAAACCCGTGGTCGCAGTCATCTATACCCATAGCCACGCCGATCACTTCGGCGGCGTGCGCGGCATCGTCGACGAAGCGGACGTAAAGAGCGGCAAGGTCGATATCCTTGCCCCGCAGGGCTTCATGGAGGAAGCGGTCAGCGAAAACGTGCTGGCCGGCAACGCCATGAGCCGCCGCGCGCAATACATGTATGGCACGCAGTTGCCGAAGAGTGCGTCGGGCCAGGTCGATACCGGCCTCGGCAAGGCCACGGCCCGCGGCACGATGACGTTGCTGGCGCCGACCTCGCTGATCACCAAGGCGATCGAGACGCGCCGCATTGATGGCGTAGATTTCGAATTCCAGCTCACGCCGGGCACCGAGGCGCCCGCGGAGATGAACATCTATCTGCCGCAATTCCGCACGCTGTGCATGGCCGAAAATGCCGTACGCACGCAGCACAACCTGCTGACGCTGCGCGGTGCGCAGGTGCGCGACGCCAAGGCGTGGTCGTATTTCATCGCGCAATCGCTGCTGCGCTACGGCGAGCGCACCGATGTGCTGATCGGCCAGCACCACTGGCCCACGTGGGGACGCGCGCGCATCGTCGAAATGCTGTCCGACCAGCGCGACATGTACGCCTATCTGAACGACCAGACGCTGCGGCTGCTGAACCAGGGTTTCACGCCGCTGGAGATCGCCGATCAGTTGAAAACACTGCCACAGCCGCTGGCCAGCAAATGGTATGCGCGCGATTACTACGGATCGGTCAGCCACAACGTGCGCGCGGTCTATCAGCGCTATCTGGGCTTCTATGACGGCAATCCCGCGCACCTGAACCCGCTGCCGCCGGAGCAGTCCGCCAAAAAGACCATCGAATGGATGGGCGGCGCCGATGCCGTGCTGGCAAAGCTGCGCGACGCATACGCCCGCGGCGAATATCGGTGGGTCAGCCAGATCGGCAACGAGCTGGTTTTTGCCGATCCATCCAACGCCGCGGCGCGTGCGCTGCAGGCCGACGCGCTGGAACAGCTTGGCTACCAGAGCGAAAACTCCACGTGGCGCAATATCTATCTGACCGGCGCGCAGGAATTGCGCGATGGCGTGGCGAAGCCCACGTTCGCCGCCACCAGTTCGTCCGATCTGGTGCGCGCCTTGACTGTGCCGAACTTCTTCGACTTTCTGGCCGTACGCCTGAATGCCGACAAGGCCGCCGGCAAAACCATGACGCTGAACTGGCAGTTCACGGACCTGGGGCAGCGCTATGCGATGACGCTGCGTAACAGTGCGCTGACATATGTTTCAGAAGCCCAGCACGCGCAACCCACCGCCACGGTCATGCTGACCAAGGCCACTCTGGACCAGATCAGCCTGAAGCAGCTGACGCTGCCGCAAGCCATGCAGTCCGGTGCGATCCGGATCGACGGCAACCCGCAGGCGGTGGCAGGCTTGTTCGGCATGCTCGACACATTCAGTTCGAATTTCAATTTGGTGACGCCGCACGGCTACCAGCCTTGACGAGCCGCCGGGGGAGACAACATTCATGAGCGACACAAGCTTCGACTACATCATCATCGGCGCCGGATCGGCTGGCTGCGCGCTGGCGGGACGGCTGGCCGACCAGCCCGGCGTGACAGTGGCCCTGCTCGAAGCGGGCCCCGACGATCACCATCCCACCGTCTGGACGCCGCTTGCCATCGCCCGCACCGTGCCGCGGCCCGGCCCGCGCAACTATGGGTTTCGCACCGTGCCGCAGGCCGGACTCAATGGCCGCGAGTCGTACCAGCCGCGCGGGCGTGGCCTGGGCGGCAGTTCGTCGATCAACGCGATGCTCTACATCCGCGGCCATCGCAGCGATTACGACCGCTGGGCCGCGCTCGGCTGCGAAGGCTGGGGATACGACGACGTACTGCCCTACTTCCGCCGCAGCGAATGCAACCAGCGCAACGCGGGGCGCGACGACCTCTGGCATGGCGGCAGCGGCCCGCTGCATGTCAGCGACCTGCGCACGCCGAATCCGTTCTCGCAGCGCTTCGTGCGCGCTGCCGCGCAGGCCGGCGTGCCGCTCAACGATGACTTCAATGGCGCGGAACAGGAAGGCGTCGGCCTGTTCCAGACCACCCAGTTCAATGGCGAACGCTGGAACGCGGCGCGCGCCTATCTGCATCGCGGCAATCGCGGCGACCTGACCCACAACGGCGGGCGCAAGAACCTCACCGTGATGGTCGATACGCAGGCGCTGCGCGTGGTGTTCGACGGCAAGCGCGCAACCGGCGTGCAGGCGGTGCGCGGCGGTCAGACCGTGACGCTGCGCGCGCGCCGCGAAATCATCGTCAGCGGCGGCGCGTTCCATTCTCCGCAATTGCTGATGGCTTCCGGGATCGGCCCGACCGCGCACCTGCGCGATCTCGGCATCGACATCGTGCACGATCTGCCCGGCGTGGGAGAAAACCTGCAGGATCACCTCGACGTCATCATCGGCAAACCGGTGCATTCGTGGCACCTGTATGGCTATTCGCTACGCGGCGTGGCGCGCATGGCCGGCGAAGTGATGCGCTACCGCTTGCGCCGGACCGGCATGCTGGCGTCGCCGGTGGCCGAAGCGGGCGCCTTCGTCAAGACCCGCCCCGGGCTTGACGCACCGGACTTGCAACTGCATTTCGCCCCGGCGCTGCTGGGCAACACCAACGTGCTGCGCAAGGGTCGGCCCGGTCACGGCTATTCTTGCCACGCGTGCGTATTACGTCCGGAAAGCCGGGGCACGGTGCGACTGCGCTCGGCCGACATGCGCGATGCACCGCTGATCGATCCACGCTTCCTGTCGGCGCCTGCGGACCTCGACGGCATGGTCGCCGGCGTGAAGCTGATGCGCCGGATCTTCGCCCAGTCCGCACTGGCAGAAGCCGGCGGCACGGATCCGCTGGCGGCGCTGCTGGGCGATGGCGAAGGCGACGACGCGGCGATCCGCGACTTCATCCGCGAACATGCCGATACGATTTACCACCCGGTGGGCACCTGCAAAATGGGAAGCGACGACATGGCGGTGGTGGATCCGCAACTGCGCGTGCGGGGCGTGGAAGCGTTGCGCGTGGTCGATGCGTCGATCATGCCGACGCTGATCGGCGGCAACACCAATGCGCCGACGATCATGATCGCCGAACGCGCGGCCGATCTGCTGCGCGCGCGAAACTGACGGGCGTTGCGCCTGCGCCGGTTTGTCGTCACAGGAGTGCGCACGCGCGGCGCACCAGGATCTGGCCCGCCCTAGAGGATTCGAACCTCTGACCGCTCGCTTAGAAGGCGAGTGCTCTATCCAACTGAGCTAAGGGCGGCGTGTGCTGGACTTGCCGTTGCGGCAAGGCCAGCATTCTACCCCAGCATGCCTGCCGGGGCACTCCGCAGGGAATGACTTCAGGACGATTCGCGTTCGCGCACACGGGGCCGGCGCGGCATGCCGACGGCTTCGGTTGTGTCGACCGACGATACGCAGTTGCGGCCCATCAATTTGGCATCGTAAAGCGCGCGATCGGCCCGGCGCATGACATCGTCGGCGTTTTCGCCGAAACGGCGCTCGGCCATGCCGATACTGACGGTGTAGGCGATCGCGTCCGGTTCCGACGGACATGGCGTGGAACGGACCAGTGCGCTTAGTTTCATGCTGATGGCGCGCCCAGTTTCCAACGGCGTGCCCGGCATGACGATGGCGAATTCCTCACCGCCCAGCCGACCGATCACGGCGCGCTCGGGAGCCGCCTTGCGCAGCAGTCCGGCAAAATGGCGCAACACGCTGTCGCCAGCGAGATGACCGTAGAGATCGTTGATCGCCTTGAAATGGTCGAGGTCGATGAAGGCGACGCTGAAGACCGTGCGTTGGCGTTCGGCTCCCTTGCAGGCAGCTTCGAGTTCCTCCCAGAACGCGCCCCGCGAAAGCACGTCGGTCAGGTCGTCGTGGCGCGCGCGCCGCTCGATGATTCGGCGCAGCCGGTCATGTGCCATCAAGGCAAAACTGACCGACAACCCAACCACGCCAAATACGAACCAGACCGTCATGCCGGCCCGCTCGTCGGGCTGCATCCACGGGTGGTGACCGAACAGCGTCGACCATGCGGCGGACGTCTGCGCCCCGGCCAGCGCGGTACACGCCAGCGCCACGAGGATCAGCGACAGCACCGCGAGTCGCCCGGTGCCGCGCTTGGCCGGCAGGCGCGGCACGGCGGCGCGGATGATGTCCAGCAGCAACATCATCTGGATCAACGCCGCGGCCAGCGCCAGGGCCTGCGTCAGTTCCGGTGCCGCAGCGGCACCGGGCACGCCCATTTCGCCGGCCAGTTGCAGCCCCACCGCCAGCAAGCCAGGCAGATTAAGCGCGGCCAGTACGATGCCGCGCCCGCGCTTGCCAGCGAAGTGTCGCGTGCCGTAGGCCATCATCGACAATCCCGCCGTCAGCGCCACCCCTGGCAACGACGCCAGCGGCCACTGCGGCCGGTACGCCTGCGCAGCTAGCAGCACCACCGCGAGGGTGACCACGAGGTCGCCGAGCGCCCACGATGTGAGCCCGCTGCGTTCCATTCCCGTGGACCGCCGCAACACGGCACAGACGATCGCCATCTGCAGCGCGAACAAGCCTGCGATCAGCACTACCACCTGCGACTGAAACATCTTTATTCCCGTTCACAAAGGCGCTGCCAGTGCTCCGCACGGCACTGGCGCCGCCTTCAGATTGCGGCTTGCGAACAGCCGTCCTTTTTTGTTGCCGCATCCCGGTTGCCCGAATGCTCCGTGCACGCACGGCTGGCTGGGCTCAGGCACGACTCAGGCTGCCCGCGTCGCAAGCGGGGCCGGTGTGCCATTGTTGTGATAGTCGGGAGCAGGTCCGGGTGAATACTGCAAACTTGGCGCGAAGCGCCGATCGGACCTTTGCGGTGTGCGGATTATGTCAGCGCGACGTACCAAGTCAAGCCAATTGCTATCCCGCCTGAAGCGGGGGGTCGCCACTGCGTCTGCCACGCCACTTCGCCGCCGCGCACATTATCTTCACTTCGCAATTGACCTTTGCGCCCGCATCGCGATAGAATCGCCGGCTTCGGAGCGTAGCGCAGCCTGGTAGCGCATCTGATTTGGGATCAGAGGGTCGTAGGTTCGAATCCTATCGCTCCGACCATATTTGCAAGCTGTTTTAGGTAGCCGGATCAAGGGCTTACGTTGAAAGACGTGAGCCCTTTTTTCTTTTGGAATCTGCGCCGGCCGGATTTATGCGGATGGAAAATGTCAAAACCGCACGCCGATTTTCAGATTTGGCCGGTGCAATATGGCGCCGGCATTTATCTCTCGGCGAAGACATCCCCTTACGCGACGCTTGCGCCACCTTTGCTCGATTTTTAGCGACGTTCCCACGGCGCTTTTCCGCCGATTCGGCGCCGCCGCCTGTCGCGCGCCGCACATCGACATGACAGGACGGCGACATCGGCACATTTGCGGCGTCGTGTGGTTTTGCCGCGCGCAACGGCGCAAAGCTGGCGGCGCGCCTGCGCGCGCCGGGCGGGCATGATATAATCCCGCGTCAGTTTGGGGCTGTCTGAGCATGCCCTGTAACCGGGTAAGCGCCGCTGCGGCTGCTGAAAACCGATTGTTCAGCGCTGGAATCATCGGCGTCTCGAGCGCACCGGAACCCCGGAAACACCTTGCCCGCCCGTCCCCGTGATGCAACCGGACGCGCAGCTTCACACGCGACCGCAAGCGGCAAGG
Source organism: Cupriavidus sp. GW822-FHT06G04 (assembly GCF_058799075.1). Classification (NCBI taxonomy): domain Bacteria; kingdom Pseudomonadati; phylum Pseudomonadota; class Betaproteobacteria; order Burkholderiales; family Burkholderiaceae; genus Cupriavidus; species Cupriavidus sp. GW822-FHT06G04. The sequence continues at coordinate 226,261 of NZ_JBXALD010000007.1, read as the reverse complement.
CAATCGTCTGGGTCATCCGCGCCCCTCCACGATTTACCTGATGCGCCTGGCAGGTTCCGATCCGCCACGCCTGTCACCTTGCCTCCGGCATGGCCCGCGCGGTTGCCGCTTATGCGGCGACGCCTGTGCCCGCCCGGCCAGCCGAAGGTCAACCGAAGCGCCCACAGGATATTGACTAACTCATGCAGCCTTCGGGGCTGTCAAAAGGAAAACAGATTGGCTAAGGAAGAACTCATCGAATTTGGCGGCGTGGTGTCGGAAGCCCTTCCCGACAACCGTTATCGCGTCACGCTGGAAAACGGCGTGGAAATCTGGGCATATGCCTCCGGCAAGATGCAGAAGCACCGCATCCGTATTCTGGCCGGCGATCGCGTCACCCTTGAAATGTCGCCCTACGACCTGACCAAGGGCCGCATCAATTTCCGCCACAAGTCCTGAGTTAGCGCCTTTTGGGCGATGCACCGCTGTCATGCGGATGACATTGCCAATGCCGACACTGACGGGCTATCCATGGGTTGCACCCATTGGATAGCCCGTTTTGTTTTCTGACGCTTCGCCTTGCGACGGCCGTCACACGTCACCATACTCAAGGCTCGACGAAGCCCCCTGCCCCGACATGAATCTGATTCTGTGGCGCCATGCCGAAGCCGAAGACCTGCCCGACGCCCTCAGCATCTCGCGCAGCGCCGATCTGCAGCGCCCCCTCACGCGCCGCGGCCGCAAGCAGGCCGACGCCACCGCAGCGTGGTTGCGCGGGCACCTGCCCGCCGACTATCGCGTGGTTTGCAGCCCCGCGCTGCGCACGCGCGAAACGGCAGCGGCTTTGTCGGGGCACGCTGAAATACTCGACGACCTCGCGCCGGGCGCCGACGTGGGCGCGGTACTTGCCGCGATCGACTGGCCGCAGGGCCACGAACACACCGTGGTGGTCGGTCATCAGCCCTGGATCGGCCGGCTGGCCAGCCTGCTGATGGCGGGCCATGAAATGAACTGGAGCGTGAAAAAAAGCGGCATCTGGTGGCTGGCCGCCCGCACGCGCGAAAGCGAAGCACAGGTAGTGCTGCGCGCCGTCATCCAGCCCGATTTGTTCTGATTCGATTTTCCGCTCCGCCACAACCTCGCTCGCGGGTTCGCTGATTTTCGAGCAATCGATACGCATCGATGTCTTTCGACGAAAAACGATAGCAAGTGACGCAAACGGGACTGATTATAAGAATTCCTGCGTGCGAAACCGATATGACCGTCACGGAATCGTCACTATCGTTTCACTGCGCTGTCACCCGGCCTCACTACATTGTTTCGAAGCCGTTTCGTCACCGAAAGGACACACACTGATGCGAGACCTTCCGACGCCTACCCAGCCGCTCTTCGACTCCTTGCCCACTGGCCTTTCCGGTCAGTCGGCGCGGAGGCGTCTTCCTCGTCAGCAACGACAAACCGAAGCACAAGTTACGGCGCCTGCTTTCAGCGTGGCGTGGGCACGTCATCAAGACGAAGTAGCTGAAGCGCAGCGTCTGCGCTACAAGGTGTTCGCCGAAGAAATGGGCGCTCGCCTGCAATCGTCGGTGGCCGACACCGACGTCGACATGTTCGACGCCTACTGCGACCACCTGATCGTGCGCGACCAGGAAACGCTCAAGGTGGTGGGCACCTACCGCGTGCTGCCGCCGCATCAGGCCAAGCGCATCGGCTGCCTGTATGCCGAGTCCGAGTTCGACCTGGTGCGCCTGGCGCATCTGCGCCCGAAGATGCTGGAATTGGGCCGTTCGTGCGTCCACCGCGACTACCGCTCGGGCAGCGTGATCATGGCGCTGTGGGGCGGACTGGGCGAATATCTGCAACGCTACAATCTCGAATCGATGCTGGGCTGCGCCAGCGTGCCGATGAGCGACGGCGGCCACTATGCGGCGAGCCTGTATCGGCAGTTTGCGGAAAAATCGCTGGCGCCGATCGAATATCACGCGTTTCCGCGCGTGCCGTTACCGGTGGAAGACCTGAACCAGACGCTCGACGTCGAACCGCCGGCGCTGATCAAGGGTTACCTGCGGCTCGGCGCGAAGATCTGCGGCCTGCCGGCCTGGGATCCTGACTTCAACGTGGCGGACTTCCTCACGCTGCTGCGCGTGCGCGACATGAATCCACGCTACGCACGGCACTTCCTGGGGCTGAACCGCTAAGCGCCATCGGCCAAAAGAAAAAGGCGGCTTCCGCTCGGAAGTCGCCTTTTTCTTTTCTGGCGCCGAAAGACGGCGCCATCACCATGCTCAGACGTAAACCACCTTATAGCGCTTGCCCACGCGTTCCCACTCGTCGGCTTCCTGCGCCAGGCTGTATTCGACCAACGGATTGACGTCGATCCAGCTCTTCGGCAGCCGCACCTCGAAGCCTTCGTGGAGCTCGTCGGAACGTTGCCGGACGTGGATCTCGGGCAATTTCATGTCGCCACGCCGACGGCACAGCACGAACGCCAGCCGCAAGCTGAACAGCATGCGCCAGTCGACAAACTTGCCGCTGCCGGACAGTTTGCCGAGCTTGCCGGCATGGCCGAGCAACAGCGTTGCCAGACGCGCCTGATCGGTCTTCGAAAAACCCGGCATGTCCGCGTGCGTGGCAATGTAGGCCGAATGCTTGTGGTAGCCGCTGTGCGAAATCGACATGCCGATCTCGTGCAGGCTGGCGGCCCAGCCCAGCAGCGCCAGATTGTCCTCGCGACGTTCGTTGCGCGGCTCGGGGAACTGCGCCAGCAGGTCGCGCGCTGCCTGCCCCACGCGCGTCGCCTGGGGCCGATCCACGCCATAGCGGCGCATGAACTGGTCGACCGTGACGGTGCGCATGTCTTCGTGATGGCTGCGGCCAAGCAGGTCGTAGAGCACACCCAGCCGCAGCGCGCCATCGGTGACGTCCATCCGGTCGATATCGAGTTCGGCGAACACGCCGAGCATGATCGACAGCCCGCCAGGTAGCACCGGAATACGGTCCGCCTTCAAACCGGCCAGCTTCACGCGGTTGGTGTTCTCGGCCTTGATCAGCGCGCGTTTGAGCCGTTCCAGGCCCTCGCGCGTGATGCCGTGCTCGCCCGGGTTGTCGTTCATGCCGTTCAGCTCGATCAGCTCGGCCAGCGCGCGCGCCGTGCCCGACGATCCCACCGCCTGTTGCCAGCCGGCCGCCTTGTACTGGCGCACCAGCACCTGGATCTCGCGGCGCGCGGCCAGTTCGGCCTGCTTCATCGCGTATTCGTCGACGTTACCGCTCGGGAAAAAATGGCGGCTATGGGATACGCAGCCGATATAAAGGCTTTCCATCAGCTTCGACTGATATCCGCTGCCAATGATGAATTCAGTAGAACCGCCGCCGATATCGACCACCAGCCGATTGCCCTGGCACGCCGGCGCATCGTGCGACGCACCGAGATAAATCAACCGCGCCTCTTCGCGCCCGGCGATGACTTCGATCGGAAACCCGAGCGCCGCTTCCGCCTCGATCAGGAAATCCGACGCATTCTTGGCGACGCGCAGCGTGTTGGTGGCCACCGCGCGCACCTGTTCGGGCGTAAAGTCGCGCAGGCGGTCGCCAAAGCGGCGCAGCGCGTCGACGCCGCGGCGGCGCGCCGGCTGATCCAGGTATTTGTCGGGCGTCAGGCCGGCAGCCAGCCGCACGGGCTCGCGCAGCGCGTCCACCTGGAAGATCTGACTGGCCGGACCCGAGGCCGTGGGCGTTTCATCCACCCGCCCGATCATCAGGCGGAAGCTGTTGGAGCCCATGTCGACGGCGGCCAGCAAGCGGGGATTTTGTGTCATTGCGTTCGTGTTACGCGGCATAGGCCCATTGCGGGGCCAAACTTGGAAGAATATGTCTCTGTCATGTCCGCTTCATGACAAAATCAAAGTGTCATCAAACTGACACGATTCTATGAAAAAGTCGCCACATCGCCAAAACAAGGTCATAGACATGTCGACGACGCCGCCCGGCACGCTGTTGAATCGCGAACTGGGCATTCTGGAATTCAACACGCGCGTACTCGCGCAAGCCGCCGACCCGAATGTACCGCTGCTGGAAAGGCTGAAGTTCATCTGCATCGTATCCAGCAACCTGGATGAGTTCTTCGAAATCCGCATGGCCGGGCTCAAGGAACAGATGCGCGACAACGCATCGGGCCTGACGCCCGACGGCCTCTCGTTCCAGCAGACCTACCAGCTTGTCACAGAGCGCACGCAGCGGCTCGTGGCCTCGCAGTATGACATGCTGCAGAACGTGATTTTCCCGGCGTTGGAAAAAGAAGGCGTGTTCTTTCACCTGACCGGCACCTGGAGCGACGGCCAGCGCGAATGGGCGCGCGATTTCTTCGTGCGCGAGCTCGGCCCGGTGCTGACGCCGATTGCGCTGGACCCCGCACATCCGTTTCCGCGCGTCCTCAACAAGAGCCTGAATTTTGTGATCGAACTCTCGGGCAAGGATGCATTCGGCCGCGAGGCGGACCTGGCGATCGTGCAGGCGCCGCGCGCGCTGCCGCGGGTGGTCCGCATGCCCGAGGAACTGTCCGGTTATCCCTACGGCTTCGTGATGCTGTCGTCGTTCATGCAGGCCTTCGTGCATGAACTGTTCCCCGCCATCCAGGTGCAAGGCTGCTACCAGTTCCGCGTGACGCGCAATTCGGACCTGTTCGTCTCGGAAGACGACATCACCGATCTGCGCGAAGCGCTGCAGGGCGAGCTGCCGACGCGGCATTTCGGCGACATGGTGCGACTCGAGGTGTCGTCCGACACGCCGCCGGCTCTGGCGCGCCGGCTGCTGCTGGAATCGGGCTTGACTGAGCACGATCTATACCGCGTCAGCGGTCCGGTGAATCTGGTGCGCCTGATGCAGATTCCCGATCTGGTGGACCGCCCCACCCTCAAGTACCCGCCGCATGTGCCAGCCGTGGTCAAGGCATTCCCGCCGGGTAGCAACATGTTCGACGTGATCCGCCAGCGCGACGTGCTGCTGCATCACCCGTACGAAAGCTTTGCATCGGTGCTCGACCTGCTGCAGGCGGCCGCCAACGATCCGAACGTGGTGGCGATCAAGCAGACCGTGTACCGGACTGGCAACGAATCGGCGGTGATGGAAGCGCTGATGACGGCCGCCCGCAACGGCAAGGAAGTGACGGTAGTGGTGGAGCTGTTGGCGCGCTTCGACGAGGAAACCAACATCAACTGGGCCGAACGCCTGGAATCGGCGGGCGCGCATGTGGTGTACGGCGTGGTCGGCCACAAGTGCCACGCCAAGATGCTGCTGATCGTGCGGCGCGAGGCGGCCGGGCCGAAGGTCAAGCAGGCGATCCTGCGCCGCTACGCGCATCTGGGCACCGGCAACTACCATCCGCGCACCGCGCGCCTGTACACGGACTTCGGCCTGCTGACGTCCAACGAGAAGGTTTGCGAGGACGTGCATCACGTGTTCCAGCTGCTCACCGGGACGGCGGGCACAATCCGGCTGAACCATCTGTGGCAGTCGCCGTTCACGATGCACAGCAATCTGGTCGAGCATATCCGCGCCGAGGCGCGCAACGCGCGGGCCGGCAAGCGTGCACGCATCATCGCCAAGATGAACGCGCTGCTGGAACCGACGATCATCGACGAGTTGTACAAGGCGTCGCGCGCCGGCGTAAAGATCGACCTGATCGTGCGCGGCGTCTGCGCGCTGCGCGCGGGCGTGCCGGGGCTGTCGGAAAACATCTCGGTACGCTCGATCGTCGGACGCTTTCTCGAACACCATCGCGTGTATTACTTCCGCGCCGATGGCGACGACGTGCTCTATCTTTCCAGCGCCGACTGGATGGACCGCAATCTCTTCCGGCGCGTGGAAGTCGCGTTCCCGATTCTCGACCGCAATCTCAAGGCGCGCGTGATCAAGGAAGGTCTTCAGGTCCATCTGCGTGACAACGCCTCGGCCTGGGTCATGGAGCCGAACGGCGAATACGTGCGCAAGCCGTCGCGAGCCAAGGTGCAGCGCGTGAGCCAGCAGGAACTGCTGCTGAAGTTCGGGACTTGAAGCCGCGCCGCGCGCCCTGCCGCTGCGAGCCGCGTCCTGTGACGCGGCTCTTTTACTTTGGGCCGGGCGCTGAAAATAAACGGGGAAAGGGAAAGAGGGAAAGAGTGAAAGAGGGAAACAGGCGGCGCGCTGGCACGCCGCCGCCCGTGCATCAGGCGGCGTGGCGCGATGCGTCGTCGGGTTGAGGCAAGCGTGGCTGGGCGCCGTCGGTATCGTAACCGCTGCGATCCACCGGGAAGACGATGCGGAACGTACTGCCGCGACCCACTTCGCTTGTGACGCGCAGTTCCGCATGGTGGCGCGATAGCACGTGCTTGACGATGGCAAGACCCAGGCCCGTGCCGCCGGTATCGCGCGAGCGGCTGCGATCGACACGATAGAACCGCTCGGTCAGGCGCGGAATATGCTCGGGCGCGATGCCCAACCCCGTATCGCTGACCGAAAACACGGAATGACCGTCGGTGAAGGTCATGCGAATCGCGATGCGGCCGCCGTCGGGTGTGTAGCGCACCGCGTTGGAAACCAGATTGCCAAGCGCCGACAGCAGTTCGTTTTCGGCGCCGCGCAACACAACCGCCGTATCGATTTCGGCCTGGATCTCGTGACGGCCTTGCGACAGCGCCTGCGCGTCGTGCACCAGATGCGCGGCCAGCCCGGCCACGTCGACGCGCTCGTGCGACGGCGGTTGCGCATCGCTTTCGAGCTTGGCGAGGGCCAGCAGGTCTTCGACGATATGCTGCATGCGCATCGATTGCACCAACATCATGTCCAGATAACGCAGGCGATCTTCCTCCGAGACCGGCAGGTCGCGCACGGTTTCAAGAAAGCCCGTCAGCACGGTCAGCGGCGTCTTCAATTCGTGCGACACATTGGCGACGAAATCGCGGCGCATCGCTTCGGTGTTCTCGAGCTTGGTGATGTCCTGCGTGAGCACGAGCTTGCGGTTTTCGCCGTAGGGCAGGATTTGCACCGACGTGATGTTGCGCTTGTGCTCGCCCATGTCGCGCATGATCAGTGGTTCGTCGTAGCGCTCGCGCGTCAGGTAGTGCACGAATTCCGGCCGGCGGATCAGATGCGTGATGCGCTGGCGCACATCGCGCCGCGCGTTCAGCCCGAAATGCTGCTCGGCCACGCCGTTGCACCATTCGATCTGGTCGGCGTCGTCGAGCATCAGCACGCCATAGGGCGACGCCTGGATCGCCTGGATGAAGCGCGTGTGCTGCTGCTCCACCTGCAGCACCTGGGTGCGCCAGCGCTTGACCAGCCGGTGCAGCCGGTAATACACCTCGCCCCACAGGCCCAGCGCGCTGGGGATTTCTCCATATGCCGGCGCGTCCAGCACGTGCCACAGCCGGTTAATCTGGAACAGGTAATAGCCAAGCAGCAGGAACAGCGAAATACAAAGGAACAGCAGGCCGGTGACCGGGCCGGCAACGGCGTACAGTCCAGCGGCGATCACCACCAGACTGACAAGGATGGCCGCGGAGCGGGCCCAGATGACGTTCATGCGAGGGGAAGAAGTTCAGACGACGGTCGCAGTGCGACGAAGTTTGCCACGAAAACGGGCATAACGCGGCCCCGGCACGATTCCATCATCGGCCGGCGCGACCCTCGCGGCACCGCTGCCGGCCGCGCCGTTCAGTGGCTCGGTGCGCGCGCCAGGCGATAGCCGCTGCCGCGAACCGTTTCGATCATGTTGCTATAACCGCCAGGCGTCAGTGCGGCGCGCAGGCGCTTGATATGGACGTCGACCGTGCGCTCTTCCACGAAGACGTGATCGCCCCATACCTGGTCCAGCAATTGTGACCGGCTATGCACGCGCTCCGGATGGGTCATCAGGAAATGCAGCAGACGGAACTCGGTCGGGCCGAGATCGAGCTTGATCGGCCCGCCCTCGTCCTGGCCGGTCACGCGATGCGTGGCCGGATCCAGCCGCAGGCCGTTGATCGCCACCACGTCGTCGGTCAGCTGCGGCGCGCGGCGGCGCAGCACGGCCTTGATACGCGCGAGCAGTTCCTTGGGCGAAAACGGCTTGGTGACGTAATCGTCGGCGCCAGCCTCCAGCCCCATCACCGTGTCCTGTTCTTCGCTGCGCGCGGTCAGCATGATGATCGGGATCTGCTTGGTGCGATCGTTGGTACGCAGTTCCTTGGCGAAGGTCGCGCCCGATTTGCCCGGGAGCATCCAGTCCAGCAGCACCAGGTCGGGCAACACATCGCTCATCAGCGACAGCGCCTGCTCGGCGTTGTAGGCGCGAATCGGATAGTGTCCCGCGTGCTGTAGATTGACGGCAATGAGTTCGGCAATCGCCGGTTCGTCTTCGACAACGAGAATACTGCTTGGCATGTATTGGTTCTCCGCTATTCAGTCCGGCGCGTTATCAGCTTAACGCTTCGCGCTCCATGTCTTCGCGTGAGGCATGACGGACGTCGGTGCCCTTCACGATGTAAATGATGAATTCTGCAATATTCTTCGCGTGATCGCCGATCCGTTCGACGGCCTTGGCAATGAACAGGAAATCCAGCGCGACCGAGATCGTACGCGGATCTTCCATCATGTACGTGATCAGCTTGCGCACGAACGCGCGGAATTCATCGTCGATCGCCTTGTCGTCCTTGACGATGCGCGCCGCGGCCACGGTATCGAGCCGTGCGAACGCGTCCAGCGCCTGGCGCAGCAGCGTGATGGCCATTTCGCCGGACAGCTTTACTTCGGCGTAATTGATGTTGTGGGCGGCCGCGTCTTCCATGATGTGCTTGGTCCGCTTGGCAACCTTTTCCGCTTCGTCGCCGGCGCGCTCGAGGTTCGTGATCGTCTTCGAGATCGCCATCACCAGGCGCAGATCGCGCGCGGTGGGCTGGCGGCGCGCGATGATGTTGCCGCAGTCCGCATCGATCTCCACTTCCAGCGCGTTGAGCTGCTGCTCGCGCGTGATGACCTGATCGGCCAGATCGGCATCGAAGTCCGCCAGCGCGCGCATGGCCAGTTCGATCTGCGATTCCACCAGGCCGCCCATCTGCAGCAGCTTGGTGTTGATCGCGTTGAGGTCGGCGTCGAACTGGGTCGACAGGTGCTTGTCAGTCATGGGTTTCTCCTGGCCGCTTTCCGTATGCTAGGCGTGGATGGTGAAGTCCTGCAATACAACTGCGCTCAACCGAAACGGCCGGTGATGTAGTCTTCGGTTTCCTTGCGATGCGGCTTGATGAAGATTTTCTCGGTCTCGCCGAACTCGATCAGCTCGCCCAGGTACATGTAGGCGGTGTAGTCCGAGCAGCGCGCCGCCTGCTGCATGTTATGCGTCACGATCACCACCGTGTACTCGTCCTTGAGTTCGGCGATCAGTTCCTCGATGCGGCCCGTCGAAATCGGGTCCAGCGCCGAGCAGGGTTCGTCCAGCAGCAGCACTTCGGGGCGAATGGCGATGCCGCGGGCGATGCACAGCCGCTGCTGCTGTCCGCCGGACAGGCCGTAGCCAGACTGATGCAGTTTGTCCTTGGCTTCGTTCCACAGCGCCGCCTTGGACAGCGCCCACTCCACGCGATCGTCCATCTCCGAGCGCGACAGCTTCTCGAACAGGCGCACGCCGAAAGCGATATTGTCGTAGATCGACATCGGGAACGGCGTCGGCTTCTGGAACACCATGCCGACCTTCGCGCGCAGCAGCGAAATGTCCTGCTTGCTGGTCAGCAGGTTCTCGCCATCCATGTTGATTTCGCCCTCGGCGCGTTGCTCCGGGTACAGCGCAAACATCTTGTTGAAGGTGCGCAGCAGCGTCGACTTGCCGCAACCCGACGGGCCGATGAACGCCGTGACCTTGCGGTCCGGGATCGACATGTTGATGTTCTTCAGCGCGTGGAACTGGTTGTAGTAGAAGTTCAGGTTGCGCACGTCGATCTTGGCGCGCACGGTGTCGGGAATATCGATGACGGTAGAGGTCATGCTGATGTCTCGCTTGAATTCGTTGGTTGGCTGCAGGCGTAGCGCGCGGCGCCGGTTATTTCTTGAACAGCATGCGCGCGACGATATTCAGCGCAAGCACACCGACAGTAATCAGGAACACGCCTGCCCAGGCCAATTGCTGCCATTCCGTGAACGGGCTCATGGCGAAGCGGAAAATCGTCACCGGCAGGTTGGCCATCGGCTTGTTCAGATCGGCGCTCCAGAACTGGTTCGACAGCGCGGTGAACAGCAGCGGCGCGGTTTCGCCGGCGATACGCGCCACGGCCAGCAGCACGCCGGTCACGATGCCCGCGTACGACGACTTCACCGTGATCGACATCACCATCTTCCACTTGGGCGTGCCCAGCGCCACGGCCGCTTCGCGCAGTGCGTTGGGCACCAGGTTCAGCATGTTCTCGGTAGTACGCACCACGATTGGAATCTGCAGCAGCGCCAGCGCGCAGACGCCGGCCCAGCCCGAGAAGTGGCCCATGCGCGTGACAACCAGCGCATAGACGAACAGGCCGATCACGATCGACGGGGCCGACAGCAGGATGTCGTTGATGAAGCGGATGAAGCTGGCCAGCGGCGACGTCTTGCCATATTCGGCCAGATAGATGCCGGCGAGGATGCCCAGCGGCGTGCCGACCAGCGTGGCCACGCCCACCAGCACGAAGCTGCCGAAGATGGCATTGGCCAGGCCGCCGCCGGCCGTGTTGGGCGCCGGCGTCATCTGCGTGAACAGGTCGATGGACAGCCCGCCCACGCCCAGCGAAATGGTGGTCCAGAGAATCCACGCCAGCCAGAACAGGCCGAACGCCATCGCACCGAGCGAGGCGGTCAGCGCGATCAGGTTCATGCGGCGCCGCGAACCCTGCAGGCGCTCGCGCACTGCATCGGAATCGGGACGGACGGCGGGAATCGACGAGGTAGACACGGCTTGAGCTTGGTTCATTTGCCACCTTCATTCTTTGCCAGACGCATCAGCAGCACCTTGGACAACGCCAGCACGACGAAGGTGATGAAGAACAGGATCAGGCCCAGTTCCATCAGCGCGGCGGTGTGCAGGCCTGCGCCGGCTTCGGCGAATTCGTTGGCCAGCGCGGAGGTGATGCTGTTGCCCGGCGAAAACAGCGACGCGTTATCGAGCAGGTTGGTGTTGCCGATCACGAACGTGACCGCCATGGTTTCGCCGAGCGCGCGGCCCAGGCCGAGCATGACGCCACCGATCACACCGGCGCGCGTGTACGGCAGCACCACGCGCCACATCACTTCCCACGTCGTGCAGCCGATGCCGTAGGCCGATTCCTTGAGCAACACGGGCGTGACTTCGAATACGTCGCGCATCACCGAAGCGATGTACGGAATGATCATGATCGCCAGGATCACGCCTGCGCACAGCAGGCCGATGCCGAGCGGCGCGCCCTGGAACAGCTTGCCGATCACCGGCACCTGTCCGACCGTATTGGCCAGCGGCTTCTGGAAATATTCGCCGAAGATCGGCGAGAACACGAGCAGGCCCCACATGCCGTAGACGATCGACGGCACTGCGGCGAGCAGCTCGATGGCGGTGCCGAGCGGTCGGCGCAGCCAGGCCGGCGACAGCTCGGTAAGAAACAGGGCGATGCCGAAACTGACCGGCACGGCAATGATGAGCGCAATCAGCGAGGTGACGAGCGTGCCGTAGATCGGCACCAGCGCGCCATACACGTCGGCGGGGGGATCCCATTCCGAAGTCCACAGGAACGAGAAGCCAAACTGCTTGATCGATGGCCACGCGCTGATGGCCAGGGAGACGATGATGCCGCCCAGCAACAGCAACGTCACGATGGCGGCGCCGCGGGTCAGGCCGCCGAACAGGATGTCGCCAAGGCGGCTGGGAGGCCGGACGGCGGGAAGATCGGACGAAGTCGCCATGATGGATCAACCGGTGGGTGAATCGATGCCGCGGCGGCAAACCCGCCGCCGCGGCTGCCTGTCACGCTGTCATCCGGGGACACCCCCGGGCGCGGTGACAAAGCACGCTTCTGGGATCAGTACAGCGCCTTGCCCGAAGCGTCCTTGATGCTGCTCTTCCACGTAGCGCGGATCTGGTTTACGACTGCTTCCGGCAGCGGCACGTAGTCCAGGTCCGAAGCCATCGCGCCACCGCTCTTGTAGGCCCAGTCGAAGAACTTCATGACTTCCTGGCCCTGCGCTGCCTTGTCCTGCGTCTTGTGCAGCAGGATGAAGGTGGCGCCGGCGATCGGCCATGCCGACTTGCCCGGCTGGTTGGTCAGGATCTGGTAGAACGACTTGTTCCAGTCGGCGCCGGCTGCGGCGGCCTTGAAGGCGTCGTCGCTAGGCTGCACCACTTCACCTGCCGCGTTCTTCATCGTCAGGTACGTCATCTTGTTCTGCTTGGCGTAGGCGTACTCGACGTAGCCGATCGCGCCATTCAGACGCTGCACGAAAGCGGCCACGCCTTCGTTGCCCTTGCCGCCCGTGCCGCCGCCCGGCCAGTTGACGGTGGTGCCCTCGCCTACCGAGCTCTTCCAGTCAGGGCTGACCTTCGACAGGTAGTTCGTGAAGATGAACGTGGTGCCCGAGCCATCGGCGCGACGCACCGGCAGGATGTCCTGGTTCGGCAGGTGGGCCTTCGGGTTCAGGGCCTTGATCGCGGGGTCGTCCCACTTCTTGATCTTGCCCAGGTAGATGTTGGCCAGCACTTCGCCAGTGATGGTCAGCTCGCCCGGCTTGACACCTTGCAGGTTGATCACGGGCACCACGCCGCCGATCACGGTCGGGAACTGGACCAGGTTGCCCTTGGCCAGTTCGTCGTCCTTCAGCGGGGCGTCGGACGCACCGAAATCAACGGTCTTGGCGCCGATCTGCTTGATGCCGCCCGACGAACCGATGGATTGATAGTTGACCTTGTTACCCGTTGCTTTTTGGTAGGCGTCCGCCCATTTGGAATACACGGGCGCCGGGAAAGAGGCGCCAGCACCGGTAATTTCCGCCGCGAACGCAGTACTCGCCACAACAATCGATACGATGCCTGCAACGGCAGTCTTGACCAGCTTCATATGTCCTCCAGAGAACATTGGTTGGGAATGACAAATTTTTGACAAGGCGAACTTTATGCTCCCTATATGACAGTTCCATGACATCGCCAAATCTTCTTCCGGCGTGATTTGAAAACACCGCTATTCGCGGCCCCGTCACAAAGTCGACTTGCTGCCGTGCTTTATTAGCCACCCCAATGCGCTATGCCGAGACTGTTGCGCCACGCCCCAATTGCTATTCGCGTGACGGTGAAATATGGCGGTTAATTGCCAAATCGAAGAAAAAAAGGCCACGGCTCCTTGCCGTGGCCCTTTGGTGCGTGCGGCGCCTGCGTCAGGCTGCGCGCAAGGCGTTCGCCAGCGTCTGGGCGGCGCGCTCGGCGGTTTCCACCTGCTCGGCTTCTACCATCACGCGCACGACCGGCTCAGTACCCGAGGCGCGGATCAGCACGCGGCCACGGCCTTCCAGTTCCGGCTCGATCTTCTCGCGCGCGGCTTTCAGGCCGGCATGGCTTTCCCACTCAAACCCCTTCTCCACGCGCACGTTGATCAGCGTTTGCGGGAACAGGCTGACGCCTTCAAGCAGTTGCGCCAGCGTCTTGCCGCTACGGCGCAAGGCCGCCAGCACCTGCAGCGCCGACACAATGCCGTCGCCGGTGGTGTGCCGGTCCAGGCAGAGCAGATGGCCCGAACCCTCGCCGCCCAGTTGCCAGCCGCGCTTGTTGAGTTCTTCAAGCACGTAGCGATCGCCGACCTTGGCGCGCACGAATTCCACGCCTTGGCGCTTGAGCGCCAGCTCCACGGCCATGTTGGTCATCAGCGTGCCGACGGCGCCCTCCACCTTCTGGCCGGCGGCCAGGCGGTCGCGCACGATCAGGTACAGCAGCTCGTCACCGTTGTAGAGCCGGCCGCTGGCGTCCACCACCTGCAGGCGATCCGCGTCGCCGTCGAACGCAAGGCCCAGATCGGCGCGATGCGCGCGCACCGCTTCCACCAGTTTTTCCGGCGCCGTTGCACCGTAGCCAGCGTTGATATTGCGGCCGTCCGGCTGGTTGCCGATTGGGATCACCTCGGCGCCCAGCTCGTGGAATACGTGCGGCGCGATGTGGTACGCCGCGCCATGCGCGCAATCGACCACGATGCGCAAGCCATGCAGGTCCTGCTCGTACGGGAACGTGCTCTTGCAGAATTCGATATACCGCCCGGCCGCATCCTCCATACGCTTGGCACGGCCCAGATCCTCGGAACGCACGCAGGTCATCGGCTCCTCGACCAACGCCTCGATCCGGGCTTCGACTTCGTCGGGCAGCTTGTCGCCCGACGCCGAGAAGAACTTGATGCCGTTGTCGTAATACGGATTGTGGCTGGCCGAAATCACCACGCCGGCCGCCAGGCGCAACGCGCGTGTCAGATAGGCGATGGCGGGCGTCGGCAACGGGCCGGTCATCCGCACGTTGACGCCCGCCGCCGTGAAGCCGGCTTCCAGCGCGGCTTCCAGCATGTAGCCGGAAATTCGCGTGTCCTTGCCGATCAGCACGGTCGGCTTGCCCTGCGCGGTTTTCTGTCCCAGCGCGAGCACCTTGCCCGCGGCATAGCCCAGGCGCATCACAAAGTCCGGCGTGATCGGTACTTCGCCAACCCGACCTCGCACGCCGTCCGTCCCAAAATACTTGCGTGTCATTTCATTCTCCCTGTTGCCCCGACGAGGCAACCGATTCATGGCGAATCGCCCACCAGACCTTGAGGGCGTCCACGGTTTGTTCTACGTCGTGCACGCGCACGACAAATGCGCCACGTTCTGCGGCGCAGACTGCCGCCGCGACGCTTGCCGCCACGCGCGCCTGCGGCGGCTTGCCGCCCAAAATGGCGCCAAGCGTCGATTTGCGCGACAGGCCGGCAAGGATCGGCAGCCCATCGACAGCGAGCCTGGGCATTTGCCCGAGCAGGCGCAGATTATGATCCGGAGTCTTGCCAAACCCAAAGCCCGGATCAAGCAGGATGCGCGATTCGTCCACGCCCGCCGCACGCAGGGTTGACACGCGCTCGCCCAGAAATGTCGCGACTTCGGCCACGACGTCGGCGTATTGGGGGTCTTCCTGCATGGTTTGCGGGTCGCGCTGCATGTGCATGACGCACAGCCCGGCCTGCCCCGCCGCGACGGCCTCGACCGCCCCCGGCATGCGCAAACCCCAGATATCGTTGATCAGATCCGCTCCGCCCGCCAGCGCAGCCCGCATGACCTCGGGCTTGTAGGTGTCGATCGACAACGGTCTGCCGCAGCCTGCCAACGCCTCGACGATCGGCATCACGCGATCGAGTTCCTGATCGAGCGGCAACGCCGCGGAACCCGGCCGGCTCGACTCGCCGCCGACGTCGATGATGTCGACGCCTTCGGCGATCATCTGCTCGGCATGGCGCAACGCCGCGTCGCGCGAA
Organism: Cupriavidus sp. GW822-FHT06G04; assembly: GCF_058799075.1. Classification (NCBI taxonomy): domain Bacteria; kingdom Pseudomonadati; phylum Pseudomonadota; class Betaproteobacteria; order Burkholderiales; family Burkholderiaceae; genus Cupriavidus; species Cupriavidus sp. GW822-FHT06G04. The sequence continues at coordinate 210,812 of NZ_JBXALD010000007.1, read as the reverse complement.
GCATGCTGGCCGCCATCCGAAAAAGAATCGGGCGTCACGTTGAGGATGCCCATCACCAGCGGGCGTCGATTGCGGGCGAACCGGAAACGTCCGCATTGAAAAAACTCGGTTGGCAAGTTCGATGTCCTGAAAAACAAAAAGCCGGTGCACTCGGGCACCGGCTTTGGAGGCTATCAGAATCCGCCGCGCTTGAAACCGTTACAAACGGTCTGTTACGTCGCGGACCCCGAGCGATTACACCGTGTCGTCGATCCGCGCCGTGGCTGGCGCGTTGGTCGGCGCCACCGGGGACCCGCCCGACGGCGTGCTGCCGCCACCGCTCGGGCCCTGCAGGCCACGCGGCGGGCGCGGCGGCTTGCCGGCCATGATGTCGTTGATCTGCTCGGCGTCGATCGTTTCCCATTCCATCAGCGCGTTGGTCATCGCTTCGACCTTGTCGCGATTCTCTTCGAGCAGGCGCTTGGCCAGCGCGTATTGCTCGTCGATGATGCGACGGATCTCGGCGTCGACCTTCTGTTGCGTGGCTTCGGACACGGTCTTCGACGAGAGCTTGCCGAACATGCCGTCCTGCTCGGTATCGACGTAGACCATCGCGCCCAGCGAATCGCTCATGCCGAAGCGCGTGACCATGTCGCGGGCAATCTTGGTGGCGCGCTCGAAATCGTTCGACGCGCCGGTGCTCATGGCGTTGAGGAACACCTCTTCCGCAGCGCGGCCACCGAACAGGATCGCGATTTCCTCGAGCATGTTGTCCTTGTACTTCGAGTACTTGTCATGCTCGGGCAACTGCCAGGTCACGCCCAGCGCCCAGCCGCGCGGCATGATCGTGACCTTGTGGACCGGATCGGCCTTCGGCAACAGCTTGGCTACCACCGCATGGCCCGATTCGTGATAAGCCGTCGCCTTGCGCTCTTCCTCGCGCATGACGGTCGACTTGCGCTCCGGACCCATGTAGATCTTGTCCTTGGCGTCCTCGAAATCCTGCATGTCAACCACGCGCTTGCTGCGGCGGGCGGCAAACAGCGCGGCTTCGTTGACCAGGTTGGCCAGGTCGGCGCCCGAGAAGCCCGGCGTGCCGCGCGCGATCACCGAAGCGTCGACGTCGTTGCCAATCGGCACCTTGCGCATATGCACCTTCAGGATCTGCTCGCGGCCGCGGATGTCCGGCAGGCCCACGTAGACCTGGCGGTCGAAACGGCCCGGACGCAGCAGCGCCTTGTCCAGCACGTCGGCCCGGTTGGTCGCGGCAATCACGATCACGCCCGAGTTGGCCTCGAAACCGTCCATCTCGACCAGCATCTGGTTGAGCGTCTGCTCGCGCTCGTCGTTGCCGCCGCCCATGCCGGCGCCACGATGGCGGCCGACCGCGTCGATTTCGTCGATGAACACGATGCAAGGCGCCTGCTTCTTGGCGTTCTCGAACATGTCGCGCACGCGGGCCGCGCCCACGCCGACAAACATTTCAACGAAGTCCGAACCCGAGATGCTGAAGAAAGGCACCTTGGCTTCGCCGGCGATGGCGCGCGCGAGCAGCGTCTTGCCGGTACCCGGAGGGCCAACCAGCAGCACGCCGCGCGGAATGCGTCCGCCCAGCTTCTGAAATTTCTGAGGATCCTTGAGGAAGTCGACCAGCTCGACCACTTCCTCCTTGGATTCGTCGCAACCCGCCACGTCGGCGAAGGTCACGGCGTTCTGGTTTTCGTCGATCAGCCGCGCACGGGATTTGCCGAAGGAGAAGGCGCCGCCTTTTCCACCGCCCTGCATCTGCCGCATCATGTAGAACCAGAACACGATGATCAGCAACGTCGGTCCGAGGTAGTACAACGCCTGCACCAGCACGTTGGGCTCGTCGTCGGCCTTGCCGGTCACCTGGACGCCGTACTTCATCAGATCGCCGACCATCCAGATGTCGCCCGGCGAGATGATGGTGTACTTCGACCCTTCCTTGGGCGACACCACGAGGTTGCGGCCTTGCACGTCGACACGCGACACCTTGCCGTTCTTGGCGTCATCCATGAACTGCGAATAGGTGACCCCATCCTGGGCGCGCGGTTTGTCGAACTGCTTGAAGACGGTGAACAATACCAGCGCGATTACGAGCCAGATTGCCGCCTTTTGAAACAGGTTGTTATTCAAGGCCGAACTCCTTTGCAATTGCCTTGCCAACGGATAACTGCATTGCATTGTAATGCAGTGCCCGCCCCCGCAGGGAAATCTGAAACTATGGGACTGATAGTGCCCGAGCCGGCGGGTTCCGGGCAAGTCGGGCCTGGATCGCCGCAAAAAGCCAAAAAATCCGTCCCGGAGGCACTTGACGCGTACTGCCGACCTCTTGTCAGTCCACTGACTTCAAGTAACGCCCAAGAATGAAGGTTTCTGAAGACTTGTCGCGCGACGCCTTGGGCTTGCGGCTGGCGACCACCTTGAACTGACGTTTGAACTTCTCCACGATCTGGCTGTAGCCGGAGCCGTGGAAACACTTTACCAGCAGCGACCCCTCCGGTTTCAGGTGAGCCTGCGCAAATTCGAGCGCCAGATCGCACAAATATTCGATCCGCGCCGCATCGGCCGACGCCACACCGGACAAATTGGGGGCCATATCCGAGATAACAAGATCGATTCTCGATCCTCCGGAGGCTTCCAGCACGACCCCTTCCAGCTCCCGGAACACTGCTTCGTCACGGAAATCGCCCTGGATGAACGTCACGTCGGCCACCGGCTCCATCGGCAGGATGTCGATGGCGATCACCGCTCCGTCGATCTTGCCGTCCTGGGCGCGCGGCGACGCCGCCAGCCGGTTGCGCGCGTACTGGCTCCAGCTGCCCGGCGCCGCGCCCAGGTCGACGATGACCTGGCCCGGCTGGATCAGCTTGTCCTGGTCGTCGATCTCCTTGAGCTTGTATGCCGCGCGCGCCCGGTAGCCCTCGCGCTGGGCCATCTTCACGTACGGATCGTTGATGTGGTCGTGCAGCCACGACTGGTTGAACTTGTTCTTGCCCTTGGCCATGAATGAGATTTACCTCTTTGCGGGAGCCCTTGCGTCACCTGCGGTGATCGCATCGCGGCTTTTTCTCCCGATCTTGGTGATCTTTGCCGCCTGCCGGCGACATTTTGGCGGATAATACGCGCCAATCCGATATTTGCGTTCCCAATGCCCGCCCTACAACTCGTTCCCGCACAACGCTCCGATTTGCGCTCCCGCGCGCACGGCCTCAATCCCGTGGTCATGATCGGCGCGGAAGGCCTGACCCGCTCGGTCCTGGCCGAAATCGACCGCAGCCTGGCGGCCCACGACCTGATCAAGATCCGCGTGTTCGGTGACGAACGCGATACGCGCATTGCCATCTACGAATCGATCTGCGACGAACTCGACGCCGCACCGATCCAGCACATCGGCAAGCTGCTGGTGATCTGGCGCCCGGGTCCGGCGCGCCTGGAAGAAAACCAGCCCGAAGACCTCGGCCCGGGCCGTCGCCGTCTTGGCACCGGCACTGCGCCACGCACGGTCACGGTGCGCAAGCCTACCGGCTCCAGCCAGCGCCGTCCGAAAAGCACCCAGGTCCGCGTGCTCGGCAACGAGCGGGTCACCCAGGGCGGCAACGTCAAGCGCGCTCGCGCACGGCCGTCCAGCCAGAAGAAGAAGGCATTGGGTTGATTCCCGGCCGGCTAGCCGGTTCCCGTCGATCATGAAAAAGGCGGCCATGGCCGCCTTTTCTTATGCGGGCGTCACTCTCCGGCGCTGCGCGGCGCACTGGCGCGCCAGACCAGCACCAGCGCCAGCAGGCTCTGCGCCAGATAAAAGACGCTCGACACGCCGTGCAGCATGCCGAACTGGCTCTTGTAGGGCGATTCGGACACGCCCAGGTTCATCGCCTGCGCCTTGACCTTGAGCCCTTCCATGAACGGCTGCACGCCAAAATAGCCCGCCAGCACGCACACCAGCATGCTCAGGACGATCCAGCGCAATGCGCGATAGCGCGCGGCGCCGCGGCGGATCAGCACGTTGCACAGCACCAGTTGCAGCACGCCGATCGTCACGCCCAACATCGCCTCATAGCGAAACAGATGGCCCGCCACCATCCCGGCCGCCTCGCGGCTCGGCAATACGGCAAACAGCGTGGGCGCCACCATGTAGCCCACCGTCCACAGGCTGCCGGCCCAAGCCACTGTCAGCAGCAGGAAGATGCGATGCGGCAGCGGCGGCAGGTTCGAGTAGGAAGACGAAAACACGTCCGTCCCGATCAGATGTAGCGAACGGTGATGACTTCGTATTCGCGCTCGCCGCCGGGGGCCAGCACGACGGCCACATCGCCTTCGAACTTGCCGATCAGGGCGCGCGCGATCGGCGAGCTGACCGAGATCTTGCCGCTGTCCAGGTCCGCCTCGTCGTCGCCCACGATCTGGTAGCTCACGGGCTTGCCCGATTCCAGGTCTTCCAGGTCCACGGTGGCGCCGAACACGATGCGGCCATCGGTGTCGAGCTGGGTCGGGTCGATGATCTGCGCGGCCGACAGCTTGGCTTCCACTTCCTGGATGCGGCCTTCGATAAAGGCCTGCTTTTCCTTGGCAGCGTCGTATTCGGCGTTTTCCGACAGGTCGCCCTGGGCGCGCGCCTCGGAGATCGCGTTGATCACCGCGGGACGTTCGACGGCCTTGAGGCGCTGCAGTTCTTCCTTCAGGAGCTCCGCGCCACGCTTGGTAATCGGAATGGTGCTCATTGTCTCGTTCAACAAAAAAATCAGCCGCAGCGGAGCTGGAGCCATGCCCCGGCAAATCTTGCCGGACGGCACTTCCGCTCAACCGCGGCTTTCAGATGGGACTCCACGGCACATCGGCCCGGGGAGTCGGCGAATTCGACGTAGTGTAGGCCAGAACCGCCGCCGGTTTCAACCCGGCGGCGGCGCCACGCCCCGGTGCGACTGTGCGCACCGCAGCATGGCGATCGGCCTTCAGGCCAGTTGCTTGTGCAGGCCCTGCAGGTCGTAGACCTCCAGGCTCTGCATGTGCTTGAGGCCTTCCACCGCAGCATTGGCGCCGGCGATGGTGGTGTAGTACGGCACACGGTTGGCCAGCGCGGCGATACGGATCGAGCGCGAATCGGCAATCGCCGTGCGCGTCTCGTCGACTGTCGTGAAGACCAGGGCCAGTTCGCCGTTCTTGATCATGTCCACGATATGCGGGCGGCCATCCTTGACCTTGTTCACCACGCGGACGGGAATGCCGGCCGCCTCGATGGCCGATGCCGTGCCGCGCGTGGCGACGATCGGATAACCCAGGTCGTGCAGCATGCGTGCCACCGTCACGGCGCGCGGCTTGTCGCTGTCCTTCACCGTGATCAGCACCGTGCCCTTTTCGGGCAGGCGCGAACCGGCTGCCAGCTGGCTCTTGAACAACGCCTCGCCGAACACCTTGCCCACGCCCATCACTTCGCCGGTCGAGCGCATTTCAGGTCCTAGGACCGGATCGACGCCCGGGAACTTGTTGAACGGGAACACGGCTTCCTTGACGCTGAAGTACGGCGGCACCACTTCCGCGCCAATGCCCTGCGAATCGAGCGACTGGCCGGCCATGCAGCGCGCGGCGATCTTGGCCAGCGACAGGCCGGTGGCCTTCGACACGTACGGCACGGTACGCGAGGCGCGCGGATTGACTTCCAGCACGTACACCACGTCCTCGCCGTCCTTCTGCTGGATGGCGAACTGCACGTTCATCAGGCCGATCACGTTCAGCGCCTTTGCCATCGCGGCGGTCTGGCGCTTCAGTTCGTCAACGGTGGCCTGCGACAGCGAGTACGGCGGCAGCGAGCACGCCGAATCGCCCGAGTGCACGCCCGCCTGCTCGATGTGCTCCATCACGCCGCCGATAAACACGCGCTGGCCGTCGCACAGGGCATCGACGTCGCATTCGATCGCGTCGTTCAGGAAGCGGTCGAGCAGCACCGGCGAATCGTTGGACACCTTCACGGCCTCGCGCATGTAGCGTTCGAGATCGCGCGGCTCATGCACGATTTCCATGGCGCGTCCGCCCAGCACGTACGACGGGCGCACCACCAGCGGATAACCGATTTCCTCGGCCAGGCGCAGCGCCTCGTCCTCGGCGCGCGCGGTGCGGTTGGGCGGCTGGCGCAGACCCAGGTCCTGCAGCAGCTTCTGGAAGCGCTCGCGGTCTTCCGCGGCGTCGATCATGTCGGGGCTGGTGCCGATGATCGGCACGCCGTTGGCTTCCAGGTCCAGCGCCAGCTTCAGCGGCGTCTGGCCGCCGTACTGGACGATCACGCCGACAGGCTTTTCCTTGTCGACGATTTCCAGCACGTCTTCCAGCGTCAGCGGCTCGAAGTACAGGCGGTCCGAGGTGTCGTAGTCGGTCGATACGGTTTCCGGGTTGCAGTTGACCATGATGGTCTCGTACCCGTCTTCGCGCAGCGCCAGCGCGGCGTGCACGCAGCAGTAGTCGAACTCGATGCCCTGGCCGATCCGGTTCGGACCGCCGCCCAGCACCATGATCTTGCGGTTGCCGGTCGGCTGCGCCTCGCATTCGCCATGCTCGGCTTCATAGGTGCCGTACATGTACGCGGTGTTGGTGGCGAATTCCGCCGCGCAGGTGTCCACGCGCTTGTAGACCGGGCGCACGTTTTGCGCCACGCGCGCCTCGCGCACGGCCTTGGCGCTGGTCTTGAGCAGCTTGGCCAGACGGCGGTCCGAAAAGCCCTTCTGCTTGAGCAGGCGCAGCTCGGCGGCCGACAGGCTGTCCAGCGTGCGGTTGCGCACCAGCCCTTCAGTCTTCACGATGTCTTCGATCTGGGCCAGGAACCACGGATCGATGGCTGTCTCGGCATGTACTTCTTCCAGCGACATGCCAAGGCGGAACGCATCGCCGACGAACCAGATGCGGTCCGGACCGGCTTCGCCGATTTCCTCGACCACTTCGTCGCGGTCGGTCGACTTCTCGTCCAGGCCATCCACGCCCACTTCCAGGCCGCGCAGCGCCTTCTGGAACGACTCCTGGAACGTGCGGCCCATCGCCATCACCTCGCCGACGGACTTCATCTGCGTGGTCAGGTGGCTGTCGGCCTGCGGGAACTTCTCGAACGCGAAACGCGGCACCTTGGTGACCACGTAGTCGATCGACGGCTCGAACGACGCTGGGGTCTGGCCGCCGGTGATTTCGTTCTTGAGTTCGTCCAGCGTGTAGCCCACGGCCAGCTTGGCCGCAACCTTGGCGATCGGGAAACCCGTGGCCTTGGAAGCCAGGGCCGACGAACGCGACACGCGCGGGTTCATTTCGATCACGATCATGCGGCCATCGGCCGGATTGATCGAGAACTGCACGTTCGAGCCGCCGGTGTCGACGCCGATTTCGCGCAGCACGGCCAGCGATGCGTTACGCAGGATCTGATATTCCTTGTCGGTCAGCGTCTGCGCCGGCGCCACGGTGATCGAGTCGCCCGTGTGAATGCCCATCGGGTCCAGGTTTTCGATCGAGCAGATGATGATGCAGTTGTCCGCGCGGTCGCGAACGACTTCCATCTCGTATTCCTTCCAGCCGAGCAGCGACTCTTCGATGAGCAGTTCGCGCGTCGGCGACAGGTCCAGGCCGCGCTTGCAGATCTCTTCGAATTCCTCGCGGTTGTAGGCGATGCCGCCGCCGGTGCCGCCCAGCGTGAACGACGGGCGGATCACGATCGGATAGCCGGTACCGCCGGTTTCCTGGGCAATGCGCGACTGCACGGCCACCGCTTCATCCATCGAGTGGGCGATGCCGGACTTGGCCGAACCGAGACCGATCTTGGTCATCGCGTCCTTGAACTTCTGGCGGTCCTCGGCCTTGTCGATCGCCTCGGGCGACGCGCCGATCAGTTCCACCTTGTACTTGTCCAGCACACCGTGGCGATGCAGGTCCAGCGCGCAGTTCAGCGCCGTCTGGCCGCCCATCGTCGGCAGGATCGCGTCCGGGCGTTCCTTTTCGATGATGCGCTCGACCACTTCCCAGGTGATCGGCTCGATATAGGTCACGTCGGCCGTGTTCGGGTCCGTCATGATGGTCGCCGGGTTCGAGTTGACCAGGATGACCTTGAAGCCCTCCTCGCGCAGCGCCTTGCAGGCCTGCGCGCCGGAGTAGTCGAATTCGCACGCCTGGCCGATGATGATCGGGCCCGCGCCGATGATGAGGATGCTCTTTATGTCTGTGCGTTTTGGCATTGCACGCTCTCTTTGTTGGCCGGCGCGCGTGTTCCCGCGCGTCGTACCGGATATCAGGTTTTGACCGTCAGCTCAGGGTGGCCGTGGCCAGCTTGGCGCCGAAGCCGATGAACATCGCGCCGACTCCGCTCGACATGCCCGCGGCAAGGCGGCGTCGGCGTCGGAACGCTTCGGCCAGCTTCGCGCCCACGAAAATGATCGAGGTCAGGTAGGCGAAGCTGCAGATCTGGCAGACCAGTCCAAGCGCCACGAACGACAGCGCCGGATACGCGAACTGCGGATCCACGAACTGGATGAAGAACGAAATGAAAAACAGGATGGCCTTGGGATTGAGCAGGCTGATCACCAGCGCCTTGGTGAACGGATTGGCCGACCGGTCCACCGGCGCGGCTGCTTCCGGCGCGGCGTCGTCGGCCTTGGCGCGCTTCGACCAACTGCGCAGCGCGCCGCGCAGCATCTGCAAGCCGATCCAGGCCAGGTAGCCCGCGCCGACGTACTTGACGACGTGGAACAGCCCGGGGCTGGCCTTGAGCAGCGACGCCACGCCCGCGGCCGACAGCACCATCAGGATCGCGTCGCCAAGGAACACTCCGCACGCGCCCTTGTAGCCTTGGCGCACGCCGCGCTGCGCGGCCACCGACAGCACATACATCGAGTTCGGCCCCGGCAGCAGCACGATGAAGATCGTGCCGAGCGCGAAGGTCCAGAAATCGGTAATGCCCAAGCTGGCGTGCATAAAGGCGTTCATGGCGAGTCCTGTCTCCTGTTTCCCGTTTCCCGTTCTCAGGCGGCGGCCTTGGCGCGCGCGTCCTGCATCAGCTTGGTGAAGCGGTCGAACAGGTACGCGATGTCATGCGGACCGGGCGATGCTTCCGGGTGGCCCTGGAAGCAGAACGCGGGCTTGTCGGTCAGCGCGAAGCCCTGCAGCGTGCCGTCGAACAGCGACGTATGCGTGACGCGCGCGTTGGCCGGCAGCGTCGATGCATCGACCGCGAAACCGTGGTTCTGCGACGTGATCACCACGCGCCCGTCATCGTGGTCCTTGACCGGGTGATTGGCGCCATGATGGCCCGTGCTCATCTTGAGCGTCTTCGCGCCAACGGCCAGCGCCATGATCTGGTGACCCAGGCAGATGCCGAACGTGGGGATGCCCCGCGCAATGAACTCGCGCGTCGCGGCGATCGCGTAGTCGCAAGGCTCCGGGTCGCCGGGGCCGTTCGACAGGAAGATGCCGTCCGGATTCAGCGCCAGCGCATCGGCGGCGCTGGCTTGCGCCGGCAGCACCGTGACCTTGCAGCCGCGTTCGGCCAGCATGCGCAGGATGTTGAACTTGACGCCGTAATCGAACGCCACCACATGGAACTGCGGCTTGTCCTGCTTGCCGTAGCCCTCGCCCAGCTTCCATTCGGTCTGGGTCCATTCGTACGGTTCCTTGACGGACACGACCTTTGCCAGATCCATGCCCGACAGGCCCGGGAACGAGCGCGCCAGATCGATGGCCTTCTGGACATTGTCCTCGCCGGCCAGGATGCAGCCGTTCTGCGCGCCCTTCTCACGGAGAATGCGCGTCAGCTTGCGAGTGTCGATGCCGGAGATCGCCACCACCTTTTCCTGCTTCAGGTAATGGGCGAGCGTGTGTTCCTTGCGGAAATTGGAGGCCAGAATCGGCAGATCCTTGATGATCAGGCCGGCGGCATGGACTTTCGTGGCTTCGACATCCTCAGGATTCACACCGTAATTGCCGATATGCGGATACGTCAGCGTGACGATCTGCCGGGAATAGCTCGGGTCGGTGAGAATTTCCTGATAACCGGTGATGGCGGTGTTGAACACCACTTCGCCGATCGTATGGCCGGAAGCGCCGATGGAATAGCCACGAAAGACCGTGCCGTCTGCAAGCGCGAGGATGGCGGACGGAAAAGACGGTAACACGGGTAGGCTCCTGCTGGACTCACCCCGTGACCGACCTGCTCAACGCCTCGTGCTCCGTGGGCGGCCCATCGAAGGGCCGGCAGGCGCATGGCATTTTCATCACTTTTGTGCGGTGCATGAAAACGCCGCGCAAACGGAGCGGCGGAAGGTGGAATACGGTAGGCGCTAGGGTGAAGGGTTCTGAAAGCGAAACTTTCGAATTATATCCCGCCGCACCCAATTTCTCAAGTTATCAATAACTTACGATGGACAGTGGCGACGGGCGACGCCGCCGCCACGGCTCGCCGGCCTATGCCGCGACCGGCTCCGCCAGCGCCGCCCGATCCGCGCCCGATCTGCGCGCGCGTGTCGCCTGATGGTCGATCAGGCGCCCGGCGGCACCACCGCCGTGACCTCGATCTCCACCTTTGCGCGCGCCTCGACCAGGTCGGCCACTTCCACCGCGGTCATGGCCGGAAAATGCCGACCGACGATATCGCGATAATGCTGGCCGATCGCCTTGTAGGCACCGACGTATTCCGCCTTGTCCTTCACGTACCACGTCATGCGCGTAATGTGTTCGGCACGCGCGCCGCCCTGCTCGAGCACCGCCACGATATTGCGCAGCGCCTGTGCCACCTGCAGCGCGAAATCATCGGTCTCGAATTCGCACTGCCCGTTCCAGCCGATCTGCCCGCCCAAAAAGATCAGGCGGCTGCCCACCTGCATCTCGGCCATGATGCCGTTGGCGTATCCCTTGGGCGGCGCCCAGTCGGGCGGTTGCAATGTCTTCAACATGATGTGATTTCCTGAAAGGTTGTCGTGTCAGGCTGCCGCCAGATAGCGCCCCATTGCGGTGCACACCGCGTCAGGCAGCGCTTGTGGATGCATCGTGCGGGTATCGACGCAGACCAGCCGCTGGGTGATTTCCAGGCGCGTGTCGTCGTCGCCGCCGGCAAAGCGGATCGCCACCACGACACTGCTGCGGCCGATGTGCGTCACGCGCAGTTGCCGGGTCAGGCGCTCGCCCAGCCGGCTTGGCGCGACGAACCGGCATTGCAGTTCGGCCGTGGGAACGCCGGCATGCGCCGACAGGTGCATCGCATCGAACGGCCAGTCGAGCGCCTCGTCGAACCAGTCCTCGATAAGGTCGTTGAGCATCTCGAAATAGCGCGGATAGAACACGATGCCCGCCGCGTCGCAATGCTTGAAGCGCACGCGCACCGGCTTGCTGAACGCCACGCTCATGATCGCGCATCCTCGGACGCCATTTGCCGCAGGCGGAAGCGTTGCAGCTTGCCTGTCTCCGTGCGCGGCAGCGCGGTCACGAATTCAATGCGGCGCGGGTACTTGTACGGCGCGATCTCGCGCTTGCAGTAGTCCTGCAACGCGCTGCGCGTCGCATCGCTCGCGTCCACGCCGGGGCGCAGCACCACGTAGGCCGTCACCACCTGCCCGCGCTCGGCGTCCGGGGCGCCCACCACGCCGCATTCGGCCACGTGTTCGTGGCGCAGCAGCGTGCCCTCCACCTCGGGCCCGGCGATGTTGTAGCCGGCCGAGATGATCATGTCGTCCGAGCGCGCCTGATAGAAGTAGTAGCCGTCGGCGTCGCACACGAAGGTATCGCCCGGCAGATTCCAGCCGTCGCGCACGTACACGGACTGGCGGTCGTCGTCGAGATAGCGGCACCCGGTTGGTCCGCGCACGGCAAGCTTGCCGACCGTGCCCGGCGGCACAGGCTTCATGTCGTCGTCGACGATGCGCGCCTCGTAGCCCGGCACCACGCGGCCCACCGCACCAGCGCGCACGTCGTCGCCGGCGCTGGACACGAAGATATGCATCATCTCGGTGCCGCCCAGCCCGTCCGTCATCTCGATGCCGGTGGCCGCCTTCCATGCCTGTCGCGTGGCGTCGGGCAGCGCCTCGCCGGCCGACACGCTTTTCTTCAGGCTCGACAGGTCGAACTGGCCGGCGAGCGTCGCCATCTGTCGATAGAACGTTGGCGCGGTAAACACAATCGTGGCGCGATGCGTCTGGATCAGCTTGAGCAAGGTTTCCGGCGTCAGCTTTTCGGCCAGCGCGGTGGACGCGCCGATCCGCAACGGAAAGCACAGCATGCCGCCGAGCCCGAACGTAAACGCCAGCGGCGGCGTGCCGCAGAAGATGTCGTCCGGCGTCGGCTTCAGTACGTGCCGCGGGAACAGGTCGCACATCGCCAGCACATCGCGATGAAAATGCACCGTGCCCTTGGGCTGGCCCGTGGTGCCGCTCGTGAAGGCGATCAGGCAGATGTCGTCGGCTGCGGTGTCGCACGCATCGAACGTTTCCGGCTTGCTGTCCATCGCCGTTTCCAGCGCGTCTTCGCCGGTGCCGTTAAAGTAGCGCACCGACACAATCGTCGGACAGAAATGCTCGCTGTCCGCACGCCGATTGGTTTCCAGTTCCTCGCGCAGCCGGTCGTCGCACAGCGCCGCACTGACCTGCGCCTTGTCGATGATCTGGCGCAGTTCCTTCGCACGCAGCAGCGGCATGGTCGGCACGGCGATCAGCCCCGCCTTGAGCGTTGCCAGCCAGCTTGCCGCCATCATCAGGTTGTTCGGCCCGCGCAGCAACACGCGATTGCCGGGCACCAGCCCCATGTCCTCCACGAGCACATGGGCGATGCGATTGACCAGCGCCGCCAGTTGCGCGTAGCTCACCGTCTCGATCCGGTCGTCGCGCTCGTGACGCACCGCCACGCGCGCGCCGTTCCCCTGTGCTACATGCCTGTCGACCAGTTCCACCGCGGCGTTGATGCGCGCGGGATAACGCGTGTCGTCATTGAACTGGAACACGGGCCAGGCATTCCGCGGCGGCAGGCGATCCTGCGCGAATGTATCGATATGGGCCGAGGCAACATTGGGGGCGACCATGCTTGTCTCCGGTTCGTGTGGGATGGTCAGGCGTGCTGGCGCGCGGCGAGCGTTTCGCGCGCGATGATCAGCTTCTGCACTTCGGTGGCGCCTTCGTAAATGCGCAGCGAGCGGATCTCGCGATACAGGCTTTCCACGCGCGTCCCCACCTTCACGCCAAGCCCGCCGAACATCTGCACCGCGCGGTCGATCACCTGCTGCGCGTTCTCGGTGGCGACCATTTTGGCCATTGCCGCTTCGCGCGTGGTGCGTTGCTGGCGGACATCGCGCAGCCACGCGGCGCGATAGGTCAGCAGCGCCGCGGCGTCGATTGCCGTCGCCATATCGCCGATCGCCGCCTGGGTCAGTTGCAGGTCGGACAGAACCCCGCCGAACATCGGGCGCGAAGTGGCACGTGCCAGCGCATCGTCAAGCGCTGCGCGGCCGAATCCCAGCGCCGCCGCCGCCACCGACGCGCGAAAGATGTCCAGCGTCATCATCGCCACCTTGAAGCCCTGCCCCGCTTCGCCCAGGCGGTGGCCCACCGGCACGCTGCAGTTGTCAAAGCGCAGCGTTGCCAGCGGATGCGGCGCGATCACGTCGATGCGCTCGGCAATCGTCAAGCCCGGCGCATCGGCATCGACCACGAACGCCGAGATGCCGCGCGCGCCGGGCGCTTCGCCGGTGCGCGCGAACACGCAGTAGAAGTCGGCGATGCCGCCGTTCGATATCCACGTCTTGGCGCCGTCCAGCACATAATGCGTGCCGTCTTCGGAAAGCCGCGCGCTGCATTGCATCGCCGCCACGTCGCTGCCTGCCTCCGGCTCCGATAGCGCAAACGCCGCGATCGCCTCCCCTTTGGCTACGCGCGGCAGATAGCGTTCGCGCACTGCGTCGCTGCCGGCCAGCGTGATGGCGCCGGAGCCGAGCCCCTGCATCGCAAAGGCGAAATCGGCCAGTCCGTCGTGACGCGCCAGCGTTTCGCGCAACACGCACAGCGCGCGGGAATCGAGCGCCGGCAACGCGCCGCCGAAAGCCTGCGGCACGCAGTAGCGCAACCAGCCGGCCTGACCGAGCTTGCGCACCAGCGTGCGGCACGCCGCATCGGCGTCGTGATGATCGATGTCGCGCACATGTCCGGCGCACCAGGCGTCGAGCTCGCTTTCGAGACGACGGTGAGCGTCGTCGAAAAACGGCAGATCGAGATAGGTCTTGTCACTCATGCGCGCTCCTCAATCGCCTTCGAAAACCGGCTTTTGTTTGGCGACAAACGCGTCATAGGCGCGCCGGAAATCGCGCGTCTGCATGCAGATGGCCTGCGCTTCGGCCTCTGCCTCGATGGCCTCGTCGACGCCCATGTTCCATTCCTGATGCAGCAGCTTCTTGGTCACGCCGTGCGCGAAGGTCGGGCCCGCGGCGATCTGCGCGGCCAGCGCCTGCGCCGCGCCGAGCACGCCGTCCGACGCATGCAGCGCATTGAAGAAGCCCCAATCCACGCCTTCCTGCGCGGTCATCGCCCGCCCGGTGTACAGCAGCTCGCTGGCGCGGCCCTGGCCGATCATGCGCGGCAGCAGCGTGCAGGCGCCCATGTCCGCGCCGGCCAGCCCCACGCGCACGAACAGGAACGCCGTCTTCGCCTCGGGCGTGCCGAGCCGCAGGTCCGAGGCCAGCGCCATCATCGCCCCCGCGCCGGCGCAGATGCCGTCGACCGCGCTGACAATCGGTTGCGGGCACGCGCGCATGGCCTTGACCAGATCGCCGGTCATGCGCGTGAAGTCGAGCAGTTCGGGCATCGTCATGCGCGTCAGCGGGCCGATGATCTCGTGCACGTCGCCGCCGGAGCAGTAGTTGCCGCCCGCGCCAGTCACCACCACGGCCTTGATGTCGGTGGCGTAGCAGAGGCCGCGAAACAGATCGCGCAGTTCGGCATACGAATCGAACGTCAGCGGATTCTTGCGCTCGGGCCGGTTCAGCGTGATCGTGGCCACCTTGCCATCGGCCGACACGGACCACAGGAAATGCTTCGGCTGGTAGTTGGCGAAAGCGCGCTTGTGGTGGCGCATGTCCAGTGCAACATCGCTCATTGTGGGTCTCGCTCCATGATCTCGTTCGATGGTTGATGCGTGTCGATGCGTGGCGTGGCGCCGTTCAGCCGGCCATCACTTCGCCGCCCGCCACCGGGATGGCCTGCCCGGTGATGGCCGACGCCTGCGGGCGGCACAGCCACGCCACCGCATCGGCCACCTCATCGGGCTGCACCAGGCGCTTTTGCGGATTGCGCGCGGCCAGTTCGGCGCGCGCCTGCGCTTCGGTGCGGCCGGTCTTTTCGACGATATTGGCCACGGCGTCGCGCACGATGTCGGTTTCGGTATAGCCCGGGCACACTGCATTGACGGTGATGCCCTTGGTGGCCAGCTCCAGCGCCAGCGCGCGCGTCAGCCCGATCACGCCGTGCTTGGCCGCGCAATATGCCGTGACATAGCCATAGCCGATCAGTCCGGCCGTGCTGGCCACGTTGACGATGCGACCCCAGCCCTGCGCGACCATCGCCGGCAACGCCGCCTGCGTGCACAGGAATGTGCCGGTGAGATTGACATCGAGCATGCGTTGCCAGTGCGCCAGATCGGTCTTGCCGAAGGGCGCGCTGTACGCCTGGCCGGCGTTGTTGACCAGCAGCGTGACCGGCCCGCGCGCTTCGGTGGCCAGCGCGAACGCGGCATCGACCGCATCGGCGTCGGTGATATCGGCAGTGGCCGTGCCCAACGCCGCGCCGTCCACCGCGAACGGCTCGAGCGCCTGCATCGCGGCATCCAGCACGGTGCAATCGCGACCGACCAGCGTGACGCTGGCGCCCGCATCGAGCAGGCGGCGCGCGATCGCCGCGCCAATGCCGCGCGCGCCACCGGTCACCAATGCATGACGGCCCTGCAGATCGTATGTCATGGTCACTTTCCCGCCGACTGCGCGTACGATGCGGCGCGCGCAAGATTGGTTTCGAGCTGCCGCTTGCCGGCGACGTACTGCTTTGGCCATGTCACGTCGCGATAGCCGAGCTTGGCCGCTTCGTGCAGCGTCCACGCCGGATCGGCCAGATGCGGGCGCGCAATCGCACACAGATCGGCGCGGCCGGCGGCGACGATGCTGTCGACATGATCGGCCTCGAAGATCGCGCCGACGGCGATGGTAGGAATGCCAGCCTCGTTGCGGATGCGATCGGCAAACGGCGTCTGGTACATGCGGCCATAGACCGGCGCCTGGTCGGGGCTGACCTGGCCGGACGAGCAGTCGATCATGTCCGCGCCCGCCGCTTTGAAGGCGCGCGCGATGGCGACGGCGTCGTCGGCGTCGATGCCGCCTTCCACCCAGTCATGCGCAGAAATTCGCACCGACATCGGCTTGTCTTCAGGCCATACGGCGCGCACCGCGGCAAATACTTCGAGCGGAAAGCGCAGCCGGTTGGCCAGCGATCCGCCATATTCGTCGCCACGCACATTGGTCAGCGGCGAAATGAAGCTCGATAGCAGGTAGCCGTGCGCGCAGTGCAGTTCCAACCAGTCGAAACCGGCCTGCGCCGCGCGCCGCGCATTGGCGACAAAGTCATCGCGAACGCGATCCATGTCGGCGCGCGTCATCTCGCGCGGCAATTGCGAAATCCCGGGCAGGTATGGCAGCGGCGAAGCGGACTGGAGCGGCCAGTTGCCGTCGGGCAGCGGATGGTCCATCTTTTCCCAGCCCAGTTGCGTGGAGCCCTTGCGGCCCGCATGACCGAGCTGGATGGCGATCTTCGCGTCGCTGTTGGCGTGCACGAAATCGACGATGCGCTTCCAGGCGTCGCGCTGGACGTCGTTCCACAGGCCCGGGCACCCCGGCGTGATGCGCGCGTCGGGCGAGACGCATGTCATTTCCGCGACGACCATTCCCGCGCCGCCCATCGCACGCGCGCCCAGATGCACGAGGTGAAAGTCGCCGGGCACGCCGTCGATCGACGAATACATCGCCATCGGACTGACAACCACGCGGTTCTTGAGCGTCACGCCGCGCACCGTGAACGGCGTGAACATCGGCGGCAGCACGGCCTGCGCATCCGCGGTACGCGACGCCAGCGCGTCTGGCGGCACGCCGGCCTGCGCCGCCAGCCACTGCTCGAACCCCTGCACATAGCGCGCATCGCGCACCCGCAGGTTCTCGTGCGAGATCCGCTGCGAGCGCGTCAGCAGCGAATAGGCGAACTGCTCCGGCGCCATGCCCGCGTAGCGCTCCACGTTCTCGAACCATTCGGTCGAATTGCGCGCGGCATTCTGGATTTTCAGCACTTCCACACTGCGCGTCGCTTCGTAACGCGTCAGCGCTTCCGGTAGTCCATCGACGCCGACCGCGCCCTGCTGGCCGATCGCATCGGCGAGGTCGATCGCATCTTCGAGCGCCAATTTGGTGCCCGATCCGATCGAGAAATGCGCGGTGTGCGCGGCGTCGCCCATCAGCACCACGGGCACGCGGCGGCCGTCGGCCAGCGTATTCCAGTGCACCCAGCGGCGGCATATCACACGGGGAAAGCGGATCCAGATTGCCGAGCCGCGCAGGTGCGTGGCGTTGCTGATCAGCTTGTGGCCATCGAGATAGCGCGCGAACAGCTTCTCGCAGTACGCCACGCCCTCTTCCTGGCTCATCTGTTCGATGCCGGCCGCACGCCAGACCGCCTCGGGCGCCTCGACGATAAACGTCGACGTGCTGTCGTCAAAACGGTAGGCATGCGCCTGGAACCAGCCATGCTCGGTTTTTTCGAACGCGAACGTGAACGCGTCGAACAATTTGTGCGTGCCGAGCCAGACAAAGCGGCACTGGCGCGTGTCGATATCGGGCTCGAACGTCGTTGCGTAGCGCGAGCGGATGCGGCTGTTGATGCCGTCGGAGGCGATCACGAGATCGGCGTTGTACTGCTGCGCCAGCGCCTGGTCGTCGCTGACATCGGTCTCGAAAAGCAGCTTGACGCCAAGCGCCTCGCAGCGCGCCTGCAGGATATTGAGCAGCCGCTTGCGGCCGATGCCGATGAAGCCGTGTCCGCCCGAGCGGATGGTGCGGCCACCGATATGGATGTCGATGTCGTCCCAGTGGTTGAACGCGGCGTTGATCTCGGCCGCGCTGACCGGGTCCGCCTGCTTGAGGTTTTCCAGCGTGGCATCGGAAAACACCACGCCCCAGCCAAACGTGTCGTA
This sequence comes from Cupriavidus sp. GW822-FHT06G04, assembly GCF_058799075.1. Classification (NCBI taxonomy): domain Bacteria; kingdom Pseudomonadati; phylum Pseudomonadota; class Betaproteobacteria; order Burkholderiales; family Burkholderiaceae; genus Cupriavidus; species Cupriavidus sp. GW822-FHT06G04. The sequence goes on along the minus strand of NZ_JBXALD010000007.1, from coordinate 192,599 downwards.
GGCGCGGTTGCGCTCGACCACCACTACGTCGTGCGACGGATTCCGCAGCTTCATCAACAGGCCGAAATACAGACCCGATGGGCCGCCACCAATACAAAGCACGCGCATTGTCAGTCTCCTGCACCCGATCCGGCGGGTCATCCGGGCGATGCCTGACCGGCATCTAGATCATGGTTAAATATTTTATGCTTAAAATATTAGGCCGCATGACGGCGTCTGGCAAGCGGAAATTTGCGCCGACACCGCGCGCGGCGTCGGCGCCCTCCGGCAATGGCTAGCCCTGGCGCTCCGCCATCGCCGCCTTTACCTGCTCCAGCGCGGTCGGGTCCTCGATCGTCGTCAGATCGCCCGGATCCCGCCCTTCCGCCACCGCCTGGATTGCACGGCGCAGCAGCTTGCCCGAACGTGTCTTGGGCAACGCATTGACGAATACCACGCGTGCCGGTCGCGCCACGGCGCCCAACTGCTGCTCGACGGTTTTCATCAGCTCGCCCTCGAATGCCAGCCGGTCGGCCGCGCTGCCGGTGCGGCTGGCGTCGCGGGCAATACAGAAGCCCAGCGCCACCTGCCCTTTGAGCGCATCGGCGACGCCCACCACGGCCACTTCGGCAACACCGGGATGCGACGACAGGCTCTCTTCGATCTCGCGCGTGCCCAGCCGGTGCCCCGCCACGTTGATCACGTCGTCGGTGCGGCCGAGGATAAAGATATAGCCGTCGGCGTCGCGCACGCCCCAGTCGAACGTCGAATAGCACTGGCGGTTCGGCACCGCCGACCAATAGGTGCGCACGAAGCGCTCGTCGTCGCCCCACACCGTGGTCATGCAGCCGGGCGGCAGCGGATAGTCGATCGCCACCACGCCCTTTTGATTGGGCTGGCATTCCTCGCCGGTGGTCTCGTCGACGATGCGCAGGTCGTAGCCGTAGGCGGGCACGCCCGGCGAGCCCAGCTTGGCCGGCAACGCCTCCACGCCACGCTGGATCGCGATGATCGGCCAGCCCGATTCAGTCTGCCAGTAGTTGTCGACCACCGGCTTGCCGATGCCGTCTTGAATCCAGCGTGCAGTCGGCTCGTCGAGCGGCTCTCCGGCCAGGAACAGCAGGCGCAGGCTGGACAGGTCGTGCCGCGTCAGCAGCGCCGGATCTTGCTTCTTGAGCACGCGGATGGCGGTGGGGGCGCTGAACATGATGTTCACGCCGTGCCGCGCGACGATTTCCCACAGGATGCCGCCGTCGGGGCGGATCGGCGTGCCCTCGTACATCACGGTGGTCATGCCGGCCAGCAACGGCGCGTAGACGATATAGCTGTGACCGACCACCCAGCCGATGTCCGAGGCCGTGAACATTGTGTCGCCGGGCTTGCCGCAGAAGATGTATTCCATCGACGTGGCGAGCGCGACAGCATAGCCGCCGGTATCGCGTTGCACGCCCTTGGGCTTGCCAGTCGTGCCGGAGGTGTAGAGCACGTACGACGGCTCACTCGATTCCAGCCAGACGCACGGCACGGTCTGGCCGACCATCCTGTCGCGCCACGCCGCGTAGTCTTCGTCCCGGCCTTCGGTGCGCGGCATGTCGGCCAGTTGGCGGTTCACCAGCAGCACCTTGTCCGGATGATGGCCTGCCAGCCGGATCGCCTCATCGAGCAGCGGCTTGTATGGCACGACCTTGCCCGCGCGCGACCCGGCGTCCGCGCTGACGATCACCTTGGGCCTGGCATCGTCGATACGGGCGGCGAGGCTGACCGACGCAAAGCCGCCAAACACCACCGAATGCACCGCCCCGATCCGCGTGCACGCCAGCATGGCGAACATCGCTTCCGGAATCATCGGCATATAGATCAGCACACGGTCGCCGCGCGCCACGCCCAATGCCTGCAGCGTGGCGGCCATGCGATTCACTTCGTCGTGCAGTTGCCGGTACGTATAGATGCGCTCGGTGCCGGTCTCGGTGGACACGTAGACCAGCGCGCGCTGGTCGCCGCGCGTCGCCAGATGCCGATCGATCGCGTTATGGCAGATATTGGTGCGCCCGCCGACGAACCATCGCGCGAACGGCGGCCGGCTATCGTCCAGCACGCGCTCGAATGGCGTCTCCCATTCGATGCGCGCGGCCTGTTCCGTCCAGAACCCGGTCTTGTCGGACAGGGATCGCGCGTGCAGCGCGCGGCTTGCCGTCATGGTGTCTCCTCCGCTTGTCGTATGTGATGAATGCGGTGCGGATGGCGTCGGCAAACCCGGAGTCGTCTCGTTCGGCTACCGATTGCAGCGCGCCGGGTCCTTGATCATCAGGGCGCGAATGCCGGCCATCTTTTTTGGAGAATCTACCATGACCGCATCGCGTCCCAAGCGTTCGGCATCGCAAACGGCCTGCGGGTCATCGACGCCGAAAGCGACCAGCTTGACGGACCGATGCGTGCGATGACGGGCGAGCGTCTTCGCCCAACGTTAAGGTCAAGGGTTGATCAGGTGCAATTGCGGGGAAATTCGGCCCCGGCTGGCAAGCCGGGGCGACATACGGACGGATCAGTGCAGGTTCAGCGCGGCGTTTCAGCGCGCATGCGTGGTCTTGGTCTTAGCCGTCGAGGCCGCCTTGACCGGCGCCGCTTTGGCCGCCGCCTTGTGCGGCGTCGCCTCGACTACTACGCGCTTGCGCGGCTCGGCCTTGCCGGCCTTGCCCGATTTTTCGACCTTGGCGGATTTGTCGGCCGCCTCGGACTTCGTCGCTTTGGTCGACGCCTGCGCCTTGCCACGCCCCTTGGCACTGTGCGCCGGTGCGTCATCGCCGTCGTCGCCGCGCTCGGCGCGCGCAGCCGCGGCGGAATTGGGCCGCAGCATCAGCACCAGGCTTTGCCCAGCAACCAGTTTGCTGCCCGAGAGCTTGTTCCACGACTGCACCTGCCGCGTCGAGACACCGTAGCGGCGCGCCACTGTCGCCACCGTGTCCTTGCGCCCGGCCTTGACCACCACGCGCTTGGCATCCGGCACATCGGGCTCGACGACCAGCATCGCGGTGTCCACCAGCGATGCGCTGATGTCCTGATCGTGCCGCTCGGTACGCGGAATCATCACGGTCGAGCCGGCCTTCAGGCGCATGCCCTTCGGGATGCGGTTAATCTCGCGCAGCGTATCGACATCGACATTGAGCCGTGCCGCCAGGGCCTCGACGCGCTCGCGGCTGTCGACGGTCACTGCCGTCCAACTGGACAGACCGCCACGGTAGGTATTGAGGTTGTACTGGAACCGTTCGGCGTTATCGAACGGCAGCAGAATCTGCGGATTGGCCGCGCCCAGGATCACCGGCCGGTTGAACGACGGATTCAGCGCCTTGAATTCGTCGAGCGGCATGTTGGCCAGCTTGGCTGCCAGCGCCACGTCGATGTCGCGCGACGTGGTCACCGTGACGAAGTACGGGTGATCGGGGATCTCCGGCAGCTTCACGCCGTAGGCGGCCGGATTGGCGATGATGTTCTTGACCGCCTGCAGCTTGGGCACGTAGTAGCGCGTCTCGTTGGGCATCGTCAGGCTGGCGTAGTCGGTGGGCAGCCCGCGCGCCTGGTTGCGTGCGATGGCCCGCGACACGGCGCCCTCGCCCCAGTTGTAGGCCGCCAGCGCCAGTTGCCAGTCGCCAAACATGTCATAGAGCCGCGACAGGTAGTCCAGCGCGGCATCGGTCGACGCCAGCACGTCGCGCCGCTCGTCGCGGAACATGTTCTGCTTGAGGTTGTACGACTTGCCGGTGCTCGGGATGAACTGCCACATGCCGGCCGCCTTGGCCGTGGATTCCGCCTGGGGGTTGAACGCGCTCTCGACGAACGGCAGCAGCGCCAGCTCGGTGGGCATCTTGCGACGCTCGAGCTCTTCGACGATGTGATAGAGATAGCGGCTCGACCGGCCCACCATCCGTTCCATATAGTCCGGCCGCGCGGCATACCATTGCGTGCGGTCGTCGACCAGCGTGCCTTCGAGGTCCGGCATCGCGAAGCCCTTGCGGATGCGGTCCCAGATATCGGACGACGGGCCGCGTAGCCAGTCGACGCTGGTCTGGTCGACATTGACGACGGTGGTGCTGGAGAGCGTGCCGGCCTTGCCGGTGCTGTTGAGCGTGTTCAGCGGGTCCTTCTTCGGACCGGTTTCCAGGGCGGTCGGTGTGCCGGCCATTTCACCGGCGGGCGGCGTGGGTGTGCCGGCACAGGCTGCAAGCAGCGTGGCACACGCAATTACCGCCAGAAATCGACCAAATCGCATTAAGTTCTCTGAAAGTGACGCCAAAAAAATTTGGGCTGATGCTAGGGAAAAGGTGACTTCGCGTCAATGAGATTTTCCCCATGATGCAATTTGATGCTGCCGCTTCTGCCCAGTCAGTGCGCTGACGCGCGGCGGAAACGGCGGGCGCGGCGAAACGCCCGCAATGCCGATGCGCCCGTAACGTCTTACCGGAAGTTGTCTTTCCAGCCGCGCAGCGCGCCGAATGCCGCCGCATCACTGCCAAGATCGCCGCCCTGTGCCGCAAGCGCCTTGCGCACCGACGCTTCGCGCGAGCGCAGGAACGGATTGACCGCGCGCTCGTGCGCCACGGTGGTCGGCACGGTCGGCGTATCGGCCTGCCGCAACGCATCCACGCGCGCCGACCACGCGGCCAGGTCGGCATTGGCTGGCTCCACTGCCTGCGCAAAGCGGACATTGCTGCGCGTATATTCGTGCGCGCAGTACACGCGCGTATCGCCCGGCAAGGCCGCGAGCTTGTCCAGCGACGACAGCATCTGTGCGGGCGATCCTTCGAACAGCCGGCCGCAGCCGCTGGCGAATAGCGTATCGCCGCAGAACACCACGTCGCCCACACCCGGCAGATCGCCCACGTAGGCGACGTGTCCGGCGGTATGTCCCGGTACATCGAGCACGCGCAACGAGACGGCGGGATGCGCGATGGTCACCGTATCGCCCTCGCGCACCGCCTCGGTGCGGTGCCCGATGCGCTCGCCGGCCGGGCCGATGACGGGCAGCGGCGCTCCATCGGGCGCTTTCGGATGACGATCGAGCAGGTCCGCGACGCCGCCCTGGTGATCGCCATGGTGATGGGTGATTACAATAGCGCCCAGTACCAGTCCGCGTTGCGCCAGAAAGCGCTCGACCGGCTCGGCCTCGCCGGGGTCCACCACCGCGGCGCTATGCCCGTCGTGGACGGCCCAGATATAGTTGTCCTGAAAGGCGGGGATCGGCTCCACTTTCAACATGTGTGCTCCTTATGTCCAACCGACCGATTATAGATTGGGAAGAATGGCTGGCCTCGCCACCCGGGCAGTACATGCTCCAGTGGGAGGCGCAGCAGTATGACCGGACGGTGGCGGACATCTTCGGCTATCACGCGGTGCAGTTGGGCCTGCCGCACATCGACACGCTGCGCGAGAACCGCATGCCGTTCTCGGCACTGGCGCTCGATGGCCGCGCCGGCCCCCACGGCCCGCGGGCCACGCATCCCGATGCACGCCAGCTGCTGTGCCGGTTCGACGAATTGCCGTTCGACACCCAAAGCATCGACCTGCTCACCCTGCCGCACGTGCTGGAGTTCTCGGAAGATCCCCACGAGGTGCTGCGCGAGGTCTCGCGCGTGCTGATGCCCGAGGGCCGCGTGGTGGTGACCTGCCTGAATCCGATGAGCCTGTGGGGCGCGCGCCAGGGCCTGAACCGGCTGGGCGCCACGCCGTTTCTGCCCAGCGACGCCCAGACCGTCGGCTTCGTGCGGATCAAGGACTGGCTCAAGCTGCTGGGATTCGAAATCATCCGCGGCCGCTTTGGCTGCTATTGCCCGCCCTACCGCACCGAGCGCTGGCTGCAGCGCGCCGCGTTCATGGAAAAGGCCGGTGACCGCTGGTGGCCGATTTTCGGCTCGGTCTACATGATCTCGGCGGTCAAGCGCGTGAAGAACATCCGCCTGGTTGGCCCAAGCTGGAAGACTTCCAAGCCGGCCCTGGCCCCGGTATCCGCACCCGTTGCAACGCCCACCGGCACGCACGGCAAGACACACCAGACAGCGTCCGACGATTAACGCCGGACGCACAACCTCCATCACATGCAAGAAGTCACGATTTATTCCGACGGCGCCTGCAAGGGCAACCCCGGCCCAGGCGGCTGGGGCGCCGTGCTCGTCGCCGGCGATCACGAAAAAGAACTTTTTGGCGGGGAAAATCCCACCACCAACAACCGCATGGAACTGATGGCCGTGATCGAGGCGCTGCGCGCGCTCAAGCGGCCGTGCGTCGTCAATATCTATACCGATTCGCAGTACGTGCAGAAAGGCATCAGCGAATGGATCGTGGGATGGAAGGCGCGCGGCTGGAAAACCGCCGACAAGAAGCCGGTCAAGAACGCTGACCTGTGGCAGATGCTCGATGAAGCGCGCCAGCCGCACCTGATCGAATGGCACTGGGTGCGCGGCCATGCGGGCCATCCCGGCAACGAACGCGCGGATCGGCTTGCCAACCGCGGCGTGGAATCGCTCAATACCTGAATCTGAAGCGGCGCGACCGCATGCGGCCCGATGGGCCGTCAAAGACCGTTTACAATCCCGCCCCATGCGACAGATCGTCCTCGATACCGAAACCACCGGCCTGAACCACGCCACCGGCGATCGCCTGATCGAAATCGGCTGCGTGGAACTGCTGAACCGCCGCCTGACCGGCCGGAACCTGCACTTCTACATCAACCCGGAACGCGACGTCCCCGAAGACGCCGTGGCGATTCACGGCCTGACCGCGGACTTCCTGGCCGACAAGCCGAAGTTCGCCGAGGTCGTCCATGACATCCGCGCGTTCGTGCAGGACGCCGAACTGATCATCCACAACGCCGCGTTCGACATCGGCTTTCTGGACATGGAGTTCACGCTCCACGGCCTGCCGCCGTTCCGCGAACACGTGGCCAACGTGATCGACACGCTGCGCGAGGCGCGCCAGATGTTCCCCGGCAAGCGCAACTCGCTCGATGCCCTGTGCGACCGCCTGGGCGTGAGCAACGCGCACCGCACGCTGCACGGCGCACTGCTCGACGCCGAACTGCTGGCCGAGGTCTACCTCGCCATGACGCGCGGCCAGAACTCGCTGGTGATCGACATGCTCGACGGCGGCACCGCCCAGGGCGAATCCCGCGCCATGGCCGACCTGTCCGCCCTCACCCTGCCCGTGCTGCTGGCTACCGACACGGAAATCACCGCGCACATGGGCGTCCTCAAGGACCTGGACAAGGCCAGCGGCGGCAAGACAATCTGGAAACCCGAAATCCCCGCCGACGCCACGATCCAGTAACTGCCCTAGCGCGACATAGAACTTTTTCGACGAATCCCCGAAAAAGGGCTTTACAAGATACTGCGACCTCGGCATAATCTCGCTTCTCCGCTGCACGACATCAGCAACAACGGTGACGGAGCAGTAAGGGGTGGTTAGCTCAGCGGTAGAGCACTGCCTTCACACGGCAGGGGTCACAGGTTCAATCCCTGTACCACCCACCAGAATTTGGTGGTTAAGAAGGGCCTCAGGCAAAAGCCGAGGCCCTTTTTCCTTTCCGGGTGCCGGCAGTTGACACTGCTGGGCTGGGTACAACGATGGGTACAGCGGCCTCCAACGAAGTTTCTGGAGGTTTTGCTCATGGGTACAACCCTTCGCCGGGAAGACAACAAGGGGAACATTTCCTACCAAGCCAAAGTGCGCAAGGTCGGATTCCCCATCATCTCGAAGACATTCCCCTTTAAAGACGAAGCAGCGGCTTGGGCCGCCGAGACCGAATCGAGTCTTGGCAATGGCGCAACCGAGCGAACACTGTTGAGTTCTAAGACTTCAATGGCGGACCTAATCGACCGCTATCTCACCGAAGTCACTCCCCGCAAGAAAAGCGCCGAAACCGAGAAGCACCGCATCTGGGCCATCCAGCGGAGTCAAATATCGAGGTACACCGTGGGTACACTCACGAGCGGCGCCGTGCCAGGGTTCCGCGACGACCTGCGGTTTAGTTCGGGGTTATACAGCGCGGGGCAGCCTGACGCGGCAAGCGGGATAGTTTATGCACCCCCAAAACGGCACGGCCCTGCCTTCGCGCTTCACCATCTTCACGCCACAGGCGGCACACGTCGGCGTTCGGTAGTCCCCCTTAAATGCCTGCACCAACAGCATTGTCTGTTTGTGCTGGTCCAACGCGCGAATCCGCTCGATGATCGCCGGGCCGTCAAGCAACTGGATACCGGCCCGCTCCGCCGACTCTTGCACCGGTCGCCCCACATAGCCAGACAGGGACCAGAACACGCCCCTGCGCACCTTGTGCTCATGCATTACGCCAGCCAATGCGCGAACCTCAACCACCTTAACTGGTTTGCTCCAAGCCTTGCATTGCACGACGGCAACCGGGGCGTCCCGCCCTGCTTTGTATAGCGTGGCGTCGATTCCACCGTCCGGGCCATGCGGCACTGTCTTGACGGTGAACCCCATCGCCTCGTAGTAGCCGACACAGAGCAACTCGAATCGCTTCCACTCCAGAATCTTGAGCGCGTCTAGTGTCCAGCCATTGATTTCGGGCTTCTCTGCTAGCGATACTGATCGCCGGGAGTCGGTTGATTTACCGGACGCACTGGCTCGCTGCCTTGGCTCCGAGGGCGTTGGCCTGGCCTGTCGCGGCTGTCTTACAGATGAGCGCTGCGTTCTAAGCTGCGGCCCCTCCCCTGCGTTACTGTTGTTCTGCCGCCTCTCGCGGATGAACGACAACAGCCCCAAGAATGCGAACATCGTTGCTGGAACCCAAGCCAGCGACTGGCTCATCATCACGATGCCCGCGAGGAAGGGATTCGATGCGAACGAAGCGGGCAAGGCCCAGCGAAAGACAATGTACGCGCCCACGGCCAGGGCTGCGGACACCCACCAGGGCGAATCCAACAATACGTCGCTCAGCGACGGCTCCTTTCTCCTACGTCCCATCGACCCGACCTCATTTATCGTTCTGTGTTCGTGCGAGGCGGCACTCGGGCCGAAGCCCGCTCCACCCCCTCTACGAATCTAACCGAGAACGCTTTCCGGTCTCGTTGCTCTCTCCCAACACCCCACTACTGGTGGGAGCCGATGAGAGAGCGACGGGCCGCGACACGGTGCCACGGCTTTTTTTGCTAGTGCCCTCCCGGAACGCCTTGTCGAGAGCATCAAAAAGCACCCTCCCCCGCAAGGGGCCTGAGCAGAGTGCCGGACCGGGGCACGCCGCGCATCTTCGCGCCATGGGATATGGGAGCTATCGGGTGAGAGGCATGTCCCTTGCCGGCCAGGAGCGGACACTTGCGAACCTGTTCCGGAAGCGGACATTCAGAGTACTGATGACTCGCCCCACTGCAGGGCCCGGCGCTCCAATCTGGAGACGCCAGGGACCGTGGTAAGCGCCTCCTCTTAGTGGGCGTCGTAAGATGTCACCCATCTGTGATACATCTGCATGCCTACATGCAGCAACCGTACAGGGTATGGCACGCTACCGGACTGACTGCAGATCGCTCGCGACTAGCCAATCTCAAAGCTCCTGTACTGCGCCTGAGGCGTGGTGTTGTGGAGACTGACCGTCGTCGTCTTGCCATTGTCAGGTCGCAATGGAAACTGGGAGCCACAGCCGGCAAGCGCCGCTGCGGCCAGTAGGGGAAACAAGTAATGTTGCATCGGTCTTGGGTAGTGGTGAAGGTGCCGGCGATGCATTACAGCTTCGCCATCGCAAACAGCACCACAGCGGCAATCGGTGTGGAAACCAGCGATATCAACGCGCTTTGCTTAAGCGTTGCCTTCAGCATGACCACAAAGCCCATAGAGAACGCCACGAACGTGACGACCGATCCGGCAAGCGTGGAAAGCGTGGAAATCGATCCGCCAGTCAGCTTGGCAAACATCGCTGCCGCAATCGCATTGAAGAGAATTGCCACGAGCACGGCCTTGAGCGATTCGATGACGGTGGGATCGTTACCCGTGGCCATGCGCGCCACGATCTTGACCACGAATCCGATCACCACACTGGCAACCACCATGGCGATGGTGACCTTGGCCGGCAGCAGCATCGCGAGGAAGATAAATCCGGCAATCAGCAGAAGAAGGACCATCGTTGGAATCCCGTCAGGAAAAAAGCAGGCAGCACGCTAGCATGACGGCCGGAAACGTGGATGGTCGGCGTAGTGGGGTGTGTGGAAGTGATACACCCTCTGATGGAGGGTTGTGGGGGTGAAAGCGCAAATGCCTGCCATTCAAGGCGGATTGTCACGTCTCACAGTTGTTGAGTTCTGTCTCACAGTTAGTGCGTTGGATTCTCAAAGTTAGCTTTTCATGCATCGATTTGGACGCTGTACCACCACCAGCTTATAGCCCCCACCACCCTACATTGCCAAAAAACCCGGACAGCTAACGCTCTCCGGGTTTTTTGTCGTTCATCTCCTACCGAGCACCACTGGCCGCCCGCTCACGCGGCCTTGCCAACAGCCCTCACACCACCTCAAAGAAATGCGTCCGGTCGCGATCCAGTTGGGCGATCAGGCCGAATTCCCAGTCGAGGTAGGCCTGCATGGCGGCGGCGGCGTTGTCGGTGCCTTCATAGGGGCGGCGGTAGCGGTCGGTGCGCGGGACGGCCAGGCGTGTTTCGCCCTGCTCCACGGGCAGGCCTGCGGCGATCCAGGCGGTGGTGCCGCCTTCGAGTACGAAGACTTCGGCGGACGTCAGGCGTTTCAGGTCGTCCGCCGCAAAGCGCGCCAGCAGGCTCGATCCGCAGGTCAGTACATAGCGGCTGGCAGGAGGGATCGCGCGCAGCGCTTGCGGCAGTTGGGCGCGAATCGCGAACCATGCGCCGGGGACATGGGCTTTGACGTAGTTAGCGCTGGCGGTCACGTCGATCACGGCGACGTCGCCCTGCTTGAGCCATTCGGCAAGCGTCGATGGCGCGACGGTGTCGACAGCGGGCGTCGCCGGTCTGTCCGGCTCGGGATTTCCGCGCTCGCTACGCAGTGCGTCGGCAACCGGTTCCACCACGTACACTTCCCAGCCCATCTGCGCGAGCCACGATGCGCTCATGTTGGCGCGCACGTCGTCGTCATCGGTCAGCACGATGCGAGCGCCGCGCACGGGCGCCTGATGGTCGGTTTCCTGCACCAACTGGCCGCCGGGTGCGCTGGCGAATCCTGCCAGATGACCTGCGGCGTACTCCTCTGGCGTGCGCACGTCGAAGCGATATACGGTGCGTCCGGGCGCCTCCAGCGATGCCAGTGCGTCCAGCGCGATACGGCGCACGCCCGCGCGTTCGGCGATGGCCCTTGCGCCCTCGCGCGCCGCAGCGCGATGCGCCGCGCTCACCTCGGCCGGGGCGCGTCGGTCGGCGCCGTGCGACAGCGTCTGCCCGGCCAGCGTCCAGCCGATCGTGCCGTTGCGCAGCGCGGCCACTGGGTTCGGGATCCCGGCGTTGATCAGCGACTGCGTGCCGATAATGCTGCGCGTGCGGCCCGCGCAATTGACCACCACCTGCGTCTTTGGGTCGGGAGCCAGTTCGCGGATGCGCAGCACCAGTTCGGCGCCGGGCACGCTGGTCGACGTCGGAATATTCATGGTCTGATATTCATCGAAGCGACGCGCGTCCACGATCACCACATCCGCCTTGCGGTCGATCAGCGCCTGCACTTCGGGCGCCGAGAGCGACGGCGTATGACGCCGCGCTTCCACCAGCTCGCCGAACGATTTGCTTGGCACATTGACGTCGCGGAACACTTCGCCGCCCGCGGCGATCCATGCATCGAGCCCGCCGTCCAGCAGCGATACGTCGGTATAGCCCAGCGCGCGCAGCTTGTTTGCCGCGCGCGGCGCAAGGTCCTCGCCGTCGTGCACGCCGTACACCACGATGCGCGTGTCGCGGCGCGGGATGCGGCGCCACGCTTCGAGTTCGAGCTTGGACAACGGAAAGTTTGCGGCCCACAGCGGATGCGCCTGTGCGAACGGGTCTTCCTCGCGCACATCGATCAGCGCGATTTCGGTGCGATCGAGCAGCGCCTGGCGCACTGCCAGGCTGGTCGTCTTCGGGAACGAGTGAGTGGCTTCAGTCATGGCGCAGCGACGGGATCTTTCGAGCGATCCCAGAGATTGGGCAACGTGGAATTGGAATAGCCGGAGATGAACGACTTGCTGCCGCCGACTTCCGGATAGACATGGCGACGCACGGCGCCAATATTTGCGCCGTACACGTGGATGCTGATCGATACGCGATCGTCGAAGGCGTTGTGCACGCGGTGGATATCGCCCACCGTCGGGGACACCGCTTCCACATGCCCGGGCTCCAGCCGCACCGCATCGCCCGCGGGACGCGGTACGCCTTCGGCGTCGATCGCATAGGGCTGCGAATATTCGGCCCCGCGCAACATGCCGATCAGCCCCCAGACCGTATGGTCATGAATCGGGGTGCGTTGTCCCGGCCCCCAGACAAAACTGACGATCGAAAACCGCTCGGCGGAATCGCAATGCAACAGCATCTGCTGGTAGAACTCGGGATGCGGTTGCGCGTAGGCGTCGGGCAACCAGTCGTCGCGCGATACCAGCTTGGCCAGCAGCTTGCCGCCGTGGTCAAGAATGCGCGCTTCGTCCGGCTGCTGGTCCAGCAACGCGGAAAACGCCGTGATGAAATCGCGCAGCGGCGTCAGCGCGCGCGCAGCTTCAGGCTGATCAGCCATGGTTGTCTCCAGATATGTTCGGCCGTCTATGTGGGCTACTTCCGGGCGGCTTGCGGACGACTTGCCAGCCGCCGTCCGCGCGGCGAATCGCCGATAACCATAGCACGAAGCCGGCGCCGCCGTGGACGGCTCAGATGCCCAATGCGGCGCGGCCCGCGGCGGTCAGGATGGAATCGTTCTGCGGCGTATGGATGCGGCTGCAAAGCACGTCGCGATAGTGGCGTTCGAGCGGATTGTTGCGGCTCAGGCCGTGATTGCCCGACAGCTGCAACGCCAGTTCGAGCGTGCGGATCGCGTTCGACGTCACGGTGTACTTCACCAGTCCGCTGTCGGTGGATGATGGCGGCGCGCCGGCGTCGGTGCGCGCGGCGGCATCGTCCAGCAGGATCTGGTTGGTGCGCAGCAACGCCGTCATTTCGCCGATCGATTCCTGCACGCGCGGCAGCGTGGCCAGCGGCTTGCCGAGACTGCCAGGCACGCGCTCGCGCGTGAACTGCACGATCCAATCGAACCCCGCGCGCGCCACCGCATCGTAGAGCGTGCCGAGCAACGTCACCATCCACGCCTGCTGGTCGGCATTGGCGTCGATGTCGGCTTGGCTGGCGCCGGCCGGTGCCCATGCCGACGGCGGCCGGATATCGACGGCGTTTTCGAACGGGATCCAGACGTCCTCGAACACGGTCTCGTGGCTGCCCGATGCGCGCAGTCCAAGATGATTCCAGCTTTCGATCACGCGGATGCCGTCCGACCCGACTTCATCCCGTGGCACCAGGAACACGCCGACACGCGGTTGCGGCTCGTGCGTGCGCGCCCACACGGCCAACCAGCGCAGCGCCGGAATGCCGGTGGTGTAGAGCTTGTGCCCGCGAATCCGCCAGCGGTCGCCCACGCGCGTGGCGACCGTCTCCGGCAGCCCGCCGCGCGCCGGCGACCCGAGTTCGGGCTCCACGCGCAGCGAATTGATCAGCGCGCCGTCCTCCACCGCGCTCTGGAACACCAGCCGCTGCAGCGTATCGGGCCAATGCGAATCGGCACGCCCGATCGCGCGGTGCTGCAGATACGTCATCGTCAATACCAGCGCGGTAGCAGCATCGCCACGTGCAATCGCGCCAATGATCTGGCGCGCCTGCGCAAGCCCGGCACCGCCGCCGCCATGCGCGGCCGGCACCACCTGCGCCACCAGCCCGTAGGCATGCAACTGCGCGAAGTTCTCGTGCGCAAAGCTGCCGCTGGCGTCATGCGCGGCCGCGGTGGCGGCAAAACGCGCTGCCAAGTCGGCCAGCACCTCGGACAAGCGCGCCGCGGGCGTCGGCAGGCGATGCAGGGATGACGAAGACATGGAATTCCTTCGAAAGGCGGATAAGTCGCCGCATAGCGTACCGCCGCGCCCCGCTGCACCGAACGACGCATATCGCATATCGAGCAACGGTTTTAGCGCATAAGGTGCCGCGTTTTTATTCGTTTGGCCGCACGCTCGCGCGGCGTACGTTGCGTGCTTCGGCCCGGCGCACTGCCGCCAGCATCCATCGCGAACCCAACGCGACCGCACCGCGAACGAATTGCGAACGAACCAGGAGAACCGAGCATGAGCGTCGACTTCATCGGCATGATCCAGTCCCAGAAACAGTCCGAAATCCATCCGCCGTCCGGCCCGGTGATCGATCGCGACTACGTGCGCGCTTTTGCGCAGGCGCACGAAGCGGCCGGCTTCGATCGCATTCTGGTGCCGCATCACTCCACCGGCCCGTCGGCCACGCTGACGATCTCCTACGCGGCGGCCGTGACCGAGCGCATCCATTTCATGCTCGCCCATCGGCCCGGCTTTACCGCGCCGACGCTGGCCGCACGGCAGATCGCCACGCTTGACCAGTTCAGCGGCGGCAGGCTCGGCGTGCATTTCATCTCGGGCGGATCGGACGACGAGCAACGGCGCGACGGCGATTATCTCGATCACGACCAGCGCTACGCGCGTACCGACGAGTACCTGGCCATCCTGCGGCGCATCTGGACCGAAGCCGAGCCCTTCGATCACGAAGGCCAGTTCTACCGCTTCCAGCGCGGCTTTTCCGAAGTCAAACCCGCGCAACAGCCGCACGTGCCGATCTATTTCGGCGGCGCATCGGACGCGGCCATCGCGGTGGCCGGCAAGCACGCCGATGTCTACGCGCTATGGGGCGAATCGCTCGATCAGGTGCGCGAGCTGACCACGCGCGTGCGCGCAGAGGCCGCGCGACACGGGCGCGAGGTGCGCTTCTCGGTGTCGTTCCGCCCGGTGCTGGCCGATACCGAGGAAAAGGCATGGCAGCGCGCCGACGAGATCCTCGAACGGACGCGCGCACTGCGCGTGCAGGCCGGTTATAGCCGCGGCGGACCGCAGCAAAGCGAAGGTGCCCGACGCCTGCTGGCGGCGGCGGACAAGGGCGATCGCGTCGATCAGCGCCTGTGGACGGCCATCGCGCGCGAGACCGGCGGACGCTCCAATTCCACCGGGCTGGTGGGCACGCCCGAGCAAGTGGCCGACGCGCTGCTGGCCTATTACGAGCTGGGCGTCACCACGTTCCTGATCCGTGGCTTCGATCCGCTCGAAGACGCGATCGACTATGGTCGCGAGCTGATTCCGCGCGTGCGGGAACTGGTCGCGCAGCGCGATGCGCAAACACACCGCCGCGCCGCGTGACGCCACCGCGCCGGCATAGCGTCCATCCACCGGCGCCCGATACGAAAAACACAACGGGAAACGGGAAATCATGAGCCAAGACACCTTCAAACCCAACACGCGCCGCCGCGACGTCCTGCGGCTGGCGGGCGCCGCGACGATTGCCGCGCCGGCGCTGATTTTGGGCCGCCAGGCGTGGTCCGCGCCGCGCAAGCTGACGTTTGCCTGGAACCAGAATTCGTTCTGCCTCACGCCGATTGTGGTGGCGCAGGAAAAAGGCTTCTTCGAAAAGAACGGCCTGCAGGTCGACCTGATCAACTACAGCGGATCAACCGATCAGTTGCTCGAATCGATCGCCACGGGCAAGGCAGATGCGGCGGTCGGCATGATTCATCGCTGGCTCAAGCCGCTGGAAGCCGGCTTCGATGTGAAGATCATCGGCAGCTCGCATGGCGGCTGCGTGCGCCTGGTGGGATCGAAGGCCGCCGGCGTGACGAACCTGCAGGCGCTCAAGGGCAAGACGGTCGGCGTCAGCGACCTTGCGGCGCCCGGCAAGCATTTCTTCACGATCCTGCTGGCCAAGAACGGCATCGATCCCGATCGTGACATTACGTGGCGCCAGTATCCGGCCGACCTGCTCGGCATCGCGGTCGACAAGGGCGAGATCCAGGCGATTGCCGACGGCGATCCCAATCTCTATCTGCTGGAAAAACGCACGAACGGCGCTTACGTCGAGCTGGCCACCAACCTGAGCGGCGAATACGCGCGCAAGGTGTGCTGCGTGATTGGTGCGCGCGGCGAACTGGTGCGCAACGATCGCCCCGCTGCCGCGGCGCTGGCGCGTTCGATCGTGCAAGCCACCGACTACGTCAACGAAAACCCCAACGAGGCGGCCAAGGTGTTCGCCAAGTATTCGCCCAAGATCAGCGTCGACGATCTGCGCAAGCTGTATGCGTCGCTGACCTACACGCACCACCCTACCGGCGTCGACCTGCAGGAGGAAATCGCGTTCTATGCCGGCGATTTCCAGCGCATCGGCGTGCTCAAGAAATCCACCGACACCCGGCGACTGGCGCAGCATGTCTACGCCAATGTGCTGGGCTGATACCGGAGCGTCGCAATGACCACGAGCCAACAGTCGATCCACCCGCCGCTGCTGGGCGACGGGCAACTCGCGCAGCCGGCGACGCGCGGCACGCTGCGCGTGTGGCGCACCGGTCTGGCCGCGGCACTGGCCTGGGCCGTATTCGGCGCGGTCACATGGCGCTGGCCGAACCATCTGGTCGGCTTCAACGACTGGGCCTACACCGAGGAACTGGGCGTGGCGATGCTGGCGGTGGCGGCGGCGCTGGCCACTGTGGCCCTCGCTGGCGCGCATCTGCGCGCCCTGCAACGTGCTCAGCGCGCGCTGCGCCATGCCGGGCCGTGGCTGGTGGCGCTGCCGCTGGTATTCACGGCATGGGAAATCCTGACCGCCAAGACCGCCACGCTGCCCACGCCGTTCTTCGCGCCGCCGCAGGCGCTGATCGAGGTCTATCTCGACGACTGGCGGCGTCTGGGCGACAGCGTGCTGAATACGCTAAAGCTGCTCGCACTGGGCGTCGCGTACGGCGGCGTGGCCGGTTTCCTGATCGGCGTGTCGATCGGCTGGTCGCGTCGCATCGGCTACTGGGTGCATCCGGTGCTGCGCGTGCTTGGGCCGCTGCCATCCACCGCGCTGCTACCGCTTACGTTCTACTTTTTCCCGTCGAGCTATTCGGCAGCGATTTTCCTGATCGCGCTGGCCACCGCGTTTCCGGTGGCAGTGTTGACGTGGTCGGGCGTAGCTGGCGTCAACAAGAGCTACTACGACGTGGCGCGCACGATGGGCGCATCGGAATGGTTCCTGGTGCTGCGCGTGGCGATTCCGGCCGCGCTGCCGCAGGTGTTCGTCGGCCTGTTCATGGGGCTGGGCGCGTCATTCTCGGTGCTGGTCACGGCAGAAATGATGGGCGTGAAATCGGGCCTCGGCTGGTATCTGACCTGGGCGCAGGGTTGGGCGTCCTACGTCAACATGTATGCGGCGCTGATCGTCATGGCGCTGCTGTTCTCGGGCGTCATCACATTGCTGTTCGTTGTGCGCGATCGCGCGCTGTCGTGGCAGAAAGGGACCGTCAAATGGTAACGGCGCAAACATCACCGGCCGAGCCGCCACTTCCGCTGCACGCGCAGCAGACCCCGCAGGCACGCGGCGCGAGGATCGATATTCGTGGCGTCAGCCATGCATTTGGCGATGGCGACCAGCGCTTGCCCGTGCTTGACGGCGTCGACCTGCAAGTCGCGCCCGGCGAGTTCGTCGCGCTGCTGGGACCGAGCGGCTGCGGCAAATCCACGCTGTTGAGGCTCGTGGCCGGACTCGATGCGCCCGATCAGGGACAGATCCTGCAGGACGATGCGCCGATCGACCGGCCCGATCCGTCGCGCATCGTGGTGTTTCAGGACCCCACGCTTTACCCTTGGCGACGCGTGCGCGACAACGTGGCGCTGGGTCTGCAGGCGCGCGGCCTGCTGCGCCGCGAAGGTCATCGCGTCGACGCCGCGCTGCGGCGCGTGGGACTCGAAGCCTTTGCGCGCGCGTTTCCGCATCAGCTCTCGGGCGGCATGGCGCAGCGCGTGGCACTGGCGCGCGCGCTGGTCAACGACCCGCGCCTGCTGGTGCTCGACGAACCGCTCGGCAAGCTCGATTCGCTGACGCGCCTGGCGATGCAGAGCGATCTCGTCGATCTGTGGCAGCGCGCCGGGTTTTCGGCGCTGCTGGTCACGCACGATGTGGAAGAGGCGCTGTTCCTCGCGCAACGTGTGATCGTGTTCAGCCAGCGACCCGCGCGCATCACGGCCGAGATCCAGGTCGACCTGCCCTACCCGCGGCATCGCGGCGATCCGCGCCTGACCGAACTGCGTCATGAAGCGCTGCGTCATCTCGGTCTCGATGCCAGCTGGTAGGCCATGAACGGGCCGCCGCCCCAGGCGTGGCTCAATGCACTGCTCTCGTTGATCCAGCAGGCGCAGCTTGGCGTGCTGCGGATTTGGCACGCGCTGGGCTGGACGGGCGAACTGCACGGCCAGCCCGCATGGCCTTGGGCGCAGCGCATTGCTGGCGAAACGCTGCTGATCGATCTGGGTCTGGCGCGGCAGCTTGCCCTGACCCTCATCGCCATCGCTTTGGCCGCGGCATGCGCACTCGTCGCGGCCATCTGGAAGCGGCATCGGCTGACTGCGCTCGCCGTCGGCGCGCTGGCGCTCACGATCGCACCGTGGCCGTCGACAGGCCTGCTGCTGACCCCGGCCGCGCCCACCAGCTTCCACATCAGTCCATCGGGTTTTGCGGTGACGTCGATCGCCACGGGCGCGCGCGTCTACGCGCAGCATTGTGCCGCGTGCCATGGCGACGACGGCCGCGGCGAAGGTCCGCTGTCGGCGACGCTCATGCGCTGGCCGCCCACCTTTGCCAGCCCCCTGCTTGGCCGTCGCGCCGAAGGCGAGTTGTTCTGGCATATCGCCCACGGCATGCGCGACGCGCGCGGACACGCGACGATGCCGGCATTCGCCGCGCAGCTTAGCGACACCGACACGTGGGCAGTGATCGACTACATGAAGGCGCTTGCGGCAGGCACCGGCGCGGCGCAGCAAGGCAGTTGGCCGATACCGTTGCGGCTGCCGGAGGTTGCGGTGCGCTGCGGACGGGAAGCACCGCGCGCGCTATCGCAATGGCGGCGCGGACAGCGCGTGCGCGTTGTGATGATCGATGGCACAGTTGCCGAGCAGCCGTTCGAGGATCCGCGTTTTCTGACCTTGCTGGTCACGCCGGACGGTCGCGCGCCCGGCGAAGCGGGGCAATTTCGCGCCGACTGCGTGGCGGAGTCTGCCGATGCGTGGCGCGTGTATGCGCAGATTGCCGGTGTCGATGCCGCGCATCCGGCCGGTACAACGCTATTGGCGGATCGTCAGGGCTGGCTGCGCGCCCGCGCGGACGGCAAACGTCGCGAATGGAGCGACGCCGATCTGCTGTGCACGGCCGGACAGCAGACCGCCGCCCAGGCGGCCGGCACGTCGTCGGTGGGCGCTGATGGACTGACCGCTTTGCTGCTGCGCATCGATGCCGAACCAGTGCGCTTCGTGCAGGGCGGATTCGTGCATTGAACCGCGACGCCGCGCGTCGCGGTCGTCTCGCGAAGGTTCAGCGCGGGTCGGCCGAAGAGAGATCCGGGGCGTGCGGCGCAAATGCGTCTGGCGTGCTGGCGTGGCCGGTCACGTAGTCGATGGCGCGCAGCACCTCGTCGACCGACGGCGGCGCGCCGTTATCGCCCACGGACACGGACTGGCCGGGCTTGTCCACCCCGAAATGCGGGCGCGAGGTGGCCGTGAACAGCATCACGGTAGGCTTGCCCAGCGCATCGGCCAGATGCACGAAGCCGGTGTCCATGCCCACCACCAGCGCCGCGGCGTCGACGCGCTGCGCACATTCCGTGATCGACATGCGCGGCAGCACTTCGGCGTTGGGAATGGCGGCGGCAAGCGCCTTGGCTTCGTCCTGCTCCTTCGGCGATCCCCACGGCAGTTGCACGCGATAGCCGCGGCGCGCCAGCGTATGGCCGATTTCCACCCAGTTGGCCTGCGGCCATTTCTTGATGTCGAGCGAGGTGGCGTGGAACAGCATCGCGCGCGGCACGCCGTCGGCGTTCAGCGCCTCGGCCGGCGCGGGGAATTTCAGTTCGGCCGATTCGTGCGGCTCGATCTGGTAGCCCAGCGCGTTGGCAACCACCATGCGCATTTTCTGGCGACAGTTGGCGTCGCCATGCGGCCCGAAGATCTCGGTATAGGCAAACACCGCTTTCGCCTCGCCAAGATATTCGGCGGCATAGCCGAGGCGGCGCTTGGTGCGCGCCAGACGCGCGGCGATGGCGCTCTTGAACACGCCATGGACGTCGATCGCCACGTCGTAGGGCTCGCGGCGCAACTGACACAACGCGGAGAGGATGCCGCGCAGATCGCGCCATTTGCGGCCGTTCTTCTTGAACTGGCGCAGCGGCGGCGCGATCACGCGATCCACGCCGACGGCCCAGCGCGGAATATCCGCACAGGATGCATCGGCGATCCAGTCGATCTTGGCTTCGGGATAGGCGCGTCGCAGGTCGTACAGCAACGGCAGGGTGTGCACCATGTCGCCGAGCGACGTGATCTTGATAAGAAGAATGCGCTTCATGAACGGGGCGTGGGTATGCAAACGCGGCCGATCGGGCCGCGTTCGAAAGGCGCTAGTATGCCCCAACTCCTGGGCGCGTCGGGCGGATCAGGCCGTCATCGGCCACCGGCATCCCTCGGCCGCCGGCGCGCTGCCGTGCGCCTCATGTGTCCCCTGCTTCCCGTGCTGCCGCTGCGACAAATCAGTCGTGCCAGACCGAGGCATCGGGCACCACGGTGGCAAAGCGGTCGTTCAGCGCCGCCAGCGTGACGCGATGCAGTTCGGCCGCAGGCAGCGGCGCGCCGCCGAGCGGATCGGGCAGGTCGCGCGTGGCGCAGCCGTTCGCCACCAGCGTGACGCGATAGCCATGATCGAGTGCGGAACGCACCGTGGCGCTGATGCACATATGGGTCTGGAATCCGGCGACGATCAATTCCTTGCGGCCCAGCGCGGTCAGGCGCGCGGCGAGGTCGGTGCCCGCAAAGCTGTTCGGCAGGCTTTTTACGACCGTCTGCTCGCCGTCCCGCGACGTCAGTCCTTCGATGATGGACGCATGCGGGCCGGCCGGATCGAACGCGCCACCGGCCTTGCCGTGATGCACCACGTGGATCACCGGCGTGCCATGGCGGCGCGCCAGCGCGAGCAGTTCCGCACAGCCCGCCACGGCTTCCGGCATGCCGGTCAGCGGCAGCTTTCCATCGACGTATTCGCGCTGGTGATCGACCAGGATCAGCACGGCGTCGGACCACGCTGAGGGCTTGCGGCTGGCGCCGGCGGCATCGAGCAAGGTGAACGGGGCGGTTGGCATATCGAAGTCTCAGGTTTGGATAGTGACTAGGCATGCATGCTAGAGCGCGGTAACCTGTGCGCCAATTCCCCACTTGCTCACACTCGCTGTGCAAAAAAGCACAATCTCCTGGGACGATCTGCTGACCCTTTCCACGCTGATGCGCACCGGCAGCTATTCGGCCTGCGCGCGCGAACTCGATATCACCCACGCCACGGCGATCCGGCGCATTCGGCGGCTGGAGGCGGCGCTGGGCAAGCCGGTGGCCACGCGCGCCGACGGCACCTTCGTGCTGACCGCGGCAGGCCGCAACGCGCTGACCGCGGCGCGACAAATGGAACAGTCCGCCGACCGGCTGCTGCGGGAGATCGAAGGGACGGCGCCCGGGGTGTCGGGCATGGTGCGCGTGGCCGCCACAGCGTCGCTGGGCAGCCATTTCCTGACGCCGCGGCTGCCCGCGTTCTATGTCGGCAATCCCGATGTGGAAGTGCGGCTCGAGGTGGACAACCGCGTGACCAGCCTGGCCAAGCGTCGCGCCCACATTGCGGTACGGCTGGCGCGGCCGAAGGAAGACACCATGGTGGCGCAGCGTGCGGGCACGATCCATTTCGGCCTCTACGCGCCCGCAGACATGCCTGCGGCGCTGGCGGATTCGCGCGATACGTCGATGTGCGGCCTGCTCGACGAGGGGTTTTCGCTGCCCGAAGTGGAATGGCCGCTGGCGCAGGCGCGCCGCTTTTCGTTCCAGTCGAACAGCTTGCTGGCCGTCCGTGAAGGCGTGCGCGCCGGCCTGGGCGTGGCGCTGCTGCCCCACTACATCGGCGCCGGCGAGCCCGGCCTCGCGCTGATCCGCAACGTGCCGGAAGTGGTGCGCGAAATCTGGCTAGCCTATCCCGTCGAGTTTCGCGGCGCTTCACGCTTTCGGCCGGTCATCGACTGGCTTGCCCAAACCCTGGCCGAATGCCCTTGAGGCGCCATGTCGGCCCGGCGTGAGCATGAAGTGTCGCGGCCGTGCCACGCGGCAGTGCATTCGGAACGCCCGCGCTGCGCCTCTGGTTGCCTGATGTGCGCCGACACACACCGGCCGGGCGCCAATGCCGTCGAGATAAACACAAGTTCTGCTACGCTTTGATCCAGTTGCCGACGATATCGCTATCACACGGGCTGTTGTTGCAGAAAGCCCAGGCAACAGGGTACGGGTCAGTGCAAAGGAAATAAGAAAAAGAGCTTCATGCGGCACTCTTTGAAGTACCGGATGGCAATCGCGGCGGCGCTTGTGGTCACGCTGGTGGTCGTGGTGCGGGGCAGTTTTTCCCAGTACTACGCCTACACGCGCCTGAACGAGGTGATTCAGGATCAGCAGGACACACTGGTCAAGCTGTGGTCGCCGACCAACTGGACGAAAAACTCGAAGCGCGTGCGCTCGTGTTGCGCCGGCTCGCGCGTACGCTTGCGCCGGTTCTCGATCACCCCACCGGCCAGTTGCGCCGCCTGGCGGCCGACACGGTCGACATGCCCGAGCACTTCAACGCCGTCTTCATGGTCTGGCCCGATGGCTCGCTGGCATTCAGCACCGCGGTGCCGGACGGCACGAAAATGACCGTGGGCGATCGCGATTACTTCCGCAGTATCGCCAACGGGGCCGACTTCGCCGTGTCCGACCTGCTGCAGGGCAAGCATTCGGCGGCGCCCGGCGTGATCCTCGCCGTGCCGTTGCGCGATGCCAATGGCCACTTGCTCGGTGTGGTGGGCGGCGCGTTGAATCTGTCGTCCCAAAATTTCCTGCGCGAGCTGGCTCATCACCGCGTCGGCGTGACCGGCTTCTACTGCCTGGTGTCGGCCGGCCCGAATCCGCGTTATGCGATGCATCCCGATACCTCCAAGGTGCTCACGCCGGCGCGGGCTGTGGGCGAATCATGCGGCGCCGAACGGCCCGCATCGGCCTGGGAAGTGCTGTCACCTCAGCAACCGGTGGTTGCGCGTCGCCTGCTGGAATCGAACGGCTGGGAGGTGATTTCCGTGCTGCCCGCGGCCGAAGCGTATGCGCCGCTGCTCGAAGCGCGCCAGCGCTCGATATTCGTCGCACTGGCGTCGCTGCTGCTGGCTGCGCTGGCGATGTGGGCCACCATCCGCCATCTGCTCGCGCCGCTCGAACACTTGCATCGCACGGTGCGCCGGCTGGGCGAACATCCCGGGGCGATGGCGGACCTCACGGTCAAGCGCAACGACGAAATCGGCGAGCTGGCCGGTGCGTTCTCGGAAGTGATGACGCAATTGTCGGAGCGTGAGGCGGCGCTCAAGGCCGCCAAGGACAGCGCCGCCGCCAGCGAAAAACGGCTCGAGGCGATCGCCAATCACGTACCGGATTTCGTGGCGTTTATCGACGCCAGCGAGCGCTTTGCCTTCGTGAACCGCGCCTATGCGAGGCATTTCGGCCTTCCCGCCGAGCAGATTGTCGGCCTGTCGCTGCGCGAGCTGTGGGGCACGCCCGAATACGTGGCCAACAAGCCCTATCTGGACCGCGCATGCGCCGGCGAGTCGATCACGTTCACGCGCGAGAGCGCGGACGGCGCGGCTTGGGAAGTGACATTCCAGCCGGCCTGGAATGACGCGCAGGATGTTGTCACCGGCCTGCACATGTTTGCCCGCAACGTCACCGGCGAGCGCCAGAAGCTGCGCACGCTCGAAGCGCAGACGCTTTCCGACCACCTGACCGGGCTGCTCAACCGCAAGGGCTTTGACCGGCGCCTGCAGGAAACCATGGCGCGCGCCGATGCCTGCGGCCATCACGCCGCGCTGCTGCTGGTCGACCTCGACGACTTCAAGGCCGTCAACGACACCCGTGGCCACCCGGTGGGCGATCAGTTGCTGATTGCCTACGCCGAACGCTTGCGCGCGTGCGTGCGGGCCGGCGACGCCGTGGCGCGGATCGGCGGCGACGAGTTCGCGATCATCCTCGACAATGTGTCCAATCCGAATACCGTCGAGCGCATCGCCCGCACCGTGGTGCACGCCGCCATGCGCCCGTTCGAGATCCACGGCGAACAGATGGTGTCGACCGCCAGCGTTGGCAGCGCGATGCATCGCGCGGGCCAGGGCACATCGGTGAGCGAACTGTTCATGCGTGCGGACATGGCGCTTTACGACGCCAAACGCCAGGGCAAGGCGTGCCACGCGGGCACCCTCTCCCGAATCGTCGCGCAGACGGCCAGCGACGCTTGAGCGGCACGCGCTGACTTGATAAAAAAAAAACGGTGACGCATGACGCGCCACCGTTCTCACCGCAAGCCGGACACCGGTCCTGACGAAGGATCAGCGCACGCGCCCTTCCTTCCACGCCTGCAGCAGCTTGTCATAGGCGATGGTTTCGCCCTTCGGCTTTTCGTTGTCGAGCTTCTTCCACGGCGCGTGTTCCGACGACAGCCACTTCGACGGATCGCTCTTCGGATTGAGCTTCGGCGCGCAGTTAGCCATGCCGGCGCGCTGCAGGCGGCCCATCACCTGATCCATTTCCTCGGCCAGGTTGTCCATCGCGGCCTGCGGCGTCTTCTCGCCGGTGACCGCAGTGGCGACGTTCTTCCACCACAGCTGCGCCAGCTTCGGATAGTCGGGCACGTTGTTGCCGGTCGGCGTCCACGCCACGCGCGCCGGGCTGCGGTAGAACTCGATCAGCCCGCCATACTTGGCCGCATTCTTGGTCAGGTAGTCGTGATGGATATCGCTGTCGCGGATGAAAGTCAGGCCCGTCAGCGACTTCTTCAGCGACACCGTCTTCGAGGTCACGAACTGCGCATACAGCCACGCGGCCGCCAGCCGGTTCGGATCGGTGTTCTTGAAGAACGTCCACGAGCCCACGTCCTGATAGCCGTTCTGCATGCCCGGCTTCCAGTACGGACCATAGGGCGACGGCGCCATGCGCCACTTCGGCGATCCATCGGCATTGACCACCGGCAGGCCCTTCTTGGTCATGTCGGCGGTGAAGGCCGTGTACCAGAACACCTGCTGCGCGACCTGGCCCTGCGCCGGCACGGGGCCGGCTTCGGAGAAGGTCATGCCCATGGCCTGGGGCGGCGCGTACTTCTTCATCCAGTCGATGTACTTGGTCAGCGCGTACACCGCTGCCGGACTGTTGGTGGCGCCGCCGCGCGACACCGAGGCGCCGACCGGCGTGCATTTGTCCTCGGCTACGCGGATGCCCCATTCGTCGACCGGCATGCCGTTGGGCAGGCCCTTGTCGGCTGAGCCTGCCATCGACAGCCACGCATCGGTGAAGCGCCAGCCCAGCGACGGATCCTTCTTGCCGTAGTCCATGTGACCGAACACCTTCTTGCCATCGAGCTCCTTCACGTCGTTGGTGAAGAAGTTGGCGATGTCCTCGTAGGCGGACCAGTTGGTCGGCACGCCCAGGTCATAGCCGTACTTGGCCTTGAACTTGTCCTGCAGGTCCTTGCGCGCGAACCAGTCCGCGCGGAACCAGTACAGGTTGGCAAACTGCTGGTCTGGCAACTGGTACAGCTTGCCGTCCGGCGCCGTGGTGAACTTGGTGCCGATGAAGTCCTTGATGTCGATGCCGGGGTTGGTGAATTCCTTGCCCGCGCCGTTCATGTAGTCGGACAGCGGCAGGATGGCACCGTAGCGATAGTGGGTGCCGATCAGGTCCGAATCGGAAATCCAGCCGTCGTAGATCGACTTGCCCGACTGCATCGACGTCTGCAGTTTTTCCACCACATCGCCTTCCTGGATGATGTCGTGGTTGACCTTGATGCCGGTGATTTCCTCGAACGCCTTGGCCAGCGTCTTCGATTCGTATTCGTGCGTGGTGATGGTTTCGGAGACCACGTTGATCTGCGTGACGCCCTTGCCCTTGAGCTTGGCGGCGGCGTCCATGAACCACTTCAGTTCCGCCATCTGCTTGTCCTTGGACAGCGACGACGGCTGGAATTCGTTGTCGACCCACTTCTTCGCCGCGGCCTCGTCGGCCAGGGCGGCATGTCCGCATGTCAGCGCGGCCGCAAAGGCCAGGGCTGACATCCCCAACTTCACGCGCTCTTTCATCAGTGTCTCCTCAGGAACCCTTCCCCGGCTCTTTAACTGGGTTGCGGCCCCGGGGAAGGGACAAAGATCTCGCAGCCCATGACAGAAAACGCGCTCCACCGCGCCGGCGCCGCCGGCGTCATCAGCCCTTGCGCATGACGATCGCCAGCGCCACGGCGGAAATCGCCACGCTGATCCAGATCGACGGCGCTTCGGCCAGTTGCAGCCAACCCTGGATCTTCTCGCCCAGCCCCACCCATGCCAGGTTGATCCACGCGGCGCACATCAGGCCGATAAACAGGCGGTCGCCGCGCGTGGTGGGAATCGGCAGGAAGCCCTTGCGCTCGGTGGTCGGCGCGCGCACTTCCCAGATCGTCATGCCGATCAGCATCAGCACCACCAGCGTGAAAAACACCGCCACGGGCGTAGTCCAAACCATCCAGCTCAACATCGCTCGCTCCCTTGCAAACGGCGTCAGACGTCACACGCGGCCCATCGCAAAACCCTTCGCGATGTAGTGCCGCACAAACCAGATCACGATCGCGCCGGGCACGATGGTCAGCACGCCGGCCGCAGCCAGCACGCCCCAGTCCATCCCCGAGGCCGACACCGTGCGCGTCATCGTGGCGACGATCGGCTTGGCGTTGACCGATGTCAGCGTGCGCGCCAGCAACAGCTCGACCCAACTGAACATGAAGCAGAAGAACGCGGCCACGCCGACGCCGGCCTTGATCAGCGGCAGGAAGATCGTCAGGAAAAAGCGCGGGAACGAATAACCGTCGACATAGGCGGTCTCGTCGATCTCGCGCGGCACGCCGGACATGAAACCCTCCAGGATCCACACCGCCAACGGCACGTTGAACACCAGGTGCGCCAGCGCCACGCCAAGGTGCGTATCCATCAGCCCAATCGTGGTGTAGAGCTGGAAGAACGGCAGCAGGAACACCGCCGGCGGCGTCATGCGATTGGTCAGCAGCCAGAAGAACACGTGCTTGTCGCCGATGAACTGGTAGCGCGAGAACGCGTAGGCCGCCGGCAGCGCCACGCTGATCGAGATCACCGTGTTCATCGCCACATAGATCATCGAGTTGATATAGCCCGAATACCATGAGGCATCGGTGAATATCGTCACGTAGTGTTCGAGCGTAAAAGTGGCCGGCCAAAGCGACAGCGTGGAAACGATCTCCTCGTTGGTCTTGAACGACATGTTCACCATCCAGTAGATCGGCACGATGGCGAACAGCAGGTACAGCGTCAGGAACACCGGACGCCACCAGCCGGGGCGCTGCCCGGGAAGATTGCGGTCAGCCATGGGGCATCTCCTCGGCGCTTGCGGTGCCGGCGCGTTGCATCCAGTTGTACAGCACGAAACACGTCAGCAGGATGATCAGGAAATAGACGATCGAGAACGCCGCGGCCGGTCCCAGGTCGAACTGCCCCACCGCCTTCTGCGTCAGGTATTGCGACAGGAACGTGGTGGCATTGCCGGGCCCGCCGCCGGTCAGCACGAAGGGCTCGGTGTAGATCATGAAGCTGTCCATGAAGCGCAGCAGCACCGCGATCATCAGCACGCCGCGCAGCTTGGGCAACTGGATGAAGCGAAACACCGCGAAGCGCGACGCGCCGTCGATCTGCGCGGCCTGGTAGTAGGCGTCGGGAATCGCGCGCAGGCCCGCATAGCAAAGCAGCGCCACCAGCGGCGTCCAGTGCCAGACATCCATCACCAGCACCGTGACCCACGCGTCGATGGCGCTACCCGTGTAGTTGTAGTCGAAGCCCATGCCCTCGAGCGCGGCGCCAAGCAGGCCGATATCGGTGCGCCCGAAGATCTGCCAGATCGTGCCCACCACGTTCCACGGAATCAGCAGCGACAACGCAATCACCACCAGCGCCGCCGACGCCTTCCACCCCTTGGCCGGCATCGCCAGCGCCAGCAGAATGCCCAGCGGGATCTCCACGCACAGCACGGCCAGCGAGAAACCAAGCTGCCGCAACAGCGCATCGTGCAGCTCGCCATCGCGCAGCACCGTGGCATACCATTCGGTGCCGACAAAGACGCGGCGCTCTGGCGAGATGATGTCCTGCACCGAATAGTTGACGATCGTCATCAGTGGCAGGATCGCCGAGAACGCCACGCACAGCACCACCGGCAGAATCAGCAGCCACGCCTTCTGGTTCACGGGCTTCATGGGACCAGTTCCTCGTTGATGTAGAAGCAGGTGTGACGATTGAACATCGTCAGCCACGCGGTGTCGCCCGCGCGCAGCGTGGCGGCTTCCGTGCCCAGCCGGGCGCGCACCATGGCGCTTGCGCCATGATCGACGGTCGACGTCACCAGCCAGTACGTGCCGATGTCCTGCGCGCGGTCCACGCGCACCGGAATCGCCCGTGGATCTTCGGCGGGCGCCAGTTGCAGGTACTCGGGCCGCACGCCGATCTTGAACGATCCCGCCACCTGCAGCGCCGACTGCGTGGCCGCGGGCAGCTCGGGCAGGTAGCGCCGCCCGGCCACTTCGATGGCGCCGTCGCGCCATTGCGCGGGCAGAAAATTCATCCCCGGCGATCCGATGAAATGGCCGACGAAGGTATGCGCTGGGCGCTCGAACAGCGCATCGGCGGCGCCCACCTGCACCGCCTTGCCGCGCGACATCACCACCACCTGATCGGCAAACGTCAGCGCCTCGGTCTGGTCATGCGTCACGTAGATCAGCGTCAACCGGAACTCGTGATGAATCTCCTTGAGCTTGCGGCGCAACTGCCATTTCAGGTGTGGGTCGATCACGGTCAGCGGCTCGTCGAACAGGATGGCCGACACGTCCTGGCGCACCAGACCGCGGCCCAGCGAGATCTTCTGCTTGGCGTCGGCCGCCAGCCCGCTGGCGCGACGATCGAGCGATGACGACAAATCGAGCATTTCCGCCACGCGCCCGACGCGCTCCCTGACCTGCGCGGCCGGCACGCCGCGATTGCGCAGCGGAAACGCGAGGTTTTCGCCGACCGTCATGGTGTCGTAGATCACCGGGAACTGGAATACCTGGGCGATGTTGCGCGCCTGCGGCGAAGCGTCGGTGACATCGTTGCCGTCGAAACGGATCGTGCCCTGCGACGGGCGCAGCAGCCCGGAAATGCAATTGAGCAGCGTGGTCTTGCCGCAGCCCGAAGGGCCGAGCAACGCATAGGCGCCGCCGTCCTCGAACGTAAAGTTCAGCGGCAGCAGCGCGTAGTCCTCGTCTTTCTGCGGATGGGCGACATAGGCGTGCGCCAGATCGAGATCGATGCGTGCCATGTCAGGCTCCCGGCTCGGTGATCGGCGTGCTGACCACAGCGGCCAGCGCGCCCGGCCGGCGCGGCGCGTGGATGCGAAGGCCCGCCTGGTTGAACAGGTAGAGCTGGCCTGGCTCGATATGCAGCGACAGCGGCGCGCCAAGCTCGAGGTCCAGCACGCCGGCGAACTGCGCAACCAGGTTGCCGGCCGAGGTGTCGAGGTGGACGAAGGTGTCCGAGCCCGACAGTTCGGCCAACGCCACTTTGCCCGGGATCTCGACGGCGTCGGGCACCGACCTGAGCCGCAGCGCGGCAGCGCGCACGCCCAGCGTGACTGGACCGTCGGGTGCGTCGACGCCCGGCAGCGGAATCACGATGTTGCCGGGCAGCGTTACGCGTCCGGCCGACAGCACGCCTTCGACGAGGTTCATCGGCGGATCGCTGAAGGCGCGCGCCACGCGCAGCGACGCGGGATAGTGGAAGACTTCCGGCGTCGGCCCGTATTGCAGCAGTTCGCCCGCATCGAGCACGGCCGTGTAGCCGCCCAGCAGCAGCGCTTCCGCTGGCTCGGTGGTGGCGTAGATCACGGTGGCATCGCCCTGGGCGAACAGATGGGTCAGCTCTTCGCGCAGTTCCTCGCGCAGCTTGTAGTCGAGATTGACCAGCGGTTCGTCGAGCAGCATCAGCGGCGCGTTCTTGGCCAGCGCGCGCGCCAGCGCCACGCGCTGCTGCTGGCCGCCCGACAGTTCGGACGGATAGCGCGCCAGCAGATGTTCGATATGGAGGCGGCCGGCCAGGCCGCGCACGCGTTCGTCGATCTGTTCGCGGCTGTCGCGACGCAGGCGCAACGGCGACGCGATGTTGTCGAAGACGGTCAGCGATGGGTAGTTGATGAACTGCTGGTAGACCATCGACACGTTGCGCTCGCGCACCTGCACGCCGGTGACGTCGATGCCGTCGACCATCACGCGCCCGGCGCTGGGCTTGTCCAGCCCTGCCATGATCCGCATCAGCGATGTCTTGCCGGCCTGGGTGGTTCCCAGAAGGATGGTGACGGCGCCTGGCGTGGGTGCCAGTGACATCGGGTAGAGATAGGCTTGCGACCCCACTTGCTGCGCAATGCCTTCCAGGCTCAGCTGCATCCAGTCTCCAATGTTCTTGTACTTGCTCAGCCACATCGAAAAACCGCAGCCGAGGCGCACTTTTCAAATCATCCCGCTCGTTTTAGCGCAAAAACGAACATAAAACAATACTGCAGCGCATCATTTGTTTTCGTTTCTGTTTGAACTAGAATGCCGGCATGACGCTTAATCCCCGCCAGACCGCCCTGCTCGAGGAAGTTCGCAGCCAGGGCTTCGCCTCCATCGACGAACTCGCGCGCAAGTTCGGCGTGACGCTGCAGACCGTCCGGCGCGACGTCAACCTGCTGGCCGAAAACGGCATGCTGGCGCGCTTTCATGGCGGCGTGCGGATGGAAGGATCGACCACCGAGAACATCGCCTATCGCCAGCGGCAGGTGCTCAATGCCGAAGGCAAGGCGCGCATCGCGCGTGCCGTGGCGGCCGCGGTGCCCGAAGGATGCTCGCTGATCCTGAACATCGGTACCACGGTGGAAGAAGTCGCGCGCGCGCTGATCCATCATCGCGGGCTGCGCGTGATTACCAATAACCTGAACGTGGCCAACATCCTGGCGGACAACTCGGACTGCGAAGTGATTGTGGCCGGCGGCGTGTTGCGATCGCGTGACCGCGGCATCGTCGGCGAGGCGACGGTGGAATTTATCCGTCAGTTCAAGGTGGATATTGGACTGATCGGCATCTCAGGCATCGAGGCCGACGGCACGCTGCGCGATTACGATTTTCGCGAGGTGAAGGTGGCGCGAACGATCATGGAACATTCGCGCGAGGTGTGGCTCGCCGCCGACGCCAGCAAATTCAATCGCCAGGCGATGGTGGAACTGGCGCCGCTGTCGAGCATCGACAGGCTGTTCACGGACGAGCCTCTGCAAGCGCCGTTCGATACGATGCTGGCCGAAAGCGGAGTGAAATGTGTGGTCGCCGACCAGGAATGAAGCGCGCCCACTGCGCCGGCTGCCTCCGTTATGCGCGGGCAGCCGTTGCGATGCGCCGCGTCGGCGCGGCGGCGGGCAATTACTTGAAGACCACCGTCTTGTGGCCGTTCACGAGGATGCGGTGTTCCGCATGCCACTTGACCGCGCGGGCGAGCGCCACGCATTCGACGTCGCGGCCGACGGCGGTCAGCTGATCGGGATCCATGCTGTGATCGACGCGCTCGATTTCCTGCTCGATGATCGGGCCTTCGTCCAGGTCGGCCGTCACATAGTGCGCGGTCGCGCCGATCAGCTTCACGCCGCGGTCGTGCGCCTGGTAGTACGGCTTTGCGCCCTTGAAGCTGGGCAGGAACGAGTGGTGGATGTTGATCGCGCGGCCCTGCAGCTTGCGGCACAGGTCGTCGGAAAGCACCTGCATGTAGCGCGCCAGCACCACCAGGTCGATGTTCTGGTCGCGCACCACTTCGAACACGCGCGCTTCCTGCGCGGCCTTCTGCTCGGCCGACGCATTCATCAGCGGCAAGTGGAAGAACGGCACATCGTACGAGGCGGCCAGCTGATAGAAATCGCGGTGGTTCGACACGATCGCGGCGATCTCCACGGGCAGGCCACCGGCCTTGGCGCGGAACAGCAGATCGTTCAGGCAATGGCCGATCTTGGACACCATGATCATCACGCGCGGCTTCACCGTCGCATCGAAGACCTCCCACTGCATGCCGAACTGATCGCCCACGGGCGCGAACGCGGCGCGCAGTTCCGCCAGGCCCGGGCCGCCCGCGGCCGTGCTGAAATGCACGCGCATGAAGAAGCGGCCGGTGAAGGCGTCACCGTACTGGTCGGAATCGACGATATTGCAGCCGTGCTGGAACAGCAGGCCGGAAACGGCGTGCACGATGCCCGGCTGGTCCGGGCAGGAAATGGTCAGGATAAATCCGGTGGTGCTCATCTTCGGAAAATCGGGCGAATCTTGATTGGGCGAGCCGCGCCGGCGATGCGTGCAAATCAGGTCTGGACGGCAGTCCAGCCGCGCCGGCGGAGGGCATCCAGCGTCACCAGCGTGGCATCGACGGTCATGGCGAGGTCCGCCATGATAGCAAGCAATGACGCCGGGTCGATATGGCGATGCTCGGCCACCTCGCCGTCGCGGTTATGGGGGACGAAGCCGGCAGGCAGGATCAGGTCATACGCATACACGCGCTCCCACTGCACGCCTTCGGGGATTTCGCGCAGCACGTCGATCACGCCATGCGCTTGCGCCTGCGCCGCCAGCGCGGGCGGGATGCCCGATTCCTCGTCACATTCGCGCACCAGCGTTTCCAGCGGATCGCTGCCCGCAGGCATGCCGCCGGCCACGAGGTTGTCCCACATGCCCGGATCGACCGCCTTGGTTTCGCTGCGGCGCGAGATCCACAAGGCGCGCTGCCCGTCGACGATGCCGTTCATATGCGAGGCGAACGTCAGCAGGCCGAAAAAACGGGCGGCTGCGCGCTCGATCACGGCAAACGGCGCGGCATCGAGCGCCGGAGTGACGGCGAACAGCTCATTGCGCCAGCCGCGCACGTGGCCGGCATCGGCCAGTTGCCGCGCCAGCGCGGCCAGCGCGGCGTTGCGCGCTTCGACCGTCGTGCAACCGGGCAAGAGCGCCACCGCGCCGTCTGGGTCGACCGGGCCGATCACGTCGCCGGCCATGCCGGTCAGGATTTGCGCATGCCTGCGCGGCAGCCATCCCACCTGCACGCCCTCCACCGTCAGGCGCCAGTGCGCGTCCGGATCGAATGGACTGCGCGCGGCGACGCCGGCCAGGATGGCGCCGACGATATCGGCATCTGCGGAAGCGGAAACAGGCATTGGCTTGGACACGAATTCAGACATGACAACGCGACTCAACAATTCCGGATGGAACGCATGACATCCACGCATACTTCCCACCAGCCCCAGTACGTGCTGGCCTTGGACCAGGGCACCAGCAGCTCGCGCGCCATCCTGTTCGACCGCGCCGGCAATGTGGTGCGCATCGCCCAGCGCGAATTCCGGCAATATTATCCGCATCCCGGGCACGTCGAGCACGACCCGTACGAAATCTGGCAATCGCAGTTGGCAGTCGCGCACGAGGTGCTCACCGAAGCCAACGTCAGCGGATCGCAGTTGAGCGCGATCGGCATCACCAACCAGCGCGAAACCACCGTGCTGTGGGATCGCAAGACCGGCGAGCCCGTTGGGCGCGCGCTGGTCTGGCAGGACCGCCGCACCGCGCCGATGTGCGAAGACCTGCAGGCGGCCGGGCATGGCGACACGTTCCAGCAGAAGACCGGGCTGATCATTGACGCCTATTTCTCGGGTACCAAACTGCGCTGGATGCTGGATCACTACGATGGCGCCCGCGAGCGCGCCGAACGCGGCGAACTGGCGTTCGGCACCGTCGACAGCTGGCTGATCTGGCAGCTGACCGACGGCATGCGGCACGTCACGGACGTGTCCAACGCGTCGCGCACGCTGCTGTTCAACATCCACGATTTCCGCTGGGATGACGAACTGCTCGGCATCCTGGACATTCCGCGCAGCCTGCTGCCCGACGTGGCGCCGTCGAGCGGCGAAGTTGCCCGCACCGCGGCGCGCCTGTTCGGCGTGGAAGTGCCGATCGCCGGCATCGCGGGCGACCAGCAGGCAGCCACGTTCGGCCAGGCCTGCCTGCTGCCGGGCATGGCCAAGAACACCTATGGCACCGGCTGCTTCATCCTGATGAACACCGGCTACAAGCCCGTGACGTCGCGCAACCGGCTGATCACCACCATCGGCTGGCAGATCGGCAACGACACCCAGTACTGCCTCGAAGGCGGCGTGTTCATGGGCGGCGCCACGATCCAGTGGCTGCGCGACGGCCTCAAGCTGATCCAGAGCGCGCCCGAGGTGGATCCTTTGGCGCGCCAGTGCGAAGACACGGGCGGCGTGGTGCTGGTGCCCGCCTTTGCCGGACTGGGCGCGCCGCACTGGGACCCGTTTGCGCGCGGCACGATGGTGGGCATCACGCGCGGCACCGGCGGCCCGCATATCGCGCGCGCCGCGCTCGAATCAATCGCGCTGCAAAGCGTGGACGTACTGGACGCCATGCAGAAGGATGCCGGCATTTCGCTGGCCGAACTGCGCGTGGACGGCGGCGCTTCGCGCAGCGACCTGCTGATGCAGATGCAGGCGGATCTGCTCGGCACGCCAGTGGTACGGCCACGCGTCACGGAAACCACCGCGCTGGGCGCCGCGTACCTGGCCGGACTGGCCACCGGCTACTGGACCGACCCCGAGGAAATCACTCGCCAGTGGCAGGTCGAACATCGCTTCGAGCCAAGGCTGTCGGACGACGAACGCGCCCATCGCATCGCGCGCTGGCATCGCGCCGTGGATCGCGCGCGCGACTGGGCGCGCGATGACGAAGCCGGCCATTGAGCCCGCGCACTCCTGAATTGACTGTGATCGCATCCATGCAAATTACCGTTCCTCCGATCCAGCCGCCCTCGCGGGCCGATCTGCTCACGACGCTTGCACGCGAGACGCGCTGGGATGTCATCGTGATCGGCGGCGGCGCCACGGGCCTCGGCACCGCGGTGGACGCCGCGTCGCGCGGCTATCGCACGCTGCTGCTCGAAGCCGCCGACTTTGCCAAGGGCACGTCGAGCAAGGCCACCAAACTCGTGCACGGCGGCGTGCGCTACCTGGCGCAAGGCAACATCGGCCTGGTGCGCGAGGCGCTGCACGAACGCGGCCTGCTGGCGCGCAACGCGCCGCATGTGGTGTGGCCGCTCGGCTTTGTCGTGCCGGCCTACCAGATGTTCGACCAACCGTTCTACGGCATCGGACTCAAGGTCTACGACATGCTGGCGGGCAGCCTGAACCTGTCCGGCAGCCGCTGGCTCAATCATCGCGAAACGCTGCAGGCCGCGCCCACGCTGGCCGAACACGTCGGCGGGCGTCCGCTGCGCGGCGGCAACCTCTATTTCGACGGTCAGTTCGACGACGCGCGCCTGGCCATCGCGCTGATGCGCACGCTATTCGACGTGGGCGGCACCGCCGTCAATTACATGCGCGTGACCGGCCTGACGCAAAGCAATGGTGTGATCACCGGCGTCACGGCGCAGGACGCGCTCGGCGACGCTTCGTTCGCGCTGCGCGCGGACTGCGTGATCAACGCCACCGGCGTGTGGGTGGACGCCGTGCGCCAGATGGAAGACGGCCAGGCGCGCACCATGGTGGCGCCGAGCCAGGGCGTGCACCTGACTATTCCGCGCAGCTTCCTGCCGGGCGACCGCGCGGTACTGATCCCGAAGACCGACGATGGCCGCGTGCTGTTCCTGGTGCCCTGGAACGGCCACGTGATCGTCGGCACCACCGACACGCCGCGCAAGGACCTGCCGCTCGAGCCGCGCGCCGCCGGCGACGATGTCGATTTCATCCTGGAAACCGCTTCGCGCTACCTGGCCCGCGATCCGTCGCGCGCCGACGTGACCAGCGTCTGGGCCGGGCTGCGGCCCCTGGTAAAGGCCACCGGCGAGGCGTCCACCGCGTCGCTGTCGCGCGAGCATACGATCGTCGTATCGAAAGCGGGGCTGATCACCGTGACCGGCGGCAAGTGGACCACCTATCGCAAGATGGCCGAGGATGTGGTGGAAACGGCGATCCAGCGTCAGTTGGTGCGCGCCGCGCCGTGCCGCACTGCCGAACTGCCGCTGCATGGCGCACTGGGCATGCCGGAGGACCTGCCCGACCCGCATACCGGATCGCCGGATCGCTACTACGGGGCCGATCTGCCGCTGGTGCGGGCGCTGCCCGGCGCGGACGCGATGATCGTCGGGGCGTCCGGCCTGACCGAGGCGCACGTCCGCTTCGCGGCGCGCTACGAGCTGGCGCGACGGATCGAGGACGTGCTGGGCCGGCGCAACCGCGCGTTGTTTCTCGATGCCAGGGATGCGCTGGCCGGCGCGCCGCGCGTGGCCGCGATCCTGGCCGAGGAACTTGGGCTTGACGACGCCTGGCAGGCCAGCGAAATCGAAGCGTTTGGCGCGCTGGCAAAGGGCTATATGCTGAACGGAGCGGCCTGAGCGGTGCCGCTGAGCCGGCGGCCGGGCGGCGGATCGGCACGCCGCGGCGCCCATGGTGCGGGACTTCGGCGATAATGCCGGCTATTGCATCAGGGAGAACACCATGGACGAGATTGACGATCTGTCCGATCTGCCGATGCCCCGGTTTATCTGGGGCTTCGCCGTCGTCGCCAATAAAGGCGGCGAAATCATGCACGACGAATTCGAGTATCTGACGCACACGCGCAGCCCGCGCTTCACGTGCCGCGTGGTGGAACTCGAAGACATGCCCGCGGACAGCGAGGAATCCGGCATCGACGGGCGCGTGGTCCACTATGACGAGCCGGACCGCCTGTTCTACATCACCGATGCCGGCATGGCGCTGGTGAACTTCCAGTTGTTCGACAAGCTGCCCGACAAGGCCAAGCTCAAGAAGGTCTGCGACGAAGCCATCGCCAACTGGATGCTCCGGCGCGAATTCCTCGATGACGAGGAAGACGAAGGCTGAAAGCAAAAAAAGCACCCTCGGGTGCTTTTTTCTTGCCATGCGCCGCGCGCCGGCCGGGCCGCCCGCATTATTCGTGACGCCCTAGTCCTTCACTTCGATCATCCCCGACGCGACGCGCTCGATCTCGCAATAGACCGGCATCGCCTCGAGCGGCCCGGTGCAGCCAACCGCCGCGGCCTGGCTTGCGCTGGCGCCGGGTGGCAGGAACACAAACGCCATGCCCGGCTGGAATCCCGGGTGCCGGCGCAGGCTGTCGTTAAGGATGTCGAGATACTGTGCACGCGAAAAGACCTGCTTGGCCATGTCGAGTCTCCCGGTAATCGGCTTAGCCCGGGCATCCTAGCATGGCCTTGCGCGCGCCTGTCACCGCATCGTGAGAACCGCGCGCCGAACGCTTCAACGCGCTTTCCTGACGCGCTGAGCGTTCAGCACTCCCCCTTCTTGGCGTGTCCGGGCGGGCAGTGATAGCCCTTGGGCCCCGGGCCGCGCCGATCGTCCCCACCATGCCCGTGATAGCGATCGTCATCCGGCCCGTGGTTCCAGCGCTCGGGCTGCATCACCCAGCCATTGCTGGCGCGCACCCAGCGCGGCCCTTCGTAGGCATAGCCCGGACGCTCGGGCACCCAGCGCCCAGCCTTCCATGCGTGCTTGTGATGGTGATCGTCCCATTCCCAGTAACCTGGCGCCCAGATATAGCCGGGACGCGGCGCCGGCACGGCTTCGTAGATCGGCGCAGGCGGGGGCGTGCCAATGCCGATGTTGATGTTGACCTGAGCCAGGGCGGCCGGCGCGAAGGCCACCGCCGAATACAGCAGCGCGGCGCCAGCGGCTGCGCGCAGGAAGGTATGACGATTCATAGGACCCCTATTCTTGTAGCTGGTACGAGCAGCAGTCTACCCACCGGCCAGGAGGTGGGTGTAAGAAAGGGTATCGGAAAATTACGAGCCCGGATCAATGATCGCCGGCCATCGCCTTCAACTGGGCGTCGCCCGCCACGCGCGCCGCGTCGGAAGTGGTGAAGGTGTCGTCGGACACAATGGTCCTGCGGATCTGCTGGGCGCCAAAATCCACCAGCGAAATCACCCACACATAGCGCCCGGACTGGGGCGCGGTGTGCACGAAAGCCTTAAGTTGCGGTCTGGATTCAGTCACCATGGTGCTTCTCCGTACAAGACAAACGCGTCCAAAAACTCTAGCACATTCGTTTTAAGCTCTCCGGCCGGTATACAGTCGAAAGCAGTCGAGAGCGCCGGCACCATGCGGGCGTAGCGGTTTGTCGCTACAGTTTTGCCCGATCCCTGCCGACATTCCAATGGAGCCCTTCGCCCACCCATTTCTGCGAATCGTCCGACAATCCGCCTGCCCTCCAATTGCTGCGTACCGCGTTTCGCCTTCCTCCTGTTGCGTGCCGACTCGCCCGACCGGCCTTTGCGGCGGCGCTGGTTGTCGTGCTCGCCACGCCTTACCCAGGCGCGGTGTGCGCGGCGCCGACATCCGTAGCGCCGCCGGCGGCCCCTGGCGCGCTGGCCTCCGTGGCCCCGCCAACGGCCGGCGCGCCGCCCGCGTCCCCCGCGTCCCCTTCGCGCCCGGAATTGGTCGCGCGCGTGGTCATGAGCCTGCTCAGCTATGCAAGGTGGCCGAACGAGCGCGAATCGCTGCGCCTGTGCATCGACAACAGCGCCCGCTTTGCCGGCAAATTGATGGAAGGCGGCACGCTGTCGACCGGACGGCTGGTGGAAACACAGCGCGTGGACATGCTGGCCGACCCGATGCCCGCCGATTGCGACGCGCTGTACCTTGGCCCGATGACCGAGGCGCGCCGCAAGAAGCTGCTTGCCGACTTCGTTGGCCGGCCCGTGATGGTGATCGCGGAGGAAGACTTCGAATGCGAGGGCGGTAGCATGTTCTGCCTCAATATTCGCGAAAACCAGGTGTCGTTTCGCATCAATCTCGATGCCATCGCGCGCAGCGGCATTCACGTCCACCCCGGCGTATTGCAACTGGGACGCCGCAAGGCGCAGGGCTCATGAATCTGCGCGGCCGCCCACCCTCCCCGCTCCAGACTGCCCAGCCCCGGCCGACGCTGTACGGCACGCTGCGCCGCATCCATCTGAGCGTGGCTTTGATTGCGGTGCTCACGGCCGGGCTGTCTCTTACGGCGCTCGGCCTGACCGCGCTGCGCGCCTACGCCGATCACAACCTGCGACTGGTGGCGCGCTCGATCGCCTATACCGTCGAGGCCCCGGTGGTGTTCGGCGACAAAGCGGCCGCGGCCGACACGCTTTCCGTCATCGCTGCGGTGGAAGACGTGGCGGCGGTGACGGTTTTTGATCGCGATCGCCAGCAACTGGCGGCGTGGCAGCGCTCCGGCCAGGACCGCTTCCCGGGGTGGCGCCGGCTGGCGGGGGAACTGCTGAGTTCCGGCGAAGTAGAAATGCCGGTCGTCCATCAATCGCAACAGGTGGGTAGCGTCCGCGTGGTCGGGGATCCGGTCGCGCTGCTGCATTTCCTGCTGCAAGGCACGCTAGGGCTGATTGCCTGCCTGTTGCTGACTGCCATCGGCGCCCACTACATGTCCAGCCGCATGCTCGTCGACATCGTCGATCCGCTGCGCAACCTGATGCGCGTGGCGCACGCGGTGCGATCCGAACGCGCGTTCGGCCAGCGCATGCCGCCGGCGCGTATCGAGGAACTCAATGCGTTGTCGGAGGACTTCAACGTCCTGCTGAACGAACTGGAAGCGTGGCAGAACCAGTTGCAGCACGAGAATCGCTCGCTGGCGCACCGCGCCACGCATGACAGCCTGACAGGCTTGCTGAACCGCGCCGCCTTCACCGACGCACTGGACCTGGCCGTGCGCACGGCGGCGTCGCGCAACCAGTATGTCGCGCTGCTGTATCTCGACAGTGACGATTTCAAGGGGATCAACGACCGCCACGGGCACGCGGCGGGCGACGCGGTGCTGTTCGGCATCGCCCAGCGCATCCGTGCCTGTGTGCGCGACACCGACAGCGTCGCGCGGCTGGGCGGCGATGAATTCGCCGTGCTGGTTGGCGCGTTGCGGCTGCCCGACGACGCCGTGCGCGTTGCCGAGGGCATTCTGGACGCCATGAATGTGCCACTCAAACTACCGGACGGCACCGCCATCATCGCGCCGCTGTCGATCGGCATCGCCATTTTTCCGCTGCATGCGCGCAGCGGCGCAGGTTTGATGCATGCCGCCGACGCCGCCATGTATGGCGCGAAGCGCCAATCCGGCGCCACCTGGCGCAGCGCCGAAACCGCCCCGCCGGAACCGCATGTCTGAACGCCACACCCGATCGAACTCCATGACGAAGCACCGCATCACCCGCCGCCTCTTTATCGCCTGCACCTTCGGCGCCACATTGGCGCTGACCGGTTGCGCCAGCGCGCCCGAACCCGCGCGCGAGAAACTCACGCCCGCGCAGGTCGCGTTGCTCAAAGACGAAGGGTTCAAACTGACCGACAACGGCTGGGAGCTTGGCCTGCCGGACAAGCTGCTGTTCGGTTTTGACGAGGACATCATCACGCCGGATCGGGAAAGCGCATTGCTGCGGCTGGGGCGCGCGCTGCACGACGCCGGCATCGAAGCGCTGCGCATCGACGGACACACCGACGATTCGGGCAGCGCCGACTACAACCAGCAGTTGTCCGTACGGCGCGCCGAAGCCGTGGCGCGCGTGATGGCCTCATGCGGATTTGGCCGCGATCACCTGCAGGTGCGCGGCATGGGCAAGTCGCGTCCGATTGCCGACAACCGCACTGCCGCGGGACGTGCCGAAAACCGCCGCGTGGCGATCATCGTCACCATCGACTGACACTGGCGGATCTTGCTGGCGGACCTCGCGCACCGCCCCGGACTCAGTCTCCGAACGGATTCGGCACCTTGCCGACGGAGTCCTCGACCAGATCGAATTCGTCGCGCACGTCGTCCACCACCGCGCGAATCGCCGCTTCATAGCCGCGCGCGTTGCCAAAGCGCAGCATGTCCCAGTTTCGCCCGCGCGCGTCGCGCTCGTGTGGCGTGGGGTCCGGAACCTGCACGCGCGCGCCATCGTTGACGATCTCGTCGATCTCCTGAATGCGTCGGCTCACCTCTTCCTTGATGACGCGCCGGCTGCGTTCGCGCTTGGACATGTGAGAGCCTCCAGTCGGTGGTTCGTCCGCGGCCATGCTAGCACGCAGCCGCCGACTTGGCGGCGGGTCGCCTTAGAGCGCGGCCTTGGCTGCCTGATACGCCGCATAGAGCCGCTGGAACACCGGGCCGGGCGTGCCAGTGCCGATGGTCTGGCCGTCGATCGACACCACCGGCAGCAGCTCCTTGCTGGCCGACGAAATCATCACTTCGTCGGCGCCGAACACTTCATCGCGGGCGATGCGACGCGCTTCGATCGAAATGTCCATCGCCTGGCACAGCTCTTCCATCAGGCCGTAGCGGATGCCTTCAAGAATCAGGTTGTCCTTGGGCGGCGCGCAAACGCGGCCGTGCTTGACGATCCACACATTGGACGACGACGCTTCGGTCAGATGTCCATCGCGGAACTGGATGGCCTCAGTGACGCCTGCCTCCGCCGCGACCTGCGCGGCCAGCACATTGCCCAGCAGCGAAGTCGACTTGATCTGGCAGTTGAGCCAGCGGCGGTCTTCCATCGTCACGCAGGCCACGCCCTGCTCGACCGACGCGGCCGGCGGCAGCGCCATCGCGTTGGTCATGATCAGCACGGTGGGCGTGACGTCCTTCGGGAAAGCGTGCGCGCGCTTGGCCACGCCTCGCGTGACCTGCATATAGATCATCTGGTCGGCCAAGCCGTTGGCCTTGACCACACTGTCGATCCGGGCGAGCCATTCCGCCTCGGTATAAGGGTTGGGGATGCCGATCGACGCCAGGCTGCGCGCCAGGCGCGCCAGATGCTGCGCGCCGCGGAACGGCTTGCCGTTGTACAACGGAATCACCTCGTAGATGCCGTCGCCGAAGATGAATCCGCGGTCCAGCACTGGAATGCGGGCCTCGGAAAGCGGCAACAGTTCGCCATTCAGAAAGACGACGGGTTCGGACATGACGGCTCTTATGGGAATGAACAATGCCCGGATTCTTCCACATGGCCGGTGTGTACTTTATGCAAAGTTGGCATGCCCAGGGCCGAATTTACGGGCCATGCCGCGAGCGGCGCGTTATGCAAGTCAATTCTTTTTAGGGCTGCCACGCGTATGAATTGAATTTTTCTTAATTCACGGAATTCTTTCCCGAACGCCTTGCTGCGCGCGGAAATCAGCGTGCTATATTCGTCACGCAGTATTTTCCACACGCAAAATCTGCTGCGTGATCTTCACAGGGCGTGCCGATATGACCGAACGTGTGTCTGGCCTTCGACGCATTTTCCATCAGATGGCCTTGCTGTTTCTGGTCATTGTCCCCTTCGTCGTTCCGCAAGGGTCTGCCGCGCAGGCCATCGCACCGGCCAGCGCCTCCGACGCGGCCGCACCGCCGCCCGGGCGCGCACAGGTGCTGACCTTCGCACAGATGGGCGCGAACTACACGATCCCGCTGCGCGGCATCGATCCGGAACGCACGGTCAACGTCGGCGTCCGTCTCGACGAGGTGGTGACCGCGGCCCGGCTCAAGCTCGTATTCACCTATTCGCCGTCGCTCGTCTATCCGCTGTCACACCTGAAGATCCGCATCAACGACGAGGTGGTGGCCACGCTGCCGCTCGACCAGGAGCACGCAGGCCAGCAGATCTCGCGCGAGATCGACATCGATCCCCGCTACTTCACCGACTTCAATCGCATCAACGTGCAGATGATCGCGCACTACACGCTCGATCATTGCGAAGATCCCTATCACTCGAGCCTGTGGGCCGACATCAGCCCCACCAGTACGCTGACGCTGACCAAGTCCACGGTTACGTTGCCGGACAATCTCGCACTGTTGCCGGCGCCGTTCTTCGACCGTCGTGACAACCGGCGCGTCACGGTGCCATTCGTGCTGCCCGCCAATGCCGATCCGGTGACGCTGCGCGCCGCTGGTGTGGTGGCGTCGTGGCTCGGGGCGCTGGCAAGTTATCGTGAACTGCGCTTCCCGGTTACGCGCAGCGCGCCGGCCGACGCGCATGCGATTGCGCTGGTGCTGCCCAACGCGCAGCCCGATGGCGTCCATCTCGACAAGATCGAAGGGCCCACGGTCATGGTCATGCCGAACCCGGCCGATCCCACGCGCAAGCTGCTGGTGCTGGCGGGGCGCACCCCACAGGAACTCGAAGTCGCCGCCAATGCGGTCGTGCTTGGCAAGGCCGGTCTGGCCGGATCGACCGCCGCCGTCAAGTCGGTCGATCTCGGCAAGCCGCGCCGCCCGTATGACGCGCCGGCGTGGGCGCCATCGGATCGCCCCGTGCTGTTCAAGGAACTGGTCACCGATCCGCAGCAGCTGCAGGTGTCGGGCGCTAATCCCGATGCCATCCGCGTGAACATGCGCGTGCCGGCCGACCTGTTCGGCTGGAACGATCGTGCGGTGCCGCTCAGCGTCAAGTATCGCTATACGGCGCCGTCCACGTATAACGATTCGACACTCAGCGTCGATGTCAACGACCAGTTGGTGCGGTCGTACCGCCTCAAGCCGCTGACCGTGCAGACCGACGAAAACTTGGTCAGCGTGCCGCTGCTGTCCGGCGGCAGCGCCACAGTCAGCAACGAGATACTGATTCCGGCGTTCCGGGTCGGCAGCAACAACCAGATGCAGTTCCGTTTTCATATCGATTCGCAAAAGACCGGCTTATGCTCGTCGTCCGCGGCAAATGTCGGACGGGCCGCCATCGATCCCGATTCGTCGATCGATTTCAGCGGATTCCTGCACTATGCCGCGCTGCCGAATCTCGCTTTCTTCGCCAACAGCGGCTACCCGTTCACACGCCTGGCCGACCTGGCCGACACCGCGGTCGTGATGCCCGATGCGC
Source organism: Cupriavidus sp. GW822-FHT06G04 (assembly GCF_058799075.1). NCBI lineage: Bacteria > Pseudomonadati > Pseudomonadota > Betaproteobacteria > Burkholderiales > Burkholderiaceae > Cupriavidus > Cupriavidus sp. GW822-FHT06G04. The sequence goes on along the minus strand of NZ_JBXALD010000007.1, from coordinate 148,326 downwards.
CGACGGCCATCGACGAGGAAGCGCTGCTGACGGTGCTCGGCCATATGGGCAAGTGGTCGGGCCTGCCTGCGCTGCGCGTCGCCGTCACGCCGGCCAAGGCGATCGAATCGGTCAAGGATCGCAACCTGGTGATCGTCGGCACCGGCAGCGCAGCGCAGGTGCTGCACGGCTGGGGCAAGTCGCTGCCGCTGCTGATCGAGCGCGGCAAGACCGAGATCGCGTTGCGCGACCAGCGCACGCATGCGTGGTCGGACTGGCTCAGCGGCATCGAGGCCGAGAACATCTCGCCGGCCGGGCGCGCGATCCTCACGGCCAACGGGCCGCTGGCGGCGCTGATCGGCTTCGAATCACCTTACGCCGCGCAACGCAGCGTGGTGGCCCTCACCGCATCGAGCGATGACCGCGTGCGCGACGTGCTCGACGTGCTCGAAGATCCCGGCAAGGTGGCGCAGATCCGTGGCGATCTCACCGTGATCCGGCAGCGCGACCTGGAAGGTCTGCGGCTGGGCGAGACGTATTTCGTCGGCAATCTGCCGTGGTACGCATGGCTGTGGATCCGGCTGTCCGCGCATCCGGCGCTGCTGGCGATTGGCGGAATGCTGGCCGGCCTCCTGGTGGCGCTGACGCTGTTCTGGGCCCTGGGCCGGCTGGCAGCGCGCCGCAACGGAGGCTGACATGTTGCGGGCAAGGGTCTGGCTGGTGCGTGCGTCGATGCGCGGCGCGCTGGCGTGCTGGTTGGCTGGCGTCGCGCTGACCAGCGCCGCCGCCACGTGTCCATGGCCGGACTGGGACGCCTTCCGCCGCGACACCATCAGCCAGGATGGCCGCGTGATCGACGCCAGCACCGATCAGCAAGTGACCGTCTCCGAGGGGCAGGCCTACGGCCTGTTCTTCGCGCTGGTCGCCAATGACCGCGCCACGTTCGACAGGTTGCTGGCATGGACGGAAAACAATCTCGCGCAGGGCGACCTGATCGCCCATTTGCCCGCGTGGATCTGGGGCAAGCGGACCGAAGGCGAACAGGCCGGCGCATGGGGCGTGATCGACCGCAATCCCGCATCCGATGCCGATGTGTGGATCGCCTATACGTTGCTGGAAGCGGGCCGCCTCTGGAAGGAACGCCGCTACACCGCGCTTGGCACATTGATCGCGCGCCGCGTGCTGCGCGAGGAAACCGCCGTCCTGCCTGGGCTCGGCCGCACGCTGCTGCCCGGCCCCGTTGGCTTCCAGCCCGCGGCCGACGTCTGGCGCCTCAACCCCAGCTATGTGCCGCTTCCCGTGATGCGCCGTCTGGCAAAACTGCTCGGCGACGACAGCAACTGGAAGACACTGCTCGACACCTCGGCGCGGCTGGTCGTCGACACGGCACCGCGCGGCTTCTCGCCCGACTGGGTCGAATATCGCAAGGGACGCGGCTTTTTCCCCGACACGCAGACGCAGGCCGGCGGGTCCTACAACGCGATCCGCGTCTATCTGTGGGCCGGCATGATGTCCCCGGGCGACCCGCTGCGCACACCGGTCCTGCAGGCGTTTCGGCCGATGGCCGATTACGTCCTGCAGCATGGCCACCCGCCCGAGCGCGTCGACACGCAGGCGGCAACCTTCGGGCCCAACGCCGGCAACGCCGGATTCTCGGCCGCGGTCGCGCCGTATCTGGCGGCCATTGGCCAGACCGACGCGGCACGCGCGCAGGCCCAACGCACGCGCGCGATGGCCGCGCAACAGCCGCTCGGCTACTACAGCCAGGTGCTGGCGCTTTTCGGCCTCGGCCATCTCGACCAACACTTCCGCTTCGAGGCGGACGGCACGCTGGTGCCGGCTTGGGAATCCACATGCCGCGCCGCGCGTTAGCCCCGACGCTGGCGCTGTGCCTGGCCAGTTCCGCATTGCCGGCTATCGCGGCGGATCTCCCGCCCGCTTCGCGCAGCGCGCAATCGAGCGAGATGGCCCAATTGCTGGCGGCGGCACGCATGTGGGATGCAAAGAATCGCGCCGACATGGCGCGCGGCATTCTGGAAAAGGCGCTGCTGATCGACCCGAGACAGCCCGAAGCGCTCAAGCTGATGGGGCTGATCGAGATCCGTTCGAACCGCCCCGCCGAAGCCGAGAAACGGCTGGCCCAGTTACGCGCCGCGGCGCCCGACAGCGCGGCCACGCAGGAGTTGGAAGACGCCTATCGCATTGCCACGCGCGACAAGCGCGAGATGGCGACGATCAGGCTGCTGTCGCGCAGCGGCAAGGATGACGAGGCGGCGCAACGCCTGCGCAAGCTGTTCCCACGCGGCGCGCCCTCCGGCAGTCTGGCGCGCGATTACTACCGCATCCTGTCCGGCACGACGCAGGGCCGGCCGCAGGCGATCGCCGAATTGCGGCAGCGCATCCGCGCCAATCCCAACGATCCGTATCTGAAGCTGGCGCTGGGCGATCTGCTGACCGACCGCGAGGCCACGCGTCAGGAGGGCCTCGCGCTGCTCTACGAAGTGGCACAAAAAGCCGATGGCGATCGCACCACGGCGATCGATATCTGGCGGCGCGCGCTCTATCGTGTCAACGACGACCCCGCGTACTACGTCTGGTTCGAGCGCTATCTGAAGGAAGTACCCGACGACAAGGCGGCGCAGGAAACGCTGGCCGAACTGGGCAAGAAGGTCACGGCGCAGCGCAAATTGCAAGCCGACCCCGCGTTCCAGGCGCGTCAGCGCGGCCTGGCAAACCTGGAACGCGGCCAGCTCAAGGACGCCGACATCGCACTGCAGAAGGCTTACCAGAAGCGCCGCAACGATGCCGAAGTGGTCGGCGGTCTGGGACTGGTGCGGCTGCGCGAAGGGCGCCATGACGAAGCGCGCGAACTGTTCACGCGCGCGCAGCAACTCGACCCGAGCAGCAAGTGGCGCGGCCTCATCGCCACGGCCACGTTCTGGGGCACGCTTGCCAAGGCGCGTGAAGCGAATGCGCAAGGCAAGCCCGCCGAAGCGGAAACGCTCGCGCGACAGGCGCTGGCTCAGCAGCCCGGCAACGAAAACGCGCAGGTCATCCTGGCCGACGCGTTGATCGCGCAGAACAAAAACGACGAAGCGGAAACGCTGCTGCGCCAGATGCTGGCGCGCCCCAAGCCGGACGTCGGCGCGCTGCGCACGCTGGCAGCGCTGCTGCAGAAGGAAGGCCGCGGCGACGAAGTGGAGCCGCTGATCGCCAGCCAGGAAGCGCGCATGCAAGGCGCGTCGGACGACCTGCGCGCGATGCGTGCCGATCTGCTTTCCGTGCAGGCCGAGAGCCTGCTCGCCCAGCAAAAACGCAGCCCGGCGATCCGCAATCTGGAAGCGTCGATCCGCCTGCGCCCCAACGATCCATGGACACGCTTCACGCTGGCGCGCGTCTATCGCGACCTGAAGCTGCCGGCGCTGGGCCGCAGCGTGATGGATGACGGCATGCGCGCGGCGCCCAACAACGACATGCGCTACGCCACCGCGCTGTACCTGAACAGCCTCGATGACATCGATGCGGCCAGCACGGTGCTGGAGGCCGTGCCGCAGGCAGAGCGCTCGGAAGGCATGCGCGGGCTGTCCCATAACCTCGCCGCACAACGCCTGCTGCGCGACGCGCGCCAGCGCGTGGCCCAGGGCCGCGACGACGAGGCGCGCGCACTGATGGATCAAGCCGCCGCCGAAGCTGCGGAGGACCCGCACATGCTAGCGTCGATCGGCCGCGAATGGATCGCGCTGGGCGAACCCGACAAGGGCCTCGCGCTGGTCAGCGACTGGCTGGCCGCGCACCGCGAGGCGCCACATGTCGATATCCGCCTGCGCTACGGCGAATTGCTGGCGGCGGCGGACCGCGACGACGATCTGCGCCAGTGGATTGCGGAATCGTCGGCGCTGCCGGACGTGTCAGCCGAGGAGCGCGCCGATCTGGCCGATCAGTCGCTGCGTCTGGCGATGCGCGAGGCTGACCGGCAGATTGACGCCGGCGACCTGCGCCGCGCACACGACGTGCTTTACGCCGTGCCCGCTGCGCAGCAGACCGACCGTCGCTGGCTGCTTGCGGTGGCGGACCTGCGCGAAGCGGCCGGCGATTATCGCGGCGCAGCCGATGCCGCACGAGAGGTGTTGGCCACCCAGCCGCACGACGCGGGTGCGCAACTGACGCTGGCGCGGCAGTACGAACGCATGGGCAAGACCGATCAGGCGCTCGAGATCGTGCGTACCGTGCTGGCGGAAACGCCGGACGACGACATCGATACGCGACTGTCGATCGCGCGGCGCTTTACCGCGATGCGGCGCGAGGACGAAGCGAGCGAAGTCGTCGATGCGCTGGATGCACGCTTTCCCGAGCGCGCCGATATCACCGTGCAACGCGGACGCGTCGCGCAATCGCGCGGCGACTTCAACGATGCGGCCGCGCTGTATCGCACCGCTCGCGGCCTGGAACAGCGCGAAAGCGTGCCCGCCGGCGCCGACGGCACACCCGCGCAGCGCGCACTGGCGGGACTGGAAGCGCGACGCCAGGGCGAAGTGGCCACCGCCGTCATGCAATCGAACAAATCCGGCGACGACGGCATCTCAAAGCTGCATGCCACCGAGATTCCGCTGTACGTGCGCATTCCGCACGGCTACACCGGCCACATGTTCTTCCACGCCGACACGGTGTTGCTCGATGCGGGCACGTTGCAGGCCAGCCGCCGCGTCAGCGATCTGCCGTTCGGCAAGATTCCGGCGCTGGGCAACGCCGGATTGGGCGCCATCGGGCAATCCGAAAAAGGCGTGGCGCTGGCCGCCGGTTACGAATACGACGGCGCCTACAACAGTTGGCGCGCCGATATCGGCACCACGCCGCTCGGATTTCTCGAAACCACCGTGGTGGGCGGATTCCGCTATCGCGCCGATCTGGGCGTGCAGTCGGTGACGGTCGACATTTCGCGCCGCGCCCAGACCAGTTCGCTGATTTCGTATGGCGGTGCGCGCGATCCGGTCACGGGCGAGACCTGGGGCGGCATCGTGCGCAACGGCGTGCATCTGCGCTATGCGCGCGATGTAGGCCGGGTCGGGCTGTTTGCCGATGTCGGCGCCGGCCTCTACACTGGCGACAACGTCAAGACAAATCGCGAGATCACGGTGCGCACCGGCTTCGACGTACCGGTCTATACCCAGCGCGACCAGCGCGTGTCGAGCGGACTGGTCGTCAACTACTGGCACTACTCCGACAACCAGCGCTTCTACACCTTTGGCCACGGCGGCTACTACAGCCCGCAACGCTACGTGTCGGTCGGCATTCCGCTGGACTGGACCGGCCGCTACGCCAAGTGGTCGTGGAGATTTCTGGGATCGGCGGGCTGGTCGTTCACCTACGAGAACGACGCGCCCTACTTTCCCACCCGCCCGGATCTCCAGGCGCTCAGCGGCAACGCCACCTATGGCGGCGGCTCTGGCGGCGGCTTCAGCTACACGCTCGGCGCTACGGTCGAATACACGTTCGCGCCGCACTGGGTGGTCGGCGCCGGTTTCTCGATCGACCGCTCACGTGATTACGCGCCTAACCGCGCCATGGCATGGCTGCGGTATCTGTTCGACAAACGGCAGATGCCGGTGCCGTTCCCGCCAACGCCGGTGCGGCCATATTCGGCATATTGAGTTTTGGGCCACTGATGAACGACGCCACTCGCCAACCCGCCCAATCCGCACCCGCTCCGTTGCTGGCGCGGCTACAGGCGCGCGCAACGCTCGCCATCGAGGGACTGCCCGCGGCGCTGGCAACGTTGACCGCCGGTCGCGCGCATGTCGTGTACGCCAGGCCGTCGCCCGCGCGCGATGCGCTGTTCTGGCAGACCGCCGCGTCGGCGCTGCGCGGCCCGGCCTCCGTGCTGTCGACGCGCAGCGCGGCGGAGATCGCCACGGCGCTGCGCGAGCATGGTCTCGATATCGATGTGAACCGCGCCATGCACGCACGCGCCAACCTGTGCGCATTGCGTCCGCAACAAGGCCGCCCGGGCATCGACGTCCTGCTCGACGCGCTGCAGGCGCTGGTCGATCAATGCGGCGCGCGCGGCACGGCGTTTCTGATCGAAGGCGCGGAGGCGTTTTTCAGCTGGCACGACGCCACGGCGCTGGCCGTGGAGGGCGCGCGGCTGGGCGACTGGTGTGCGCAGGAACGCTGCAGCCTGCTGCTGGTAGTGACGCCGCCCACGCTGGAGCCGGGACAGGCGCCATCCGACCTGCATGGCTTTCACGGCCGCTTTGCCGGCGCGGTGCAGCTCTCGCAGCAACAAGGCCAATACACGTGGGAAGTGGCGTTCTGGCGTGACAACCAGGCCGTGGTGGCCGGCGAGGTGATCCGCCTGCGCTTTGCGCCGCAGGAACACCGCCTGATGGTAGCGTCCGATACTTTTAGCGATGCCATCGAGGAAGCCGGCATGCTCGCGCCCGACGAGAACCGCGTGATCGTCAGCCGCGAGGCGGTGCTGCGTGAGCGCCATATCCCGGAAGATTGGCGCGTGGTCGACAGCAACGAGGCGGCAGTCGCCACCGCCAGCAAGTCGGTCGCCGCGACAGTAATCCTCCATTACGCGGGCAGTCGAGACCTGGAAACGCTGGCCGGCCAGGTGCATCGCCTGCGCCGCACCGCGGGGCGCGCGCTCAAGATCGTGATCCGCGAAGACCGCGAGGCCATGCGGCAACACTACGAATTATTGATGCTGAATCTGGGCGCCAATGCCGTGATTGCACAGCGCACGCCGTTTGCGCGCATGCAGGCGATGATCGACGGCTTGCAAGGCCAGGTGTTCTCGCGGCCTATCCTTGCCGACTATCGCAATGCCTTGTCCGCCGTGCTGACCACCACGACCAGCGGCTATGTCACCGCATCCACCTTTATCACGTTGGTGCGCGACGCGGTCGAGCGCAGCCGGATGATTCGGCTGCCGCATGTGTTGCTGCAACTGCCGTTGTTGCCCGAAAAGGCGCATATCGACGCACTGCGTGCTTGCCAGATGAACCGGGCCGGCGACCTTTGCACGGCCAGCAGCGACAGTCTCTACGCGTTCTTCTTCGCGTGCCGCATGGACGACGTCGACGCCGTATGCCAGCGCGTGTTCAAGCGACCCATGGCCGATCTGTTCCAGGGCGATCTGCGCAGTGGCGACAACGAATCGATCGCCGCCGTGCTGGGCCGCTTGGAGGCCGAGATCGCCGCATATCCACCGCCCGACTACAGCACCTGGCTGCCGTCGCCGGCCGCGCAGGAATCGTCCTCCCACATCGGCACCGGCGCCGACGCGGCCACAGAGCTCGACACCCCGCCGGGAGCCCCACCCGCGCCGCAGCCGGTATCGCCGCCCGTATCGCTGCCCTTGATCGCACCGCGCCGCGTCGGGCCACGCCCCGGGCCGCGCGCGCTACCCGAGCACCATCCGGTGCCGCTCAAACGACAGGACTGACGATGCCCATCTTTCTCGGCTACTTCGTTTGGGGACTGATCCTGGCCGCACCGCTGGCATGGCTGGCGTGGCGCTTCGACCTGCTGCGCTGGCTGCCGCGCTGGACCGCACCGCGCCCAAGGCGCGCGGTGCGCCTGCCGCCGCAGCTTGACGCCCTGGTAATCCGCGGCAAGCGCCAGTCCAATGGCGGAGGCCCTCGATGAAAACCGTGGCAATCGTCTCCACCACGGGCGGCGCCGGCCGCACCACGCTGACCGCCGAGCTTGCGGCGCTGCTGGCGTGGCGCAAGCACGCGGTGCTGGCGCTGGAATGCGACCCGCGCAATGTGCTCGGCTTTCATTTCGGGCTGCGCGACATTCCCGCCGCCGGCCTCGGCAGCCATCTGCAGGAAAACCCTGGCGCCGCATGGGCCGGCACGGGCCAGCGCAGCGACGACGACGTGCTGTTCGTGCCATGGGGCGACGACACGGCCATCGGCGTGATGGAACGCCTGCCCGCCAACTGGCTCGCGCGGCGCATCGATCAGGTCGACCTGCCGGCACGCGCGGCGGTGCTGGTCGATACGCCGCCATGGCCGTCGGCAGGCGCCAACCAGGCCATCGATGCAGCCGACCTGGTGCTGGTGCTGACGCCCGCGCAACCGGAAACCTGCCTGACGCTGCGACGGCTGGTGGATGCGCTGGCGTCGCGCGGCAAGACGGTCCGCTACCTGGCCACGCGACTGATGCCGGCGCGGCAACTGCAGGTCGATATCGTTGCCATGCTGCAAGCCATGGTGGGGCAGGACATGCTGCCTTATCACGTGCACGAGGACAGCAGCGTCGCCGACGCCCTGGCGCGCAGCGAGAGTTTCTGCCGCAGCACGCCGCATTCGCAGACCGCGCACGATTTGAACGGGCTGGCGTCATGGCTGTCCGCGTGGCTGGAATCGAACGACACGCGCGCGGCTGACGGCGATCCAGGCGGGAGCCAGTCATGAACGCAATCGCAAGCGGATGGCGACAATGGACCACCGCGGCGCGCGCACGCATTGCGCGCCGGCTCGGCGTGCAGGCCGACACGGGGAGCGCGCCGCATTTCGGGGACTGGCTGCTGCGCCTGTTCTTCCGGCCGCCGCGCCCCGGCAAACGCGACATCCCCGCGGAATGGAGCGCGCTGATCTACCGCCGCGCGAAGCTCCGGCTCGGCATCGGCAAGCGCGCGCATAGCGGTACGTGGGTCTGGCGGCTGTTCGTGCGGCCGCCCAAGCCGCGCGTGCGCCTGGCGGCCGATCCGCGCAAGCAACGGACCGAACAGGAACCTGCGCGCACGGGTTGGCTGCGCCGGGCGCTCGATCGCGTACTGGAGCCGCTGTGGCATCGCGTATCGCGCCTGCGGCACAAGATCGTGACGCGGCTGCCGCGGCCGAACTGGAATCGCGTGGGCTATGTATCGGAAGCGTTTTCGGCGCGCGTCGGAAAGATTCCGTTCGTGCTGCCGGTGTCGCTGGTGCTGGCCGCGATCGCGGTGGTGGCGGTCAGCACGACGCCGCTGCCGCTCAAGGAGCAGCTCACGCTGTTCGCCGTGGTGTGGATCGCGCTGGCCGTGGTGCGTCGCATTCCGGGACGGCTGGCGACGCTGACGATGATCGCCATTTCGACCCTGATGGCGGGCCGCTACATCTGGTGGCGATCCACGCAGACGCTGCAGTTTTCCACCGCGATCGAAGCGGCGGTTGGCTATGTGCTGTATGCCGCCGAAGTCTATACGTGGATCGTCCTGGCGCTGGGCTATCTGCAAACCGCGTGGCCGCTGCATCGCAAACCGAAGCCGCTGCCCGCCGATCCGCAACAATGGCCAACCGTGGACGTGTTCATACCGACCTACAACGAGTCGCTGAACGTGATCCAGCCCACTGTGTTCGCCGCACGCAGCATGGACTGGCCTGCCGACAAGCTGCGCGTGTACATCCTCGACGACGGTCGCCGCGCGCACATCCGCGAATTCGCCGAAGCGGCTGGCGTGGGCTACCTGACGCGCACCGACAATCGGCACGCCAAGGCCGGCAACATCAACGCTGCACTGCCTAAGACCGGCGGCGACTATATCGCCATCTTCGACTGCGACCACATCCCCACACGCTCATTCCTGCAGATGACGATGGGCGAATTCCTGGCCGATCCGAAGTGCGCGCTGGTGCAGACGCCGCACCATTTTTTCTCGCCCGATCCGTTCGAGCGAAATTTCGATACGTTCCGGCGCGTGCCCAACGAAGGCAGCCTGTTCTACGGGCTGATCCAGGACGGCAACGATTTCTGGAACGCCACGTTCTTCTGCGGCTCGTGCGCGGTCATCAAGCGCGAGCCGCTGCTCGAAATCGGCGGCATTGCCGTGGAAACCGTCACCGAGGACGCACACACCGCACTGAAGCTGCACCGGCTGGGCTACAACAGCGCCTACCTGCGCACCGTGCAGGCGGCGGGACTGGCCACGGAAAGCCTGTCCGGCCATATCGGCCAGCGCATTCGCTGGGCGCGCGGGATGGCGCAGATCTTCCGGCTCGACAACCCGATGTTCGGCCGTGGGCTGAAGTTTTTCCAGCGGCTTTGCTACAGCAACGCCATGCTGCACTTCTTCTACGGCATTCCGCGGCTGATCTTCCTGACCATGCCGATCGCGTACCTGTATTTCGGGCTGCATGTGATCAACACCTCCGCGCTGCTGATCACGGCCTATGTGGTGCCTTACCTGCTGATCGCCAACATCACCAATTCGCGGCTGCAGGGCCGCTTCCGGCATTCGTTCTGGGCAGAGGTCTACGAATCGGTGCTGGCCTGGTATATCGTGCTGCCCACCACCGTGGCGTTTATCAATCCGCGCGCGGGCAAGTTCAACGTGACGGCCAAGGGCGGGCAGATTGCCGAGGATTACCTGGACTGGACCATCTCCAAGCCCTACCTGGTGCTGCTGGGGCTGAACGTTATCGGCCTGGGCTGCGGTATCGCGCGCCTGCTGTTCTGGGGCACCGAGGAGCCGGCCACGGTGCTGATGAACATGGCCTGGGCGTTGTTCAACCTGATCATGCTGGGCGCGGCGGTGGGCGTGGCGCGCGAGGCGCGGCAGGTGCGCGTGTCGCACCGGATTCCGATGCGCGTGCCCGCCACGCTGTTGCTGCCCGACGGCCGCACGCTCGCGTGCAAGACGGAAAATTATTCGATGGGCGGACTGGGCGTGGTATTGCCGATCGATGTGCCATTGCCCGAAGGCGCGCGGGTTGGCCTGTGCCTTTCGCGCGGTCCGCGCACCTATCACTTCCCGGCGGTGGTCACGCGCCACGTCAATCGCCATCTCGGAGTTCGCATGGACAACCTGACCATCGAGCGTGAAACGCAGTTGATCCAGTGCACCTTCGGCCGGGCCGACGCATGGATCGACTGGCTCGACGACGAACGCGTGGACGCGCCGCTGCGCAGCCTCAAGGAAGTGATCGAAATGGGCTACCAGGGCTTGCTGCGCCTGTACGACGCGCTGATGGACGCCGTGGATCTGGTCGTCGCGCGGCGCCGCTCGCGCGTGCCCTGACTGCGACCGAATCCGCCTGTATCGAGACGACATGGGACTCTGGAATCTCTACTTCCTCACCAAGCTGTACTTGTTCCATACCGGGCAGATGAAGCCGGTTTGGATCCTCAACATCGCCCTCGCGCTGCTGTTGGTGGCGCCGATGGAATCGCGTCCGCTGCGGGTGATCCGGCAAATCCTGGCGATCGGCGTTGGCGCCGCGCTGGCGTGGCGCGAATCGACGCTGCCGCCGTTCGAGCGCGTGATCTCCCAGTTTTCCAATATCAGCGAGTTCACGCCCGCCTATCTGGTCGAATTGCTGCAACGCCTGGTGTCGATCCAGATGGTGGTGGCCGCGCTGCTGGTGCTGGGCGTCTATCTGCTGGTGAATCGCTGGCTGCGTACCACCACGTTCGTGCTGATCGCGTTGCTGGCCATGCCGTTCTGGTATGGGCTCGGGATTGGCACGCGCGGCGCTAGCGCGGCCGATGTGGCGCGCGCCGCGGACAGCCCGCGCGCGGACATCAACGCCACCAACAACTACGACGCCATCCTGGCAGCGTTCCGGCAACAGGAAGCGTCGCGCAGCGTCACTGTGGCGCCGTTGACGGCAAGCCCCGATGCCCAGTTCGACGTCATCCTGCTGCATATCTGCTCGCTGTCGTGGGACGACCTCGATGCGGCCAAGAGCCTGAATCACCCGTTGCTGTCGCGTTTCGATTACCTGTTCAAGAATTTCAGCTCGGCGGCCAGCTACAGCGGTCCGGCCGCGATCCGCGTGCTGCGCGGCGCGTGCGGACAGGAAGAACACAAGGCGCTGTACGATCCGGCGCCGGCCGAATGCCATATCTTTGCCGATCTGGCCCAGGCAGGTTTCACGCCGCATGTCCTGATGAACCACGATGGCCGGTTCGACAATTTCCGCTCGATTGTAGAAAGGGAAATGGGCGTGGACGGCCTGCATCCCGAGCCGACCGACGGCGTGCCTGTGGCGATGCGGTCGTTCGACAATTCCCCGGTGCTGGGCGATTTCGACACCTTCGATCACTGGTATCGGCAACGCCTGGCGCAGGCCGACAAGAAGCCGGTGGCGCTGTACTACAACACGGTGACGCTGCACGACGGCAACCGCCTGCCCGGCAAGCGCCTGACCAGCCTGGAATCGTATCCGTTGCGGCTCAAGAGCCTGCTCGACGATGTCGACCGCATCATCGACACCATCGCCAAATCCGGCCGCAAGGCCGTGGTGGTCTTCGTGCCCGAGCATGGCGCGGCACTGCGTGGCGACAAGAACCAGATCTCCGGCCTGCGCGAGATTCCCACGCCCAATATCATCCATGTGCCGGTGGGCGTGAAGCTGGTGGGCCTGCCGAGCAGCGAGACGCCGCAGCCGGTGACCATCGACGCGCCCATGAGCTTCCTGGGACTGTCGCAACTGGTGTTCAACCTGGTCGCCGACAGCCCGTTCCGGCAAGGCGCGCCCGCGCTGTCGCAATACGCGGCGGACCTGCCGCAGACCCAGATGGTGGGCGAGAACGAAGCCACGGTCACGATGAAACGCACCGAGGGCTACGTGATCCACACCCCGGACGGTGTCTGGGTCGAACAAAAATAGGCATCGTCATGGCCAAGCCAATCACCTCGCGCAAGGCGGCCATCGCCTACAACGACATCGACGCGCTGGCGCAATACGTCAGTGGCTTCGACGGCAGTCACTACTTCGACCAGCAGGGCGAAGTGGAAACGCGCCAGGCGGCGCAGCGCTGGCCGCTGCTGGCGCGCACGATGGGCTTGCAGTTGCGCGAGGACGGCGCGGCGCTGGCCGCCACGGACAACGCCGCGCCTGCGCGCACGGCCGACCGGGAGCCGTGAGGGCGGCGTACACACCCGGCCGGAACGCTAATGCCGCCACCCCTCGCGAGTAGGGCCTTAGCCGTTGATTTGCAAGGGAATTCGTCACGGAATCGACATAAAGCGTGCCTAGACTCTGGGCCACTTTCCAATTCCCTGCTCTCCTCGTCATGTCCGGCTTTCTGGTGGATCCTTCCGCTGCCCGACCACGCTTCCGGCAGCCATGCGCAGAGGATCTGGCCGTGCCTACGCCTTCGGTCACCACGGACCATTCCAACCAGGACGTGCTGGAAGTCTTCGCGATGCATCGCGAGCTGGCCTGCCTGCCGGTCACCGAGCAAGGCAGGCCCATCGGCTTGATCAACCGGTCGATCTTCCTGTCGCAGATGAGCAAGCCGTATCACCGCGAGCTCTACAACCGCAAAAGCTGCATCGCCTTCATGGACAAGGAGCCGCTGGTGGTGGACGCGTCGATGAGCATCGATGCGCTGACCTTTCGCACCGTCGAGTACGGCGAAAAGGCGCTGGCTGATGGCTTCATCATCGCGCGCGACGGCCAGTACATCGGCCTGGGCCAGGGCCTTCAGCTGATGCGCGTGGTGGCTGACATGCAGGCCGAGCGCAATCGTCAGATCATGCACAGCATCGACTACGCCAGCACGATCCAGCGCGCGATGCTGCGCACGTCGCGCGAATCCCTGGCGGCCACGCTGCCCGACGCCGCGCTGGTGTGGGAGCCGCGCGACGTGGTGGGTGGCGATTTCTATCACTTCGCCGCGTACCCGGACGGCTGGTTCGCCGCGCTGGCCGACTGCACGGGGCATGGGGTGCCAGGCGCATTCATGACGCTGATCGCGTCGTCGCTGCTGACGCAGGCGCTGGAACAACTGGGCCCGCGCGATCCCGGCGCGCTGCTGATGGCGGTCAATCGCGGCATCAAGCAGATGCTGGCGCAGAATGACCGCGAGCCGCGCCAGGTACTGGACGCCTCGGCGTCGGACGACGGCATGGACGCCGCATTCTTCTGGTTCGACAACGCTACCGGCGCGCTGACGTTTGCCGGCGCGAAATCGTCGCTGTTCGTGCTGCAGGCCGACCCCGCCGACACCGAGGGCGAGATCATCAACGGCGCCCGCATGGGTGTGGGCTATGTCGACACGGCCATGGATTTTGCGTGGGAAAACCGCACCGTGCCGACCCGCTCCGGAACCCTCGTGTTCGTCACCACCGACGGCTTGATCGACCAGATCGGCGGCCCTCGCGAGATCGCGTTCGGCAAGCGCCGCATGCGTGAAGCGATTTGCGCCCAGCGCCACGCGTCGGCCGCGCAGATCGGCGAAGCCGTGCTCGATGCGCATCGCGCGTGGCAAGGCGCGCAGCGCCGCCGCGACGACCTGACCTTCTTCTGTTTCCGCGCGCAATGAACCTCGCCGCATCGCGCCAGACCGCACCGCACATGACCGCCGCCTACTCGATTGACAAGGAATATGAGCCGTTCTTCCAGATGGCTCGGGAACGCAACGTGATCTTCTACTACGTCGGCTATTTTTCGCAGAACATCATTGCCGCCATGTCCGATGCGGTGCGCCTGCAACTCACCGTGAGCGGCGTGGATGGCACCACGCGGCGCAAGCTGTTTTCGTCGTTCGTGGAAATGGCGCAGAACATCGTGCACTATTCGTCCGATTCGCTCACGTCGCCCTCGCAGCCGGACGGCCAGCTGCGGCACGGATCGGTCTGCATCAGCATGGTGGACGAACACTACCGCCTGATGTGCTCGAACCCGGTTTCCTCGGCGCGCGTCGAACAATTGCGCGGCACGCTCGAGAAAGTCCGCACCATGACGCTGGACGAAATCAAGCGCGCATACAAGGAAACGCTGCGCGCCGACGCACCCGAAGGCAGCAAGGGCGCGGGGCTTGGCATCCTGACGATGGCACGCGATGCCAGCGCGCCCCTGGAGTACAACTTTCAGCCGATCGATACGGATCCGGTCTCGACGATGTTCCAGTTGGTCGCCACCATCTGATCCGCCGATCGCACAGAGCCAGACATGGAAAACCTGTTTATCGCCGCCACGCCAAGCTCGCCCGAGTTGAGCTTCGACTTCGCGCGGCACACGCTTTCGCTCAAGGGCGAGTCCTACCCCGAAAACGCCGCGGTCTTTTACGGCGAAGCGCTCGGCCGGCTGCGCAAGTACCTGGCCGAGTGCGACGACATGGACATCACCGTGAACGTTGCGCTGACCTATTTCAACAGCTCCAGCACCAAGATGCTGTTCAGCATGTTCGACGCGCTGAACGAAGCGGCCGAGAACGGCAATCGCGTGACGCTGCACTGGTTCCACGACGAAGACGACGACACGATCCTGGAATTCGGCCAGGAACTGCACGACGACTTTCCCGCCATCGACTTTGTCGACGAAATCACCACCAGCAGTTGAACGCGCCGCGCGAAGTGCCTCCTGCCGCAGCCATGTCGGAACCTGACCTGTTCGAATCGGAGAACAGCGTGCTGGCGCATGCCAAGGCCGTGTTCTGCGACGTCGACGCCGGCGAGGACGCCTACCGGCATACGCTCGGTCAACTGATCAGCTATTACGAACGACTGATGCGCGAAACGCGGCGGCTGATCCGGCGCAGCGACCGCGAAGAGCTGGAAATGAACCGGCTCAACCATCGGCTGCAGGAACTGGCGCAGGAACTCGAATATCGCGCCACGCATGACACGCTGACCGGTGCGCTGAACCGCGGCGCCGTGATCGACCGCGCCACCGCTGCGCTGGCGCGCGGCAGCCTCGCGTTGATCGTGCTGGACATCGACCATTTCAAGCGACTGAACGACGATTTCGGCCATCCGGTCGGCGATGCGGTGATCTGCGGGGTGACGGCGTGCCTGAAGGATACGGTCTGCGCCGAAGGCGTGATCGGCCGCGTGGGCGGGGAAGAATTCGCCGCCCTGCTGCCCGACTTCATGATCGACGAGGCCATCGCACTGGCCGAACGCATGCGCGAGGCCATCGCCGCATACCGCTTCCCGTCACCGGTGAACCGCCAGGTCACGGCCAGTTTCGGCGTGAGCTGGTCGCCGCAGGGCCGCACCTTTGAACATGCCTACGGCCGCGCCGACGAAGCGCTTTACGAAGCCAAGCGCAGCGGCCGCAATCGCGTGACCCGCGCCATCCTGGGCTAGCGCCCGATCCTGTCGGGATGCGTGGCGTAGTACGCCAGCACCAGCGACGCGGTAAACGCCATGCCGGCGATCGTGAAGGCCAGCAGCGTCGGCAAGGCAATGCCCCGTTTTTCATTCGACATGCGCGTCTCTCCCATTGTGCGAAGACCTACGCTGCATGGTAGTGGACGATCGCCAAGATTGCGAATCGCGATGCGGACCCGGCAGGCTTCGGCGCGCGACGGTGCGCACTGCCTCGCGGGCCATCGACGCCTATCCCTATGGCGACACAGGTGCACGCGACACCGCGGTCGCCCCGGTGGTGGGCGCCAGGACCTGTACGGCGTCCCGTGGCTCGGCGGCCTGATCGGGCGACATACGCGGCGGTTCTGGCGCGGGCGGCAGCAGATGATTCACCTGGCGCGACATGCAGCCAGTGAGCATCAGCAACATCAGTAAACCCACAAGCTTGCGTGGCAGCATGTTTCGACCTCCAAGGCGACGTCGTGAAAGCGCTCCCCCGGAAATCGTTATAGATGCATGCCACCACGTCGGCAACGGAACTTGCTGTCTGCCCGATGCAGCGCCGGCCCCGATTTTTCCGCTTCACCTCCGCCTCTGGACACCCGAAATGACTCTGCTATAATCGCGGACTTCCCGGAGAGATGGATGAGTGGTTTAAGTCGCACGCCTGGAAAGCGTGTATAGGTTAATAGCCTATCGGGGGTTCGAATCCCCCTCTCTCCGCCAGGACACCCATAAGAAAGCCCCACAAGTTGCACAAACTTGCGGGGCTTTTCTTTTTGGCCCGACGCGCGGCCAGGGGGGGTGGGCCACACGACATGCGCGGGGCCGATCCTTTCAGGAGCCGCCACATGATCGAGTACGTCTACAAGCTTGATATCCGAGACCCTTCCGTAATCCTCAAAGAAGGATTTTCCGGCGGGGCTACCAGCCACCTTGATCCACGGATCTACGGCAGCCAGACGATCCAGGCATGCCGGTCAGTGCTCGGACTCATTTCGTTCGGACTGGAGCGGATCAATGGCCGCAGCGGCGAGCGCGTCGAGCGTCCGCAATATCTTCCGCCGCGCCTTCGGCCCATCGGCAACGGGGTCCTTTACGCTTACCGTATCGACGTTCGCGGCCTCGAACACATCGAAGTCACGCCCGAACTTGGCTTCTCATATCCGACGACGCTGAACCACGCGGGGCACTTCAGCAACGGCGAGGACATCCGGCAACTGAACTATTGCTCGCCGCTGATTCCCTCGTTCCGCGGCCAGCGCGAGCCGTTTCGCGACATGGGCCGCGAAGCGAAGGTGTATCTGAAGGCGGCCCGCCACGCGCTGCGGCGCGCGAGGTATATCGAGGAAGTGGTGGTGCGCGGGCCGATTGCGCCGCGCCGCATCCAGCTGTATCAGGTGCTGCCCGCCACACCGGTCGGCCAACGTGTCGCCAACCGCTAGTGCACTGTCAGCCCTTGCGAAGATAGTTGACCAGCCGGTCGATCACCGGGGCGTTGCGCGGCGTGATCAGGCTGACCAGGATCGCCGCCGCGAATCCGGCCGGCACGCCGAACGCGCCCGAAGCGATCGGATCCACGCCAAACCAGCGGTCGCCAAAAATGCCGGTCATCCTGGTAAAGAACGGGTAGTTGACGAAGATGTAATAGACCGCCACGCCGAGTCCGGTGGCCATGCCGGCGACCGCGCCCGCCGCGGTGGTCCGCCGCCAGAAGATCGCCAGCACCAGCACCGGAAAAAAACTTGAAGCCGCCAGCGAGAACGCCGCGCCGACCAGGAACAGGATGTTGCCCGGCCGCAGCGACGTCACATAAGACGCAAACAGCGCCACGCCAAGCAGCACGATCTTCGCGGTGGTAACGCGGCGCTGATGGCTGGCCTGACGATCGATCATGTGATAGTAGACGTCGTGCGACAGCGCATTGGCGATGGTCAGCAGCAAGCCATCGGCGGTCGACAGTGCGGCGGCCAGCGCGCCCGCCGCGACAAGGCCCGAGATCACATACGGCAAACCCGCGATCTCCGGCGCGGCAAGCACGATCATGTCGGGCTGGATCAGAATTTCCGCCCACTGCACGATGCCGTCGGCATTCATGTCCCGGATCCCGAACACCGGCGGATCGACCTTCCGCCATTGCACCACCCATTGCGGTAACTCCGCGTACGGGATGCCGACCAGATGCTGGAAGAATTCCACCTTGACCAGCGCAGCCAGCGTGGGCGCCGATACGTAGAGCAGCGCAATACAGAACACGGCCCACGCTACCGAATTGCGCGTCTCCTTGACCGACGGCGTGGTGTATAGCCGCGTCAGGATGTGCGGCAGGCTGGCGGTGCCAACCATCAAGCAGAACACCAGCAGCACGAAATTAAGACGCCGCGTCTTGCGCTCCTGTTCCGATGCGGCGGGATAGGGTTCGGTGGACGACGTCGAAGGCTGGCTGCGCGCCAGCGCATGCTCGCGCGCCTGGCTCCACTGCTGCTGCGCGTCCGCCGCATCGGTCGGAAAGGCCTGCCGTTCGCGCTCGACGGCCTTGATCTCGCGTAGCGGCGCATTGCGCGCGCGCAGTTCCTGCAGCCGCGCGTCCAGTGCCGCCCGCTCTTCGTGGAACGACTGCGGCAGACGGGCGATGCGATCCTGCAGGTCGATTGCCTGCTGGCGGAATATCTCGCGCACCTGTTGCTCGGCCGGATCGCGATCGATACGCTTTTCCTCGGCGTCGATCTGCCTGAGAAGCCCGCCGTAGCTCACCTGCGGCACCACCTGCTGATGATGCTTCCATGCGATCAGAGACACGGCCAGCAAAAACGCCACGATCAGCATGATGTACTGCGCCACCTGGGTCCACGTCACCGCGCGCATGCCGCCCAGGAACGAGCAGACCAGGATGCCGGCGAGCCCGAAGAACACGCCGACGGCAAACTCGACGCCGATAAAGCGTGTGACGATCAGCCCGACGCCCTGGATCTGCGCCACGAGGTAGACGAACGAACACAGCGACGCGGCCAGCACCGCGATGGCCCGCACGGGAATATTGCCGCCCGGCTTGCCGTTGCCGTAGCGCGCGGCCAGAAAATCGGGAATCGTATAGCCGCCGTACTTGCGCAGGTATGGCGCCAGCAGGAACGCCACCAGGCAATAGCCGCCGGTCCATCCCATCACGTAGGCCAGCCCCTCGTAGCCCGACGCGAAGATGATGCCGGCCAGGCCGATGAACGACGCGGCGCTCATCCAGTCCGCGGCGATCGCCATGCCGTTGAACATCGCCGGCACGCGCCGGCCCGCCACGTAGTACTCGTTCAGGTCCGAGGTGCGGCAAATCAGCCCGATGCAGGCGTAGATCGCGATCGTGACAAACAGGAAGACATAGCCGAGCCACAGCGCATCCGCGTTCGAACGCTCCAGCAGCGCCATCATGCCGACGAAGCCGAACAGCCCGAGCGTGAACAGGCCGTAATAAAGCATCAGCCGTCGGCCAAAGCGCGACTGGGTGTCAGCCATCAGAAAAAGGAGTCATCGAGCAGACAAATGTGCCCGCGCCGGACAGCGCCGGGGCGGGCACAACGGTTGTCACGCAAGCGCCAAGCGCGCATGACCGGTGGATTACTGCGCTTGCTTCAGTTGGTCGAGGATGGCCGGATTCTCCAGCGTCGAGGTGTCCTGCGTGATCTCCTCGCCCTTGGCCAGCGACCGCAGCAGGCGACGCATGATCTTGCCGGAGCGCGTCTTGGGCAGGTTGTCGCCAAAGCGGATGTCCTTGGGCTTGGCGATCGGGCCGATTTCCTTGCCCACCCAGTTGCGCAGTTCGGCGGCAATCTTTACGGCCTCTTCGCCGGTCGGACGCGAGCGTTTGAGCACCACGAATGCGCAAATCGCTTCGCCGGTCGTGTCGTCGGGACGACCAACCACGGCGGCCTCGGCGACGATCGGGTTGGACACCAGCGCCGATTCGATTTCCATCGTACCCATGCGGTGGCCCGACACGTTCAGCACGTCGTCGATGCGACCCATGATCGTGAAGTAGCCGGTGTCCTTGTCACGGATCGAACCGTCGCCGGCCAGATACAGCGTGCCGCCCAGTTCCTCGGGGAAATAGCTCTTCTTGAAGCGCTCCGGATCGCCCCAGATGGTGCGGATCATCGACGGCCACGGACGCTTGATCACCAGAATGCCACCGCTGCCATTGGGCACGTCCTGGCCGGTTTCATCGACGATGGCCGCCATGATGCCCGGCAACGGCAGCGTGCACGAGCCCGGCACCAGCGGCGTGGCGCCCGGCAGCGGCGTGATCACGTGGCCGCCGGTTTCGGTTTGCCAGAAGGTATCGACGATCGGGCAGCGTTCCTGGCCGATGTTCTTGTAGTACCACATCCACGCTTCCGGATTGATCGGCTCGCCAACCGTTCCCAGCAGACGCAGGCTCGACAGGTCGTACTGCTTCGGGTGGATCTTCTCGTCGGCCTCGGCAGCCTTGATCAGCGAACGGATCGCAGTTGGCGCGGTGTAGAAGATGCTGACCTTGTGGCGCTGGATCATGTCCCAGAAGCGGCCCGCGTTCGGGAAAGTCGGCACGCCTTCGAACACGACCTGCGTGGCGCCGGCGGCCAGCGGCCCGTACGCGATGTAGGTGTGGCCGGTCACCCAGCCGATGTCGGCGGTGCACCAGAACATGTCGTCGGGCTTGATGTCGAACGTCCAGCGCATCGTCATCAACGCCCACAGCAGGTAGCCGCCGGTGCTGTGCTGCACGCCCTTGGGCTTGCCGGTCGAACCCGACGTGTAGAGCACGAACAGCGGATGCTCGGCGCTTACCGGCTCGGCCTCGCAGTGATCGGGCTGGCCGGCGGCGACATCTTCCATATAGCGATCGCGGCCCTCGGTCCAGTTCACCTTGCCGCCAGTGCGGCGATAGACCACCACATGCTTGACGGCCTCGCAGCCGCCCAGTGCGAGCGCTTCGTCCGCAATCGCCTTGAGCGGCAGCGCCTTGCCGCCGCGCATCTGCTCGTCGGCGGTGATCAGCGCCACGGCACCGACGTCGACCAGGCGCTCCTGCAGCGACTTGGCGGAAAAGCCGCCGAACACGACCGAATGGGTCGCGCCGATCCGCGCGCAGGCCTGCATCGCCACCACGCCCTCCACGGACATCGGCATGTAGATGACAACGCGATCGCCCTTCTTGATGCCGAGCGCCTTCAGGCCGTTTGCAAAGCGGCTGACCTTGGCCAGCAGATCCTTGTAGCTGACGTGCGAAACGCTGCCGTCGTCGGCTTCGAAAACAATCGCGGTCTTGTCGCCAAGGCCCTTCTCGATATTGCGTTCGAGGCAATTGTGGGACGCATTGAGTTCGCCGTCCTCGAACCATTTGTAGAACGGCGCGTTGCTTTCATCGAGCACCTTCGTGAACGGCTTGTGCCAGTGCAGCAGCTCGCGGGCATGGCGCGCCCAGAAGCCCTCGTAGTCCTTGGCGGCCTCGTCGCACAGGGCGTTGTAGGCCTCCATGCTCGGAATGGCGGCGTTCTTCGCGAACGACTCAGGGGGATTGAAAACGCGATGCTCCTGCATCACCGACTCGATGGCGGACATGGGTGTCTCCTGTTTGGCTTTGACTGCTTTGCGTGCAAGGTACGCCCGGCGCCTTACTTAAACCTGACGGTCCAACCCGACGATCATGACTGACAGGGCAGCCGATGCCGCAGTCATGCTGCGTCGCAACAGATCCGTCGAAAGGTCGACCGCGGCGGGAAAGCGGGGGCGCAAGTGCAGTCGGCTCTACTAAGTTAGCACAGCTATAATGCGCCGGTCGCGAATACCCGAACAGCGCGCACGCCCATTCATCGCGCCTGTCGCGTTATCCCTTTCTTTCCTTCCACGCCACCCTTTGCCGATCCACGCGCTCCTACTGATTGCGGCCATGGCCCTCGTCGGCAGCAATGTCGGACTGGGCAAATCGATCATCGCCGAAGTGCCGGTGCTGCTGTTCGCGCTGCTGCGCTTCCTGGTGGCCATCGTGTGCCTGTCGCCGTGGTATCGGCCCGCCCGGATGCGCCAGGTATCGCGCGGCGAATGGCTCAACCTGTTCCTGATGGCGTTCTTCGGCACCTTCATGTTCACGCTGCTGATGCTGGGTGGCGTGCGGCTGACCAGTGCGATGGCCGCCGGCGTGATCACGAGCACGATCCCGGCCACCGTGGCGATCCTGTCGTGGCTATGGCTGCGCGAACGCCTGTCCAGACGGACAGTGTTTTCGGTATTGCTGGCGGTGGCCGGCATTGCGGTGCTGAACATTGCGCGCGGTGGCGATCATGGCGCGCCGCAAGGCACCGCCAGCAACCAGGCGCTGATCGGCAACCTGATGATCCTGGGCGCGGTGTTATGCGAGTCGATCTACGTGATCCTGTCGCGCCGGTTGTCGCAGACGCTTGCCGCGATCGAAATCTGCGCATACACGCATCTGATCGGAGGCGCATTGATGCTGCCGCTGGGCATCGTGCCGCTGCTGACATTCGATTTCGCCGGCGTGGGCTTGACCACCTGGGCACTGCTGCTGTGGTACGCGTTGTCGGCCAGCATCTTCTCTTTCTGGCTCTGGATGAAGGGCATCCGCCATGTGCCCGCGCAGTTGGCCGGCGTGTTCACGGCAGTGTTGCCGGTGGCCGCGGCCGGATACGGCATCGCGGTGCTGGGCGAGCGGCCGGGCTGGGCTCACGGCGTGGCCCTCGGTTGCGTGTTGGGCGGCATCGCGCTGGCCAGCTGGCCCGGACCGATCGCGCGCCGCGCGCTGGGCGACCAGTCGGTACGGTGACGAACCGTTATCAGGCGGCGCCGCCGGGTGTTATCGGACGCACGGTACAATCGAACCACACTTCGATTGTCTTAGGACATTACCAATTCCCGCGTCCCATCCCATGGCAGACACTCCCAACCGACCGCTTCGTCCGATTCCCCGCATTATCTTTGCTTCGCGCTGGCTGCAACTGCCGCTATATCTTGGCCTGATCGTCGCGCAAGGGGTCTACGTCTATCACTTCCTAGTCGAGGTCTGGCACCTGCTGTCGCACGTCACGTCCTTCGACGAGACCAAGATCATGCTGGTGGTGCTGGGGCTGATCGACGTGGTGATGATTTCGAACCTGCTGATCATGGTGATCGTGGGCGGCTACGAGACCTTCGTGTCGCGGCTCGGCATCGACAATCATCCCGACGAGCCCGAATGGCTCGATCACGTCAACGCCGGTGTGCTGAAGGTGAAACTTTCGATGGCGCTGATCGGCATCTCGTCGATCCATCTGCTCAAGACGTTTATCGACGCCGAGCAGCGCAGCTCGCATACGATCATGTGGCAGGTGATCATCCACGTTGCGTTCCTGCTCTCGGCGCTGGCGATGGCCTGGGTGGACCGCATGGTGTCGTATCCGCACCCGGCGGGCGCGTCCGGCGGCGTGCCCGGCGCGCCGCAAAACGCACACTGACTTCGCGACTGGCGGGGCGAGGGCTGCCACCGCCGCAATACCCGACCAAATGTGTCGACGGCTGTATGCATTGCAACAGCCGTCGCCGCCACGGTGTATCATCCCGGGCTGTGTTTCACCGCTGCCCTCCCCCCACAAAATGACAGTCATCAAGCAAGAAGACCTCATCCAGAGCGTCGCCGATTCCCTGCAGTACATCAGCTATTACCACCCGATGGACTACATCACCAGCCTGGGCCGCGCCTACGAGCTGGAGCAGAGTCCGGCCGCCAAGGACGCGATTGCACAGATCCTGACCAACAGCCGCATGTGCGCCGAAGGCAAGCGCCCGCTGTGCCAGGACACCGGCATCGTCACGGTCTTCGTCAAGGTGGGGATGGACGTGCGCTGGGACGGCGCCACGATGGGCTTGACCGAGATGATCAACGAAGGCGTGCGCCGCGGTTACACGCACCCGGACAACGTGCTGCGCGCGTCGATCGTCAGCCCGCCGGAAGGCGCCCGCAAGAACACCAAGGACAACACGCCGGCCGTGATCCACTACGAAGTGGTGCCGGGCAACACGGTGGACATCCAGGTGGCGGCCAAGGGCGGCGGTTCGGAGAACAAGTCGAAGTTCGTGATGCTGAACCCGTCCGACTCGATCGTCGACTGGGTGCTGAAGACAGTGCCGACGATGGGCGCCGGCTGGTGCCCGCCGGGCATGCTCGGCATCGGCATTGGCGGCACCGCCGAAAAGGCAATGGTGATGGCCAAGGAATCGCTGATGGAATCCATCGACATCCAGGACATCATCGCACGCGGCCCGAAGGACTGGATCGAGGAACTGCGCGTCGAACTGTATGAAAAGGTGAATGCGCTCGGCATCGGCGCGCAGGGCCTGGGCGGCCTGGCCACGGTGCTCGACGTCAAGATCATGGCGTCGCCGACGCACGCGGCTTCCAAGCCCGTGGCGATGATCCCGAACTGCGCGGCCACCCGCCACGTTCACTTCACGCTGGACGGCAGCGGCCCGGCCAAGCTGGAAGCGCCGGATCTGTCGGCATGGCCGAAGGTGGAATGGGCGCCGAACACGGAAACCTCGAAGCGCGTCGATCTCAACACGCTGACGCCCGAGGAAGTCGCCTCGTGGACGCCGGGCCAGACGCTGCTGCTCAACGGCAAGATGCTGACCGGCCGCGACGCCGCGCACAAGCGCATCGCCGACATGCTGGCCAAGGGCGAAAAGCTGCCCATCGATTTCACCAACCGCGTGATCTACTACGTCGGCCCGGTCGATCCGGTGCGCGACGAGGTAGTCGGCCCGGCCGGCCCGACGACGGCGACCCGCATGGACAAGTTCACGGAAACCATGCTCTCGCAGACCGGCCTGATCGCGATGATCGGCAAGGCCGAGCGCGGCCCCGTGGCGATCGAATCGATCCAGAAGCACAAGTCGGCCTACCTGATGGCCGTGGGCGGCGCCGCCTACCTGGTGTCGAAGGCGATTCGCGGCGCCAAGGTGCTGGCATTTGAAGACCTCGGCATGGAAGCGATCTACGAATTCGACGTCAAGGACATGCCCGTGACGGTGGCCGTGGATAGTTCGGGTACGTCGGTGCACAAGACCGGCCCTGCCGAATGGCAGGCGAAGATCGGCAAGATTCCGGTCGCAACGGCCTGATCGACCGGTAGTCTTTTACCCTCGGAAGCCGGACAATTGCTGTCCGGCTTTTTTACGCGCGCGATTTCGTGGACTCTTCTCCTGTCGGCATTTTCGACTCCGGTCTTGGCGGCCTTTCGGTCCTGCGCGAAGTGCGCGCGCTGCTGCCGCATGAGCCGCTGATCTACCTTGCCGATTCTCGCTACGCCCCCTATGGCGACAAGCCCGAGCGGTTCGTGACGGCGCGCACCTTGCAAGTGTGCCGATGGCTCGTCGCGCAGGGGTGCAAGGCGCTGGTGATAGCCTGCAACACGGCCACGATGCATGCCGTGCAGGCGCTGCGCAGCGAATTGAGTGTGCCGGTCATCGGCGTCGAACCGGGATTGAAGCCCGCGGCGGCGATCAGTCGCAGCAAGGTGGTAGGTGTGCTGGCCACCGCCAACACCCTGAAAAGCGAGAAGTTCTCTCGTCTGCTGGCGACGCTCGCGCCGGAAAGCCGCTACTTGTGCGCGGCGGGCCACGGGCTGGTTGCGCTGATTGAGCAAGGCGACGTGTCCAGTCCGGCCATTCGCGAAAAACTCGACGCCTATCTTGGGCCCATGCTCGAAGCCGGCGCCGACACATTGGTGCTTGGCTGCACGCACTACCCGTTCCTGTCGGCCGCGATTCGCGAGATGGTCGGGGACAGGCTGACACTGATCGACACGGGCGCCGCAATTGCGCGACAACTGGCGCGCAAGCTGGCCGAATTCGATATGGCGGCCGATCCTGCCAACGCGGCCGGCATTCGCTATCTGTCGACGAAGGATGCGGCGCATCTGCACGAGATGGCCGCGGCGCTGCTGCAGGTCGAGGCCCGTGCCGAAACCGTGGTCATCGAACCCGCACCCGCGCTGGAAGACGGACCGCTTACTGCGTGAAGCCGACGGGCTTGTGATGCCGCACGTCCGGCTTCACGGCGTGCTCCTGCCGCAATTGCGCCAGGAATTCATCGGGCGTCAGCGCTTCGCCAAGAACCACGGACTGTCGCTTGACGGTGGCGAAGTCTCCGGGCGTCAGGCAATCCATCGCATCGAGATCGCGGCGAATCGCGTCGGTCATGCGGCTGTCGTCGCCATCGAGCGCCTCGTCGACGAACATCGCCACGCGCTGCGTAGGCTTGAGCGGCAGGAAGCGGATCTTGAAGGAAAAGCGCCGCAGCGCCGCTTCGTCGATCCGCTCGAACAGATTCGTCGTGCAGACGAAAATGCCGTTGAAACGCTCCATGCCCTGCAGCATCTCGTTGACTTCGGACACTTCGTAATTGCGCACGGCCTGCTGGCGGCTCTGCATGAAACTGTCGGCCTCGTCGAGCAGCAACACCGCGCCATCCTCTTCGGCGCGCGCGAACATCGCCGCAATCTGCTGCTCGGTTTCGCCCACGTACTTGCTCATCAGGTCGGACGCGCGACGGATCATCAGCGGCAGATCGAGCGCGGCCGCAATATGCTCGGCCAGCGCCGTCTTTCCCGTGCCGGGCGGGCCATAGAAACACAGCGTGCCGCGCCGCCGCGCGCCCAGCGCCTGCACGATCTTGTCGACGGCGTAGCGCGATTCCAGATTGAGATTGTCGAGCCGGTAATGCGTGACGACCGGACGCGCCTCGGCCTCCGGGCGCAGCCCCATCGCGCGATCGGCATGTTCGAGCTGGCGCAGAATCAGCGCTTCGAGCGGTTCGTCGACATCGGGTCGCGCCAGTTCCACGAACCGCGCGGCCGATTGCACCTGGGCCGGCGTCAGCGTCTTGCGCGCGGCCAGCGTGGCAATGAACGCATCGCTGACATCGAGGCTGCCCAGATGTTTGCGGATGATGTTCTCGCGCACCAGCGGCGGCGGAATCTTCAGCTCTAGGTGAAACTGGAAGCGGCGCAGATATGCCGGATCGATCTGCCGGATCGAATTCGATATCCAGATCACCGGCACGGGATTCTGCTCAAGCGTCTGGTTGACCCACGCCTTGCCGTTGACGGACCCGCGCGTGTCTTCCTGACCGAACAGGCTCATCAGCTCGCGCGCGCTGCCCGGAAACACGTCCTCGACCTCGTCGAACAGCAGCGCGGTGCGGGGGCGTCCGCGCAGGAACGCCTGGGACACCTGCAGCGAGCGATAGCGGTCCTTGCCCGAAAGACTGTTGCCGTCGCGATCGAAGCAGTCGACCTCGTAAAGTTCGCACGCCGCTTCGCGCGCAAGCAATCGCGCAAACTCGGTCTTGCCCGTGCCTGGCGGCCCATAGATCAGTACGTTCACGCCCGGCGCATTCTGGCGCGTGGCATTGCCAAGCAACGCGGTCAGATAGCGCACATCGGTTTCGACATGCGGATAGTCCGCGGTACCTAGCGTCGGCGGCGCGGCCGGCCGCGTGAACACCGCCATCATCTCGGCTTCGTTGGCGTAATTGCCCAGCAGTACGTGCAGCAGCCGATCGGACAGCCGCATCAGGTCGCCCAGATCGGTCACGCTGTTTTCGGGCAGCGGTTGCTCGATCAGGTTCAACGTCTCCAGACGCGACCCGGGGCGCAGCGAGACCGCGATATCGGCAGGACTGGCGCCGGTGAGGCCCGACAGGATCTGGAATGCCTCCTGGCTGTGCGCGACCTTGCAGTCGACCATCACCGCTCGGAGGTCGCGCTTGTACTTGGCGAGCGCGGCGTAGAGCAGCAGCTTGCGCTCGTGGTCCGGCAGGTTGAGCACATGGCTCAGCATGTCGATATTGCGCACGAGCAGCACGCGCTCGCCGTCCAGCCGCGCGGCGATGGCGGCCGACGACGCGGCGAATACCGCGAACATGTCCTTGGCGTGATGCTTGACGTATTCGTCGAGGTAATAGAACAACGCGCTTTCGTCGAAGGCGCTGTTCCATTGACCGTGGCGTTCCAGAAAGTCCTCGGGCGACAGCCGCGAGGCGCCCTTCCACGCGGGCATATCGGCGCATCGCGCCGACAGGAATCGCTGCACGCGCAACACCACGCCGTAGGGCCAGACCATCTCCTGCGCGCTGACGGTCAGGACATCGTTGATATTGCTGCGCAAGTTGAAGCGCGGGCCCAGTGCGCAGACCACGCGCAAGGCAAACTGGGCGCACATCCAGTCGAGGGCCGACGTTCCCGGCGCGCCGGGCGACGCGCGAAGCAACGTGGTGCGGTCGTCCATCGTGCGGTCGTCTTCAGCAAAACGGGTGAAATCCATGACTGGCTCCCTTCGCACAGGACTTCGGACGTCCGGACCGCAGGGATCGCCCAACCTATGCCGTGTCTGCCGCAATGGGGTTTCTGTTTATCGTAGCGCGGTTTTCCGGCCGATGGGCGCCGGGCGCGCTTTTTGGCGCGGCCTAGGCCACGTTACGCCGGCCCGACGTAGCGGCCGCCATTGATGTTCCGCCCGAATGAAGCGGATGCAGAAGAATCGCCCGCATTGCACAATGCGCAACAAATAAGAATCATTATCGTTTATACTGCTCGCTGATACGCTGCCCAAGAGTAGCGCTCCCCTGGCAACCCCGTTTCACGGCTGTGTTTTTCTGGAGCGTTATCATCATGGAACTGCTATTGAGCCTGCTGGTCGGATGTGGCATCTCGCTGATCCTGTTCTACCGCAAGTGATTGCGCCATTTGGCGAGCATCTGTCGTTCCTCTCATGTTCGATCAACGATTTTTCAAGATCACCGTCGCGGTCCTGTTGTTTCATGCCGGATTGCTGTATCTGATCCAGTCCGGTCTGGCGCGCAAGATGACCGAGGCCGTCATCGCCCCGGAAATCATCGCCCGCATCATCCCGATGGAACCGCCTCAGCAGCAGAAGGCGCCGGAACCGCCCAAGCCGCAGAAGACACCCGAGCCGCCCAAGCAGGTCAAGGTGGTCACGCCGCGTCCGGCGCCGCCCAAGCCGCAACCGACGCCGGAACCGGTGGCATCGCTGCCGCCGTCGCCGACCGCGATCGAGGCGCCCCCCGCCCCGCCGGCCCCGCCGGCGCCCGCGGAACCGCCCGCCCCGCCGCCGGCCAATGCCGCGCCACGTGCCGTGGGCATCGACGAAATCGAATGCTCGCGCCCGCAGGCCGTATATCCGCGCCAGTCGCAGCGCATGGGCGAATCGGGCACGACGATTGTGAATCTGACCATCGACGACAAGGGCAAGGTCGTCAAGGCTGTGGTGAAGAAGTCCAGCGGGTCGAGCCGACTCGACGACGCCGCAGTCGAAGCCGTAAAGGGCATGCGTTGCAAACCCTTCATGCAGAACGGCCGCGCGATTGCGGTGACGCCGGATCAGCCCATCGTCTGGCAGTTGGCAAACTGATTTTTCCCGGATCTTTCCGACATATCTAAACACTGACCTTTTCAGGAACCACCATGCAGGACCTCGGACTCTCCCACCTCTGGTCGCAAGGCGATTTCGTCATGCGTGCGACCGCCATCATTCTGCTGATCATGTCGCTGTTGTCGTGGATCGTGATCCTCACCAAGGCGTGGGATCTGGTTCGCCTCAAGAAGATGGCGCATGGCGCAGAAAAGCGTTTCTGGCATTCGGACGACTTCGACCATGCGCTCGACACGCTCGGCTCCAGCGACGCGAACCCGTTCCGCGTGCTGGCCATCACCGGACGTGAAGCCGCCCAGCACCATCGCGCCAGCCAGCCGCAACTGCACGATGCGCTGGATATTTCCGACTGGCTCACCCGCTCGCTCAAGAGCGCGATCGATGAGGCCGTATCGCACATGCAATCGGGACTGGCCGTGCTGGCATCGGTCGGCTCGACCGCGCCGTTTGTCGGTCTGTTCGGCACCGTGTGGGGCATCTATCACGCGCTGATCGGTATTGGCGCGTCCGGCGTGCCGACCATCGACAAGGTGGCGGGTCCGGTTGGCGAGGCGCTGATCATGACCGCCTTCGGCCTGGCCGTTGCGATTCCCGCCGTGCTCGGCTACAACGCGCTAAGCCGCGGCAACAAGGGCGTGATCAGCAAGCTGAACCGCTTTGCCCATGACCTGCACGCATACTTTGTGACTGGCGCCCGCGTGCGTCCCACCAACGCCGCCGCCCGCGCGTCCGACGACGCGTCGGTGCGCCTGGCCGTCAAGAACTAAGCGCTGATTTCTCGCGCCTGAAGGAAAGCATCATGGCATTCGGCACGCTCGACGGAGACGATGACGAGGTGATGAGCGAAATCAACATGACGCCGCTGGTCGACGTCATGCTGGTGCTACTGATCATCTTCATCATCACGATTCCCGTCATCAATCACGCGGTCAAGATCGACCTGCCGCGTGCGACCAACCAACCCAACGACGCCAAGCCGCAAAGCATCAACGTTTCCGTCGATGCGCAGGGCAAGGTGTACTGGAACCAGGAAGAAGTCGATCAGGCCCAGCTGGAGCAGCGGATTGCCGCAGCGGCCCAAGTGCAGCCTCAGCCGGAGTTGCACCTGCGCGCCGATCGCGATGTCCGTTACGAGCGTGTGGCCGAGGTGATGGCCGCCGCGCAGCACGGCGGCCTCGGCAAGATCGGTTTCATTACCGAGCCGAAGCACTGACCGGCTTCGACGCTGCCTCACCGGATATGGCGCCCTAGGGGCGCCATTTTTTTGGCTTGCGCGCTACATCGACCTGTCGAAAAGACGTCAGGCGATCGACCGGGGATAGCTGCTGTAACGAGGCGTGAATTCGCTTGTAATGATAACGGTTCTCATTTATGATCATTTTTATCGTGAACCGGCGCCTCGGTTTGCATTGAATCCGGCACACCGCGTGACAACGCGCTTTTACCGAACACTTCCAACGGAGAAGACCATGAGCACCTTGAGCCTGCCGCTGTCGCAACCGCGTGAAGTCACGCGCCGGCGCCTTTCCTTGCGCCGCGTGGAAGTTGCGCCGCAGGCCCGGCGGGAAGCGACCACTGCGTCGTCGGCCATCGAAAGCGTCAAGTCCGCTGTCGCCGGCCTCCCCGCGCGCCTCGAAGCCTTGATGCGCCAGTCTGCGGCACAAGGCGATGCCGCCCAGGCCGTGCCGCTCGATGCGATCATGCGAGGCGCCAACACGCTGCCGATCCTGCATAACGGCGAGATCTATACCTTGCGCGTGACGCGCTATGGAAAGCTGATTCTGACCAAGTAGCCGAGGGCGGGCGCCGATGTCTGGCGATCTGGCTTGGGTGGTCGCCCCCATCGAATTTCGGGCAACCAATGGTTAGCGTGGCGCGCCATGCGCGCGAGCCTGACGCCCTTGATGGCACAGCACCATAACAATTCGCCCCGCGGCGTTGCGCTCGCGGGGCGTTTGCATTTCAGCGCAGCAATCAGACGCCCAGCGCTGCGATGCCGGCGCGCGCGATCTGCGCGTCTTCGGTCGACTTCACACCGGACACACCCACGGCGCCAACTACCTGATTGTTGACGACGATGGGAACGCCGCCTTCAAGCATGCCGCTCAGCACCGGCGCCGTCATGAACGAGTAGCGACCGTTGTTGATCATTTCCTCGTAAATGCGCGATTCGCGGCGTCCCAGCGACGCCGTGCGGGCCTTCTCCGTGGCGATGTAAGCCGAGATCGGGGCCACGCCATCCAGGCGCAGCGAGCCAAGCGGATGACCACCGTCATCGACGACCACAATCGTGACGGCCCAGTTGTTTGCCAAAGCCTCAGCCTCGGCGGCGACCAGCACCTTCTTCACGTCATCAGCCGTCAGTACGGTCTTTTGCTGCATACCTCTCTCCATCGGTTCAGTCAGGGGTTGAGGCCGCAGTATATCGCGCCGGGCCTATATGAAATGCCGCCGCCACCCCACAGGGAAGGTGAAAGTCCTTCACCCGCCGCACGTCTTGACGGGCAAGCTGCTCGGGCGCCGACGTGCCGAGCCAAAAGAAAAAGCCCCGGATCGGGGCTTTCCTGGCGCGGTAACTGCGCTCGGGCACACTACAAGAGGAATCAGCGGTGCCAGTGGCCGTGACCATGTCCGCGGCCGTAGCCGTCATAACCCCGCCATCCCGGGCCGTAGTAGTAGCGCGGGCCTCCGCCGTAATAGCGTGGCGCACCGTAATACACCGGAGCCGGACGCACCACCACCGGGGGCGGACCGTAATAAACCGGGGCCGGAGCCACCACCACGGGCGGCGGCGCGTAATAGGCCGGCGGCGGCGCGTAGTACGCAGGACCTCCGACCACCACGCCCGGCACGCCAATCGCCACGTCGACGTTCGCGCGGGCCATTGCGGCGCCCGAAGCCAGCGCGGCGGCCACACCGAATGCTGCGAACAACCAACGTTTCATGATCATGCCTCTTGGTGATGACTAGGAGAACGCCTCCTGATGATGGCTATTTTACGATTTCCTCGACTTTCAGGTGCAACGGCGCTAGCGACATTGTTACCGGCGGTAACAGCCAGATCACTTTTACGTCGTATATCGTGCAGCTTGCTTCCTGCGACCGATGCCACGACAATACCGGGCTTGCCGTGCGGCCGTGGAGAAATTGGTAGACTCAGCAGACTTAAAATCTGCCGCCCTTCCGGGCTTACGGGTTCGATTCCCGTCGGCCGCACCATCTTCCTCGACCTTCCACCGCTATCCCGGCGTCGCCGCGGATGTCACACCATCAGTGCGCAAAGTGCAGCGCCAAGCACCATCAAGAAGATAAAGAGCGTGGCGGCCAGCGCCAGCGGCTTACGCCCGGCGCGTAGCAATTCACCTAGACGGGTATGCAGCCCGATAGCCAGCATCGCGCAGGCCAGCATCCAGTTGTCGAGTGCAGTCAGGGCTGACTTCCATTCCACTGGAACGAGCGCCGCGGAATTCAGTGCCATGACGGCAACGAAACCGACAGCAAACCACGGCACCGAGCGCAGCAGACCGCGCAGATTGCGCGTACCGCCGGCCTCTTGGGACCAGCTCGTGCGCGGCCACAGCGCCATGATCAGCAGCAGCGGGCCCAGCGCGAGCACGCGCACCATCTTTGCCACCACGGCTGCATCAGCCGTCGTATCGCTGATCATCTTGCCCGAAGCGATGACCTGCGCCACCTCGTGAAGCGTCGCGCCGGTGAAGATGCCGAAGGCGCGCTCACCGATCGCGAAATGCCAATGCTGCGTGGCCAACTCATAGATCCACGGATACAACAGCATGCCCAGTGTGCCGAACAGCACGACCGTGGCCACCGCCACCGCAGTCTGGCGATCATCGGTGCGAACGACCGAGGACACGGCGATTGCCGCTGCCGCGCCACATACGGCACTGCCGGCACTTACTAGAATGGCTTCGCGACGGCTAAGCCCGAAGAAGGACGAGCCGACCCATGTGCCGAACAGCAACGTCGCCACGAGCATGATCAGAGGCACCGCCACACCGCCGATGCCAAGTGCCGCGATCGCGCCGAAAGTGAGACGCAATCCATACAACGCGACACCCAAGCGCAAAAGATGA
Organism: Cupriavidus sp. GW822-FHT06G04; assembly: GCF_058799075.1. Classification (NCBI taxonomy): domain Bacteria; kingdom Pseudomonadati; phylum Pseudomonadota; class Betaproteobacteria; order Burkholderiales; family Burkholderiaceae; genus Cupriavidus; species Cupriavidus sp. GW822-FHT06G04. The sequence continues at coordinate 114,747 of NZ_JBXALD010000007.1, read as the reverse complement.
TGACGCGCCACCTGCATGCCCGGCGCGAGCGGCGTCAGCCAGTGCTTCGGCATCGTATTGGCCGCAACCATCCCCGCGCACATGGCCAGCGTCAACGCTGACAACCCATATTGCGAAACCGCCGGATGATCCGCCAGCACCTGCGCGAGCCATGCAATGGCGCCAAGCGGGATGAGCGTCAGGATGCGCTTGCGCCACAAGGCCAGGGCGGACGAAGGAATGACCGCGGGGACGGACGAAGAGGCTGGGGTCGAGGACATGGCGCAACTGTTGTTCTGATTGATGCATGCAGCGTACCCTTGCGCCGCTAACCCGCTAAACGGGTAATATCGGTATATGTAATCAGTTATATCGATATGACATGGACCAACGCCCGCTCCGCCTGACCCTGCGCCAGCTCCAGGTGTTTGTCGCTGTGGCGCAGCATGGCAGCACAATCGCGGCGGGCAATGCGCTCGCGATGTCGCAATCGGCGGTCAGCGCATCGTTGGCAGAACTTGAGCGCGCTCTCAACGGCGCACTATTCGACCGCGTGGCAAGGCGGCTGGCCATCAACGAGGCCGGTCGGCAGTTCTTCCCCCGTGCGCTATCGCTGCTCGATCAGGCGCACGAACTGGAACGATTTGCGTCGGAGGGCGGCGTCCAGTTGCGCATCGCGGCAAGCAACACTATCGGCAGCTACATTCTTCCATCGCTGCTGGCGGGCTTCCGCCACGCGCAAACCGGCCCCTGTGCGCTGGACCTCCGTATCGGAAACACGCGCGATGTGCTGCAAACGCTGATGAATTTCGAAGCAGATATCGGCCTGATCGAAGGCACCAGCCACGAGCGCGACCTCCGCAGCGTTCACTGGTGCGACGATGAAATGGTGGTGGTGGTCGGGCCGTCGCACACGCTGGCCACCGCTGCGCCGAAGAGTGCCGAGTCGCTTCATGCGATGCTCAGGGAGGCGGACTGGATTGTGCGCGAACCAGGCTCGGGCACGCGGGAGATCATCGAAGCGCGACTGGTGCCTGCGCTCGGCGCACTCCGCTTTGCGCTGGAATTGGGGAATGCCGAGGCCATCAAACGCGCGGTGATGAGCGGCTATGGCGTCAGTTGCCTGTCATTGCATGTGGTGGGCGATGAAATCGAACGTGGCAGGCTTGTCGCGATACGTCGCGGGCTCCCCCGCGTGATCCGTCCATTGCAGATCGTCGTCCATCAGGACAAGTTTCCGACCCAGGGCCTGCTTGCCTTCACCGAATACCTGCGCCAGGCGGCACCCGTTGCACAAACTTAAGAGCCGCCTCCCGCTCAAGCCGGCTGCGGGTCGCCTTGCTTATCGCCATCTCCACGCGCCATATGGCGATCGAGCAGATGGAACAATACCGGGTTGAGCAGGATCGACAGCAGCGCGCCGGCCAGAATCAGCGCCTGCCCGCGTTCCGGAAGGATGTTCAGGTAGACGCCGAGGCTGGCCAGGATGAACGAGAATTCGCCGATCTGTGCCAGGCTGACCGCGATGGTCATACCGGTACGATTGCTATGGCCGAACGCGCGCACGATACCGAGCGCTGCAACCGACTTGCCAACCAAGATGATCAGCAGCGTAGCCAGCACGCCCCAAGGGTCGTTGATCAGCACCATCGGGTCGAACAACATGCCGACCGACACAAAGAACAATACGGCAAACGCATCGCGCAACGGCAGCGATTCTTCCGCGGCGCGATGGCTGAACTCGGATTCCGCCAGCACCATGCCCGCAAAGAACGCCCCGAGCGCAAACGACACGCCAAACAGCGAATAGGCGCCAAACGCCACGCCCAGCGCGGTGGCAAGAACGCCGAGCCGAAACAGCTCCCGGCTGCCGGTCCATACGATGCGCTCCAGCATCCACGGGATAAAACGGCGACCGATCACCAGCATCACGACGACGAAAGCGGCAACCTTGCCCAACGTCGACAGGATTTCGACCAGCACGTCCATGGTCGAGGGCGATGCTGCCTGCGCGCCGTGCCCTTCGCCGCCGCCGAGCAGGCCGGCCATGGCCGGCAGCAGCACAAGGGTCAGCACCATCGCAAGATCTTCCACGATCAGCCATCCCACCGCGATGCGACCCTGCGGCGATTCGATAAGATCGCGCTCCTGCAACGCGCGCAGCAGCACCACGGTGCTGGCCACCGAAAGCGCGAGGCCATACACAAGCCCCTGCCCCCACGACCAGTCGAAACCCCACGCCACCAGCATGCCAAGCGCCGTGGCGATGGCGATCTGGACGATCGCGCCTGGAATGGCGATCTTCTTCACCGCCATCAGGTCCTTGATCGAAAAATGTAGACCCACGCCAAACATCAGCAATATGACGCCAAGTTCCGCCAGTTCGGGCGCCAGCGCCTGGTCGGCCGTATAGCCGGGCGTGTGCGGCCCAACCACGATGCCGGCGCAAAGGTAGCCAATCAGCGGCGGCAGCTTGAATTTGTTGGCGATCGCTCCCAGGATGAACGCCAGCACGATACCGCCGACGATTGTGCTGATGAGCGGGGTGGCGTGATGCATGCGTCTGGGGATCCTTTCCGATTGTCTCGATTCAGTTGGCGGCCCCCGCAGAACCCACGCGCATCCGCGCGAAGCCGCACAGGGACGCGGAGGGATACGGCGGAGAATTGGGTGATACGGGAAGAGCGACCGTGGACCGCGGACGCGAGGAGAATCGCTGTCATCCACGGCAAGGGAAGTGCATCGGAACACAACTACGCGTGACGGCTTGCACACGCCAGGCGCGCTCCAGATGCGTACGGCATGGCGTAATGTAACACGCGCACCACGTCGGTCGCGTTGAGAACATTCGCAAAATGCCCGGCGATCTTTGTCGCGAAGTTTGCCGCGGTTCTGCCGAATCGTACGCAAAAAAGCAAAACGGCGCCACAAGGGCGCCGTTTGCTTGATGCTGGAGGCGGAGGTCGGAATCGAACCGGCGTACACGGCTTTGCAGGCCGCTGCATAACCACTCTGCCACCCCGCCAGGTGACTGATCCCGGATTGTATCCGCATTCGTCAGGTATCGCGATGTCGATACCTGCGTGCAATGCAAACACAATCCCGAGAATGAAAAAGGGAAGCGTCGCTTCCCTTTGGGATTGGAGCGGGAGACGAGTCATGCACTAGAGCGATAAGTCTCTGTTTCCCAATCACTTTCTCCGCTGTGGTGAGCAGCGAAGGCCTGAATTATAGCCTTGTTTTTCGCCCTCGGCAACAAAGTTCATCCAACGACTTCCATTGAAGTCCAAGGACTGCTCTTTTCGCAGTCGCACCGCCCTACGATGCTGTCGCGATGCAATGGGGCCTCCAGTGGCCAAGGCCGTCGTGCGGCGATAGGCGAATGGAATCAGGGGTTATCAGATTACCGCCTGCTGCATGCGCTTGGTCAACGCCTCGGCGCTTTCCTTGCGCTCGCTATACCTGTCCACCAGATACGGCGACGCATCGCGCGTGAGCAGCGTGAACTTCATCAGTTCCTCCATCACGTCCACAATGCGGTCGTAGTAGGCCGACGGTTTCATGCGTCCCGCTTCATCGAATTCTTGATACGCCTTGGCGACCGAGGACTGGTTGGGGACGGTCAGCATCCGCATCCAGCGGCCCAGCACGCGCATCTGATTGACAGCATTGAAAGATTGCGAGCCGCCCGACACCTGCATCACTGCCAGCGTCTTGCCCTGAGTCGGACGCACCGCGCCGACTGACAGCGGAATCCAGTCGATCTGCGTTTTCATCAGGCCGGACATCGCGCCATGGCGCTCCGGCGAACTCCACACCATACCCTCGGCCCACTGCGCGAGTTCGCGCAGTTCCCTGACCTTGGGATGATCCTCGGTCGCGTCATCCACCAGCGGCAGGCCCGACGGGTTGAACAGCCGCGTCTCGCCGCCCAACGCCCGCAGCACGCGGGCTGCCTCTTCGGCGGCCAGTCGGCTAAACGAGCGTTCGCGCAGCGAGCCGTAGAGCAGCAGGAAGCGTGGCGCATGGGTGGAACGTTCGGGTGCCAGTAGCCGTTCCATGTCCGGCGGCTGGAGCAATGCGGCGTCGATGTTCGGCAGGTCGAGACGGGATTCAGACACGACGGCCCTCCACATCCACTACCGGCTCGCCGTCTTCCTTGTTGAACGCGCCGCGCTGCGGTTGCGGCAGGATGTCGAGCACTGTTTCCGACGGGCGGCACAGGCGCGTGCCCAGCGGCGTGACCACGATAGGTCGGTTGATGAGGATCGGATGTTGGAGCATGAAGTCGATCAATTGCTCGTCGCTCCACTTCTGATCTCCCAGGCCGAGTTCCGCATACGGCGTGCCTTTCTCGCGCAGCACCGCGCGTACCGGGATGCCCATCGCGGCGATCAGCGCCTTCAGCATGTCGCGGTCGGGCGGTGTCTTCAGATATTCGATGACAGCCGGTTCCTCGCCGCTGTTGCGAATCAGGCTGAGGACGTTGCGTGACGTGCCGCAATCGGGATTGTGGTAGATCGTGATGTGGCTCATGTCGAGGTGCCTTCGTTCGAGAGAAGCATGGATTGCTGGCGCAGATGCCTGATCACATAGCCGAACAGGATCGCGCCCGCCGCGCTGATGCCGGTCAGGGCCAGCAGCGTGCCGGGATAGCCGTTGCCGGCGGAATACAGCAGCGAGGCCACGAAGGGGCCGGCGGCCACTGCGATCTGCACGGGTGTCGCCATCGCGCCGCTGATGGCGCCATAAGCGGCCCGACCGTACAGCTCGGCGGGCAAGGCGCCTCGTACGATCGTCATGACGCCATTGCCGATGCCGTAGAGCGCGGCAAACACGACATACACCGGCAGCCACTGCTCGGAAGCAAAGAGCAGGAGCAATGACAGCGGCAGCAGACTGATGGCCGCCATGCCGACCTGGCGCGTGCTGGCCCGCTTGCCGACCGTGGCTTGCACCACACGGCCGAGTACCTGCATTGGCCCGATCAGCGCACCGACCCAGGCCGCATTTGCGGCAGAGATGCCATGTGCCTGCAAGACTGGGATCATGTGCAGCGACATCGCCGCGAACACCAGTGCATTCAGCGTCACAGCCGCCGTGACGAGATAGAACACCGGTTCGCGCATGACCGCGGTGAGATTGCGGGACCGGGCGCATCCTCGGCAACCTCTACGTCCTGCACGATGAGCCCCTGACCCCGTTCGAGGCGATGCAGCTCGACCCGGACTACCTGCAGCTCGTCAGCCAAGCCCTGGGCCATTCGGCCAGGGCCGTTCAGGTCGTGGGCTTGCACACGCTCAATGAGATCGCCGAAGACCCGCTGCTGTCTGGCCGCATGCTGCCCTCGCGGCTGCAGGTCCTTGCCGAACGCCTCGCAAGCCAAGGCATTGGGTCGCAGGAGAGTTATCCACAGGAGGACACGGTTCACGATTCCGAAGAAGGGGCGCCGAGCCTTCTTCGGAATTCTGATCGGCCCTCTTCGGATTCCGAAGCAGGGCCAAAACACGCAGCAGACGGCGCTCTTCGGAATCCGAAACAGGACCGTACTGTACGTAGTAGTCGTATTAATGAAGTACGTACTACCGCGCGTGAGCGTGGGCAGGCGCGCGCGATGCCGGGAGTTCGTCTGCCTGATCGCTTTCTCGGCTTGAAAGATGAACAGCAGGCCGGCGCCATGGTGGCATTGCAGCAGGTCGATGCCCCGCTACGCCAGGCCGTGCTGGACGAATGGGCGGATCGCTGTCGTGGCAGCACCATCCGCAACCCGGCAGGCTACCTGTTCGGCATCATCCAACGTGCCATCCGTGGCGAGTTCAACGCATGGGCCAGGCAAGCTGGGTCAGCACCGCCACCTGCCCCTGCACGAGATGCACCGCCTGAGCCACCGCGCAATGTAGTTCCGCCCGAGGTAGCCCGGCAGCACATCGACCGGCTGCGCGACCTTCTGCGCAGTAGCTGAGCGCGACGAGCGACAAGGGCGTGAAGCAGACGCCCGTGGCCGTCAGTAGAGCTATCCCCTGGGGATAGATGTGATGCAAGGCGTAACACCGAAAGACACAGGCTGGGTGCTTCTGTCCACGGTGCTGCAGTGGCGTCCGGTTCCTGAGCGCACCCACCATCTGCGCGAGCAGCGCTCTGTGGCGTTTGATGGAGCTATCCCCTGGGGATAGCTCGCATTGCGGGCCGCCACCACCACGACAACCGGGGACCAGTTCATTTCGGTTTGTTGACTGACTGCCTTCCGCTGCATGCCGATCCTGACCGCTCCTTTTCCCAAGCGAGCGGACACCATGGCAACCAACGAACCTCTGCAACTCAATCTCGGCTCTTTGCGCAGCGCGATGTCGCTGACGCTTCACACCCACCACGCATCGCGCATCTGGCATGGCCGCGCCGCCGCCGAGGGGCGACCCGGCATCGTCGGCCTGAACGGCTACATCGCCGTGATGAACAAGATGAAGCGCGGCTCGGAACAGGATGACCCGTACAGCGACTGGTGGATGTTGCGCATCGAGGAAAAGCTCGACCAGGCCAAGACCACGTTGCAATCGCTGCGCGAGCAGGTGGACCAGGCATTGGCCGGCGTGCCAGCGGCGTTGAGCCTGGGCGAGAACCTCAACGTGCAACCGGTGAAGCTCCCCTTGTTCGTGAACGCGCAGCTCGGCTTTGCCGCGGTCTATCTCCTGGCCGACTATGACGACATCGCCCGCAAGCTGATCCTCGCCCATCACACCGCGCTGATCGATCGCTCGACATTGGAGCGGTGGCTCAACGAAGGCGCTCACACGCTGCGCAGCCTGTTCAGCCTGGCCCAGCAGTACCGCTACTCGGGATGCACCCGCGACGACTTCGCGGCCAAGAACGCCGCAGCGCGGGCGGCGCTGGAGAAGTTCGGCGACTTGCCGCAGGACGTGCTCGAAGGCGCTCGCCGCTCGAAGTTTGCGCCGCCCGTCGTGCGCCGCGGCCTGCAACAGCGCAGTGATAGCGCTGCCGCAGCCGCACCTCCCAGCGACGAAGGCACTGCCGCCGATCCGGCCGAGGCCAGCACCGGCGAGGACGAACAGGCATGAGCGACCCGAACCGCGAACCTCGCTACTTCCGTGGTCTGGAACAGCCAGCCTTCATGCGGCTGGAACACGCGGCCTCTCTAAAAGGCCTTTTAAAGCCTTTTAAAGGTAAAGGGGACTTCGAGGCCTGGGCCAGCCAGTGCTTCGCCATGCGCGACGAGTTGATTGCCCTGGCGCAGCGACAGGTGCTGCCACAGGCGTGCGGGCATCCCTTCCACCTGCTTCCCGTCGAGCTGGCCCAGCAGATAACTGGCGCGGGAACGACGTTCCTTCGCTGGCGCAAGCACGACCGCTCGGCCATGGGCGTGGCGCTGTGGCAGGAACTGGTGGCGAGCACCAGCACGCCGGTCAACCTGCTGGCCGACCTGCACGCGATCGAGTTACAGCGCATCACGTTGAACATGCAGATCAGCCTGCTGCACACCTTGGGCAGGCAGGCGCAGGAATGCGCCAGCAAAGCGGCCGAAGCGGACAACGCATACCTGCGCCGGCTCAAGTCCACCCCAACCGCAATGCGCGATCGGTGATTGCGCCAGACATCCCAGCACGCACCCGGCGCCGATGAGGCACGGGTATTTCAACCACCACGGAGATCACATCATGAGCACGCATTTTTCTGGCGAAGGCAATATCGGCTCGCCACCGGAGTACCGCGAATTCCCCAATGGCAACGACGAGCCCAACCGCCTGCTGCGCCTGAACGTCTATTTCGACAACCCCGTTCCCAAGAAGGATGGCACCTTTGAGGACCGTGGCGGCTTCTGGGCGCCGGTGGAAATCTGGCACCGCGACGCCGAGCACTGGCAGCGCCTCTACCAGAAGGGTATGCGGGTGCTGGTCATCGGCCGCATGGAGCGCGAGCCCTGGACGGACAACGAAGATCAGCCACGCGAGACCTGGCAAGTCAATGCGCGCAGCGTAGGCATCTTGCCGTACCGCATCGAGTCTGTGGTCCTCAGCCCGAAGCCACAGGAGGCAGAACCGAAGCCGCAGGCCGACCAGGAATCGACCGCGCCGAAAGAGACGAAGCGCCGGAAGTGACCCGGCATGGAGGGCGGCTGCCGCAGCGCTTCGCCGCCCTCCATGCGCCGCGAGCTATCCCCAGGGGATAGCTCCATCAACGTCCACCGACTTCCACGCGTTCCCGCGAATCGCCGCTCCCGAACCGCATACCTCCGGCCACTCGCCATTACCGCACAAGCCCTTCCATCCCGTGAAAGCGGTCGCCGCCGCGTGCCGCTTGTTTGCTGCTGCCCCCGGTGGTGCTCGGCATCCTCGATCCCAGCAACTCCATGAACCATGGGAATCGGATGAACGGATATGCGGCTGTTCTTGTGCGAGAAGCCCTCCCAGGGCAAAGACATTGGCCGGATTCTCGGCGCCACACAGCGCGGTGAAGGCTGTCTCAACGGTTCCGGCGTCACCGTCACCTGGTGCATCGGCCATCTCGTAGAAGCCGCTACGCCCGAAGCCTACGACGAGCAGTTGAAGCGCTGGTCCATCGAGCAGTTGCCCATCATTCCCCAGCATTGGCGGGTCGAGGTCAAACCGAAGACCGCCACGCAATTCAAGGTCGTCAAGGCGCTTCTGGCGAAGGCGACCCAGCTTGTCATCGCCACCGATGCCGACCGCGAAGGCGAGTTGATCGCCCGCGAGATCATCGAACTGTGCGGCTACCGCGGCCCCATCGAGCGGCTGTGGTTGTCGGCACTCAACGATGCGTCCATCCGCGCCGCCCTCGGCAAGCTACGGCCCTCAGCCGAGACGCTGCCGATGTACCACTCGGCGCTGGCGCGATCCCGTGCGGATTGGCTGGTGGGCATGAACCTCAGTAGGTTGTTCACGGTGCTGGGGCGGCAGGCCGGCTACGACGGCGTGCTGTCGGTCGGCCGCGTCCAGACCCCGACGCTCAAGCTCGTCGTGGACCGCGACCGCGAGATCGCAGCCTTCGTGTCCGTGCCGTACTGGGCCATCGTCGTGTCCCTGTCCGCAGGTGTCCAGGCTTTCACCGCGCACTGGGTTCCACCCAATGCCTGCACCGACGACGCAGGCCGCTGCCTGCAGCAGCCGGTCGCACAGCAGGCCATGCAGCAGATCCGCGCTGCGGGCAGCGCCCACGTAGTGTCGGTTGAGACCGAGCGCGTGCGCGAAGGCCCGCCGCTGCCGTTCGACCTGGGCACCTTGCAGGAGGTGTGTTCAAAGCAGCTCGGGCTGGACGTGCAGGAAACCTTGGAGATCGCCCAGGCCCTGTACGAGACGCACAAGGCCACGACATACCCCCGCTCGGATTCCGGCTACCTGCCCGAGAGCATGTTTGCCGAAGTGACCACCGTTCTCGACAGCCTGCTTAAGACCGATCCCTCGCTGCGCTCGATCATAGGCCAGCTCGACCGTTTGCAGCGCTCGCGCGCCTGGAACGATGGCAAGGTCACGGCCCACCACGGCATCATCCCGACGCTCGAACCGGCGAACCTCTCCGCCATGAGCGAGAAGGAACTGGCCGTGTACAGGCTCATCCGGGCGCATTACCTAGCGCAGTTCCTCCCTCACCACGAGTTCGACCATACTGTGGCCAAGCTTTCGTGCGGTGGGCAGAACCTTGCGGCCACGGGCAAGCAGGTTGTCACGCCGGGCTGGCGCCAGGTGCTGGCCGAGCCGCAGTCCGAGGACGGCGATGGCGACGGCGACACCGCGGCCCGCGCCCAGGTGCTACCGGCGCTGCACGAAGGTCTGGCATGTCAGGTGGCCGATATCGATCTGAAGGCACTCAAGACGCTGCCGCCCAAACCGTACACGCAAGGCGAGTTGGTCAAGTCTATGAAAGGCGTCGCCAAGCTGGTGTCCGATCCCCGCCTGAAGCAGAAGCTCAAGGATACGGTCGGCATCGGCACCGAAGCGACCCGGGCCAACATCATCGGCGGCCTGATCGCCCGCGGCTACCTCGTAAAGAAAGGGCGCGCCATCCGCGCCTCGGATGCGGCTTTCACCTTGATCGATGCCGTGCCTGCGGCGATTGCCGACCCCGGCACCACCGCCGTCTGGGAACAAGCGCTCGACATGATCGAAGCCGGCCAGCTCACGCTGGATGTGTTCATCGGCAAGCAGGCCGCATGGATTTCGCAGTTGATCGCGCAGTACGGCAACGCGTCCCTGTCTATCAAGGCTCCCCAAGGGCCGACATGCCCGCAGTGCGGCGCACCCACGCGCCAGCGCAGCAGCAAGAGCGGCCCGTTTTGGTCGTGCAGTCGCTACCCGGACTGCAAAGGCACGCTGCCGGTCGAATCCGGCAGCTCCAAGCGCGCCGCCTCGCGCCCGCGCCGTAGCGGCCGCAAAGGCTCCTGACCGATCCCGTTCCCCGTGAGCCGTGCCCGCCTTCGGCGGCGTGGCCCGTGTCCCGCATGCCCTGCGGGACGCCCAGCGCGCAACGCCTTCTTGATTTGTGTGCGCGTCCCGCCCAGCCGTCCCCGGCCGCGGGACCTGAAGGTAGCTTCTCTGCGAGCCGCACCACGCGCGTTCTGTTGATCTGCGTTTCTTCCGCCCTCTGCGAAGGGTCTCCCGGTGGCTTGCCAGCGTGCACGAGCCACCGGGAGACCCTTCGTGGTCAGCGGTAATCGGTGCCGGTGCCCGCCGGTGCAAAAACGGGCTCCCTTTGTGCGCGGATGTGCGCCAGACGATGCCGGCCCCAGCCACGACATGGGCCGGGTGTGATTGCTGAGAGCAGACGGTTCTAGCGACGACCGGGCCTGCCAATCAGCCCACGGGTGGCTCCTCTTTCCTCCCGAGCCGAAGGCCGCAGGGCCTTCGGCGCCTTTTTCCTGCCCATCAACGTCCCGGTCCGGCCATTGGCCTGGGCCACACGAACAGGAGAGATGACATGCACCCTCAATATTGCGCGCAACTGCTGTACGGCAGTGTGTGCAGCGGCATCGATCCAGCTTCTCCTACCCGTCCTGACAGCCCCGCACTTGCTGCGGGGCTTTCTTTTTCCACGTTCGCCAATCGGGGCTGTAGCAGGTGCCGATTTCCGGCTGACGTGGCTCGACTCGCGCACGAAGCTGCCTGCATGTGTCGCTGATCCGTCAGCACCATGCCAGCAGCCAGGGTTTCCAGGCTGCCGCGGATTCTCTCCGCGCCACCCGCCAGTCCGCCATCGCATCGAGTCTGCGGACGCGCGTCCTCGTGACGCCGATGCTTTTTCTCAACCGCATGCGGGAGCTGCCATCCCGTGAGGGACAAGGCCCTCGCTTCTCCAAGGAGCCCATCCATGTCCCAGCAAGCCTCTTTCGGCCAGTTGGCCTTGATCCATTGCGGCAAGTTCCTGCCGCTCGAAGTCCTGCATAGCGCCGCCGGCCACTACATCGGCACGCGCGATACCGAAGGTCCCGTTTCGCGGGAATCCAGCGAGTACTTCCGCAGCTATGTCGCGGCTCAACGTGCCCTAGAAAGAGGCGGCTGGTCCCAGCTCGCCACGCCCTGATCCAACTGGAGGAATCACGTCATGAACCAGCTTTTGCCACAGGAAGTCGTCGATCAGATCATGCGGGAAGAGCAGCATTTCGCCGCCGCGCCCCAAGCCTTCTTCGAGGCCTGGAAGCGCGGTGTCGAGATCGCTGGCCCGCAATGGTTTGGCGACGGCACACGCGAAGGCCTGAACCAGGCCAAGAGCAAGTGGGATCTGCGTCCCGACATGCTGCGTGCCAACGACGCTCTCGGCGTCCTGAGCAGCGGAGAACGCATGTTCCTGTCCGCCATGTTCAGCTTCTACAACGCGCGCGAGGGCGGTGCCATGCTCAAACGCTGCCACTTCCAAGGACTGTCGGACTTCGACGGTCTCGATCTGCAACGCCGCAAGGTCATCGCCGACCTGCTGGTGAACTACAGCGGTTGGTGAGCCGGCTTCCGGAATATCACCACCTTGTCGTTCGCCACCCCATGAGGGACATGCGCCCACCAGGCCATGTCCCTCAATTTTCCCTCCGTCAGCCAGCGCGGATTGGCCCAAAGCCATCGATCAGTGCCGCCTGACGCTTTTTCGACTTTCAACCCACCGGGGTCCAGTTCCCGGTGGCGGGGATTGGCTCCATTATTCAATCTGGAGAAATCCTATGACCCAGAATCCCAACCCCTTTGTACGCGGCTACTGGAATCTGAAAATCGTCCGAACGCTGTGCATCAGCTACGAAGACGGAAGCCCGCATGTGTGGCGAAACATCCACGCGAGCCAACAGCACCTCTCCGACGAGGAGCTGGTTTCTTCCCCCTGCATCGTCACCAGCGACTTCGCGGTGGTCAGGAATGGCACTGTGCCTGTCAGTGCCGAACTGATGGCCGAATGCGATGCCATTGAAGGCGTCAGCGGCGAAGGCGTGGTGGGTGCGGTGGTTTATGCCATCCATGGCGACGACCTGGACGGTCGCCCGGTCCACGTCGGTGATACCTATTCGGCCGAGGCCGCGCGAGACGTGGTGCAGCGGTTGGGTTTCGAGACCGGCTATTACAGCCGATGCTGGGAAATCAGCAGCGCGCACATCAGCCAGGAAACCGGCCAGTACCTGGCCAGCCTAGCGGACCTTGCGACACCGGAGGCCTTTCTGTTCATCGCCTTCCGGGTTCCATACAGCCCAGCGATCGGCGTCAAGCTGATTTCCACGCCCTGGACAGACAAGAACCTGGAGTATGCCGAGGGCATCAGTGCGGAGCAGCTTCGGCAGGAACACCGGGACAAGGGCATGCCTGACGACCTGGCGAACATTCTTGAATTGGCCGGCCAGGCCGATGTGCGCATCCTCATCCTAGACGCTGACGCACCCGCGCTACTGGGCCTGCCACTGGCCGAGATCTAGCAGACGCGCGACGCGCAAGCCTTCCCCTTTATCCCCCACATGCCAGCCCGCCTCCCACCAGGAGCTGGGCCGGTTCAATTCCATAGGAGCAATCTCATGTTCCCCGATCTCATCTCGCCTACGCCTGACTTCGAGAATCAGCTTGGAGCCTGCGTTAACGCCATGAGCCAGAACGACGCCATCGGCCAGATTCTGGTGTTCGAGCGCATGAGCGGCACGCTGCACATGCGCCATATCGACAGCGCCGATCTGATGGACACCGACATTGACGACTACGAAATGGTCGTGTTTGACGGTGGCAATACAACCGGCGACACGTGGAAACACGTGTTCTTCCCACGTCAGCGCGAACACTATTTCGTGTACGAAGCCTGACATCTCCAGCCCCTTTCGAGGGGCTTTTTCTTGCGCTGAACCGGGCTGCGTGGACAAAGGGAAACACCCGGATGCCAATTGATTGCTGCCGCGCGCGCAAGGGCCGCCCATGCTGACCCCATGCCTGCTGACGTTGTCAGCGACATGCCAGGCAATCATCGGTCTTCGAGGTTGCGGCGCAGTTTCCACTGCGTGACCGAGCCAGCTCGCACCGCATCCATACGCGAGCGGCCACCAGTCTCTGGTGGTGGATGCTTTCGCCTTATCAACCCACCGCGGGGTTACGCACCTTTCCCCGCATGCGTGGGCTCGGTGTGTCTCCGCTTTTCCCAATGGAGATTCACCATGAACACCACGTCCAACGAGAAATCGTATTTCGACCTCCACACATCGGGCATCGGCTACATCCAGCGTGTCCGTGAAGTGCCCGTCAGGGGCGGCCGCCGTGCGCAGCCCTTCCTGGCATGCACCATCGCCGCATTGGTCGGCCCCGCCAGGGACCCCAGCTACCGCTACTTCGATGTCAAGGTCTCGGGTGCCGAGGCCAAGAAGCTCGTTCAGCGCTACATCGGCGTTGACGATTCCAAGCAGCGCCCGCTGGTGCGCTTCCGCCTCGGCGACCTTTGGGGCGATGCGTACATCCGCGACAAGGGCGAAAACCAGGGCAAGGCCGCCGCGTCCCTCAAGGCGCGACTGCTCAAGGCCGAGCCGATCGAGCGGGCCGAACTGGCTTCAATCGAGCAGCACGAGCTGATTACCCGTGGCATCGGCTACCTCAACCGTCCGAAGGACGTCACCCCCAAGGATGGCGATCCGTTCCTGTCATGCTCCATCGCCGCATTGGCCGGACCTGTCGATGAACCGGAATATCGGTACTTCGACACGATCGTCGCCACCCTCGGGGCCGAGCATCTGGTTCGCCGATGCGTGCAGGCCATCGAAGGGGATCGCAAGGTGCTGATCGCCTTCCGTCTCAACGACATGAAGATCGATCCGTACATCCGTACCAAGGGCGAGCACGCTGGGGCACCGGCCGCAAGCCTGGAGTCGACGCTGATCCACATCGGTCTGATCAAGATCGATGGCACCCAGGTCTATCCGATGAGCCAGGCGCAAGCCGAGGCGCCAACGGTGGAGGACGCACCCGCGCCCGAAGCCGACAACGCCATCGACACTGCCGCCGACGCCGTTTCCGACCTACCCGTCGAGTCCGCCGAGCGCGAGCCCGAGGGTGAAGTCGAGGAGCAGGAGCCGGCCTTGGTCGCTTCGTTTTGATCCGGCATGGCCCCTCATGGGGCCTTGTCGCTTCTCCTCCCTAGCATCCGCCGCGTCCCCAAGACGCCAAAGGTGCTTGCGTCTTTTCATCCCCCGAGTCCCGCGTGGTCACACGACCGCGCGGTTACCGCATTTCTCAAAGGAGATCAGCCATGTCTCTGGCATCCCGTTTTGCTCCGCAATCCCCGATCCTGCGCTCCGATCGCCCACTCTCGGACGACCGTATTCGTGCCGTTGTTCCCTCGATCTTTGCCGACGCTCCGCATGGGAGCCGGTCCGATCGGTATGCCTACATACCGACCTCGGTCGTGCTGACCAGGTTGCGCCAGGAGGGTTTCGAGCCCTTCATGGTGTGCCAGACGCGCGTGCGCAACGAGGATCGGCGCGAGTACACCAAGCATCTCATCCGACTTCGCCATGCAAGCCAGATCAACGGCGACGAGGCGAACGAGATCATCCTGCTCAACAGCCACGACGGCACGAGCAGCTACCAGATGCTTGCCGGCATGTTCCGGTTCGTCTGCCACAACGGCCTGGTCTGCGGTGACACCACCGCCGACATCCGCGTTCCTCACAAGGGCGACGTGGCAAGCCAGGTGATCGAAGGTGCCTACGAGGTTCTCGAAGGCTTCGAGCGCGTGCAGGACGCGCGCGATGCGATGCGCACCATCACCCTCGATGAGGGCGAAGCGGAAATCTTTGCGAATTCCGCGCTCGCACTCAAGTACGACGACCCGGCCAAGTCCACCCCTGTCACGGAGAGCCAACTTCTGGCGCCCAGGCGCTGGGACGACCGCAAGAACGGCCTGTGGGCCGTCTTCAACCGCGTCCAGGAGAACCTCGTCAAAGGGGGACTGAATGGACGCTCGGCCAATGGCCGCAATCAACGCACCCGTCCGGTGCAAGGAATCGACCAGAACCTGCGCCTGAACCGGGCGTTGTGGCTGCTGGCCGAAGGCATGCGCCAGCTCAAGGCGTGATGCCAAGCGGACCTCGCCCAGCTCGGGTGAGGTCCATTTCCTCTCATCCACCGGGCGCCGTCGGCGGCCCGCTATTCGTCATCAGGAGAACCAACATGGCAACCACATCGGCGCCCGAGCAATCGGTATCGCCCATCATTGTTCCGGGCCAGCTCACGCTGCGCACCATACGCGGCAAGAACGGCCCGTTCACCGTCGGCCGCCTTGTCACCCCCATCGGCAAGTTCGCGGTCAAGGATGCGGAGCTGGAGCAGTACCCCGAAGGAAAATACGACGGGGAATTCATCATCCGCTACATCTTCCCGAAGTCCTATCCGGTCGGCGACGGCATGCGGTTCGAGATCCGCGCCAACCTGGACGGAATGACGCTCAACGGAATCGACAAACTGAGCCGCGACGAAGCCCGAAGCTTCGCCACCCAGGACGTCGATCCACTCGATGAAGAGCTGGGGACGCAGCCTGCAGCAACGCCGGCCAAGTCTGCCAAGGCCTCCACGCCCGCCAAGCACGCACCCGTGCAGGCGTCGGCGGATCCTCTGGTCGATACCACGCCCTTCGGTGTGGATGCGCCGACGCCCGCTGCGGCGGCTGCCCCCGGCAGCACCGAAGATGGCGACGCCGCTCTGTTCGGTCTGCTGTGGCCGCTGGGCGAGTCCGTGAAATTGGATTCGACCATCGACCGCCGCGCCCTGCGCGCGCAGATCGCCCGCCTGGGCGAACTGGGTTTTGCGTTGGACTTCAAGACGCAGGAGTGGAGCCGTCAGGCCGAACTGCAACCTGCGTGATCGCAGACGCCGCATCCGCGGTGTTCTTCATCCACCCGCCGGGGTTCCTTCCCCCTGCGGGGGAGGCCTCGGCCATTTTCTGGAGGTCTCCATCATGTCCACCATCGCTTTCGATGTACCCCGTTCCGCGCTGGATGAATCCGCATGGCGAGCTGTTTGCAAGACAGCCGCCGAGCACGCCCAGCGTGGTTGCGGCCTGTCCTGGGATCATTGGGTCACGCTTTTCAGTTCGGAGATCGACGCGCAAGCTAGTCGGTTGCCGGAAAGCCAGCGAGCTCAGGCCCTGGAAATCGCAGCCCACGAATGGGACTACGCAACACCCGCCGAGCGGCAGGAAGCCCAGGACTGGAATGCGGAGCATGGCTATTGCTCGCATGGGATCGAGTTCGGCTACTGCCCGGCCGGTTGTGATCGCGACGATGACGACTGGGACTAAGGGCAAAGCATAGGTTCCTTCGCCGCACCTGCGGCTTTTCATCACCCGCCGGGAGGCCCTCCCCGTGGGGAGGCCTCCGGCTCTACTTTTCCAGGAGGCCTCTCATGGGCTGGTATTTCTCACCCCAATCGCGGTCTGAACTGATCGCGGAACTGATCGCACCGCAAGAGACCGAGCGCGCCAGCGTCAAGGTCATCGCCCACGCGCTGCGCGGCAACGTCCTCTGGTCTGTCGCGGAAGTGACGGCCAAGGTCGAAGGCGTACATCGTGATCTCGCGCCGGGCCAATCCCTGCGCTACATCCGCTGCGATCTGCTTGAACGCAGCGGCGGCCAGTGGGGTTACAAGCCGCTGGACGAGTCCATGCACCCGTACTACTACTCGTGCCCGCTGTCCTATCTGGACCTTGCACCGGAGCAGTCTGCCGAATGGCGTGCAGGCGTTCGCGCCTACCACGCTCGGCGACGCACACCCACGGCTGTCACGGCACCCGCCGCAACGCTGATGGTCTGAGCCAGGAGGAACCGACATGGACCTGATCCTCGCTGCGCTCTCCCCCTCGCTGCTGGCGCTCGTTGAAGGGAGTTTGTCCAACGACGAAGTGTCCTCCGACGAGGAGATGCTGGAGTACTTCATCAGCAACGGCCTCACCGAGAAACAGGCGCGGCAGGCACTGACCTACCGCGACCAGTACCTCAACAACATCTACCTGGACGGCTTCACGCCGATCACCGCGGTGGACGAGGTGCTTCACTTCAACCCGCACACCCGGCAGTTCGAGCCGGACTGAGCGGTTTTCTTCCACCCCCAGGGGCAGCACTTGCCCCAGCGGGCGGTGCTGTTCCCGTTCATCCGAGGACACCACCATGCCCGCACACACTTCTTCCACCACGCTGTACCGCATCGACGAATGCCCGGATGTGATGGCCGACGCCTGCGTCGGCGACGACCAGGGCAACCTGATCTTCCTGTCGATCTGGGCGCGGGACACCGCCGTCCAGCAGTTCCTCGCTCGCCTGACCCTTGGGCGCGACGAGCAGGGACTGGACCAGTTTCACGTCATCACCGACCAAGGCGGCAGCGTCCCGGTGTTCATCGGCAACGTCGATCGCCTGGAAAAGCGCATCACGCGCGCCTACCGGCGAACGCTGTTCGGTTCGCTGTCCAACGTGTGGCTGTTCGACCGGCGCTGCGTCAAGCCCGACAAGGCCAACGCCAGCGCGCTGGCATTGCTGCCACGCGACAGCGCCCACCGGCTCGACCGCCTGTGGACGCTGGTGCGGGACACGTGCCCGTTGCCGCTGCTCGACCACTGGCGCGAGACCGTGCTGGAACTGCTGCAAAGCCGCGAGATGCTGGGCCGCCTTCCGTTCGCCCTCGGGCCGCTGGAAGGCCATCGGCTCGCCATCGACGTGCCGACGCTGACCCTGGCGCTGGGCTCCCTGATCCGCAGTGACGTGCTCACCGCCTATCCATACCCGGCCAAGATCTGGACGCCGGAAGTGGTAGCGGCCTGACCCACCCTCGGAGGCACGCCTTGGTGTGCTTCCGTCTTTCATCCCCGCCAACCAGGAGACTTCCATGGCCCTCATGTTCCCGCGGCTTGCCCGCAATTTCGTGAAGAACGGGTATTTCCCGACTGATGAACCCACGCTCGAAAGAGCCCTCAACGCACTGATGCCCAGCGACGGGCCGATGTGCATCCTCGATCCCTGCGCCGGCGAAGGCGTAGCGATCGCCGAAGCCGCCCACGCCCTCGGGCGCGAGCAGGCCAAGGCGTTCGCCGTTGAGTTCGACGCGGAGCGGGCACGCCATGCCCGCGGCCTGGTCGATCACTGCCTGCACGCGGACCTGATGGACACGATGGTCTCCAAGCAGTCGTTCGGACTGCTCTGGCTCAACCCGCCGTATGGCGACCTGTCCAAGGACGTCAACGGCAACATCGGCTATCAGGGCCAGGGTCGTGCCCGCCTCGAAAAACTGTTCTACCAGCGCAGTTTGTCGTTGCTGCAATACGGCGGCGTGCTGGTCTTCATCGTCCCCGGCTACGTGCTCGACGCGGAGCTGGTCGGCTGGCTGACGCGCCACTACACCGACCTGCGCATCTACCGAGCGGTGGAGACGCAGTTCAAGCAAGTTGTGATCTTCGGCCGGCGGGTGCGCCAGCGCGAGCAGGCCTCGGATGGCGTCAAGGCCGTGCGCAATCTGCTGCTGCAGGTTGGGCAAGGCGAGATCGAAGCTGACGAACTGCCGAGCGAATGGCCGTTCCTGCCGTACATCGTCCCCGCCAGTCCGGCCGAGCCGGAGCATTTCTTCCGCGTGACGATGGAGCCCGAGCAGTTCGCCGACGAGGTTGGCAGGCTGCAAGGCCTCTGGCCGTCGCAGGACACGCACCTGGGGGCCGCGCAGCAGTCGCTGCGTCCACCGGCGCGGGCCTTGTCCCACTGGCATCTCGCCCTGGCTCTGGCCGCAGGCGCGATCTCGGGGGTTGTGCGCTCCAAGACGGGGCGCGTGCTCGTCGTCAAAGGTGACACCCACAAGGACAAGACGCTCCAGCGGGAATTCACCGAACGCGAAGACGGCTCCATCGCCGAGACCCGCATCCTCACCGACAAGTTCGTACCTGTCATCCGCGCGTGGGACATGACGCCTGGCTCCCCGACACGGGGCGACGTCTTGACCATTCGTTAATCCACCGGACGCGCTGCTGTCCTGCTGTACCACATCGAAGGAGAAACACCATGTTCCCAAATCTGTTCAAGCGGCCCGCGCCGCAGAAGCAACCGTTGTTCGCACCGGGCTCGCTGAAGTTGAGCGAGAAGGTGCATTGGTTGGCCCGCAAAGGCCTGATCGACCCCTTGACCTATGTCCAGCGCCATGTGCGCGGTGACTGGGGCGAGATCGACAAGGCCACCCGCAAGGCCAACGACGTCGCACTCCAACAGGACAACCTGATGATCTCCTACTACCGGATCACGCCGGAGCTGGTTCTGATCGTCAAGACCAGCGAAGACCACCAGACCACGGTTGTCCAGCTTCCCGAAGAGCGCGACATGATCTGAAGTCACCCATCGTCATCCCAGTCACCTGACGGAGCCACTTCACTCCGCCAGGGGTGTCGTGGCTCAATGAATCCATCAAGGAGGAATCCATGGCATCCCGACACATCGAAACCTACTGCCAGGACCTGCTGTTTCCGGTAGGTGCACTCATCCTCAGCGAAGGTATCGACCGCCTGGTCCGCGCCGGTCGTCTTGACCCGATTCCGTACTTCCGTCGCCATGTCCGTGGCGACTGGGGGGACGTCAGCGACGGGCAATGGCAAGCCAACGGCATCGCACTTCAATCGGGTGCTTTGCTGGAATCGCACTACGTGATTCATCGTGCGCTGCGCATTCGCATCGTCACCGATGCGAAACGCCATCTCACATCCATCGTGCTGCCGTCCGAAGACTAAGCACATTTCACCAGCAGGCCGCCAGCGCCTGCGTTTTCCATCCACCGTCGGCCGTGTGCCGATTGATCTTCCCACCCTGGGGCAGGCCATTGCCCCTTTGGGGGTGGTGCATGCCCCATTTTCTTTGGAGCATCACCATGTCCCTCGATCTCGAAAACACTACCGCCGAAGCCACGCCCGTACAGGGCGAACTGCTCGACGCGGAATCCAACCCTCTGACCCTGAGCCTTCAGGATTTTGTCGGCGAGTTCGGCGACGAACTGCTCGACGCCCTCAACAGCGCCAATCCGCCGGTCTATACCGGCCAGCCGCAGGCGCATCGTCAACTCGTCGTCGCCAGCCTCAAACGCAAGCTATTCCAAGCCCAAGCCGAAGTCGTCCATGCCGCCGCCGAGCTGCTGATCGACCGTGGCGAACACGCCGCGATCGTCAACGGCGAGATGGGTTGCGGCAAAACGACCGTTGGTATCGCCACAGCCGCCGTGCTCAACGCCGAAGGCTATCGCCGTACCCTGGTTCTTTCTCCACCGCACCTGGTCTACAAGTGGCGGCGCGAGATCCAGGAGACGGTGGCAGGCGCCAAGGTCTGGGTGCTCAACGGCCCGGACACGCTGGTCAAGCTCATCAAGCTGCGCGAGCAGTTGGGTGTGCAGCCCACGGGCCAGGAGTTCTTTGTCCTGGGGCGCGTCAGGATGCGGATGGGATTCCACTGGAAGCCTGTCTTCACCACGCGGCGCACCCGCCATGGCGACGTGGCAGCGTGCCCTGACTGCGGCACGGTCATCACCGACCTCGACGGCGAGCCGGTCAACCCGGTCGCGCTCGAAGCCGAGGAGTACCGCAGGAAGTGCAGCCATTGCGCCGCGCCCCTGTGGACATTGATCCGCCCGCGCAGCCTGTCCGGCAGCGACCAGTCCTCGGCCGTGCTGAAAGCGTTGAAGCGCATCCCGACGATCGGGGAAGTCACCGCGCAGAAGCTGATGCAGAAGTTCGGCGACGGGTTCCTGGCGTCGATGCTGGGCGACAACATCCATGAGTTCATCAACCTCATGGACGGCAACGGCGAGCTGGTGTTTTCCGACCGTCAAGCCACGCGCATGGAACGTGCGATGGCCAACATGGAGTTCGGTTTTGGCGAGGGCGGCTATCAACCGTCCGAGTTCATCAAGCGCTACCTGCCGCAAGGCACGTTCGACCTGCTCATCGCCGACGAGGCCCACGAGTACAAGAACGGCGGCAGCGCCCAGGGCCAGGCCATGGGCGTGCTGGCGGCGAAGGCTCGCAAGACCTTACTGCTGACCGGCACGTTGATGGGCGGCTACGGCGACGATCTGTTCTACCTGCTGTTCCGAGCCCTTCCCGGGCGGATGATCGAAGACGGCTATCGCCCGACCACGAGCGGCAGCATGACCTCGGCCGCGATGGCGTTCATGCGCGATCACGGTGTCCTGAAGGACATTTATTCCGAGAGCACCGGGACGGCGCACAAGACCGCGAAAGGCACGAAAGTCAGTGTCAGAACGGTCAAAGCTCCGGGCTTCGGCCCCAAGGGCGTGCTGCGCTGCATCCTGCCGTTCACGATCTTCCTCAAACTCAGAGACATCGGCGGCAACGTTCTGCCACCGTATGACGAGGAGTTCCGTGAAGTCGCGATGGACACGGCGCAAGCCGCGGCCTACCGCGATTTGGCGGGTCGGCTGACCGCGGAGCTGAAACAGGCTCTGGCGCGACGCGATACAACCTTGCTGGGTGTGGTCCTCAACGTGCTGCTGGCCTGGCCGGACTGCTGCTTCCGGTCGGAGACCGTGGTGCATCCGCGCACACGCAATACCTTGGCGTTCGTCCCGGCTCAGTTCAACGAGTTCGAGATCAGCCCCAAGGAGCGTGAGCTGATCGACATCTGCAGGGAAGAGAAAGCACAGGGCCGCAAGGTTCTGGCCTACACGGTCTATACCGGCACGCGCGACACGACTAGCCGGTTGAAGGTATTGCTGGAGCAGGAAGGCTTCAAAGTGGCGGTACTGCGCGCAAGCGTGGATGCCAGCCGCCGCGAGGACTGGATCGCCGAGCAGTTGGACCGTGGCATCGACGTGCTCATCACCAATCCCGAGCTTGTCAAGACGGGATTGGACCTGTTGGAGTTTCCGACGATCGTGTTCATGCAGTCGGGCTACAACGTGTATTCGCTCCAGCAGGCGGCACGCCGCTCTTGGCGTATCGGGCAGAAGCTGTCCGTGCGCGTGATCTACCTGGGCTACGCCGGCTCCTCGCAGATGACCTGCCTGGAGCTGATGGCCAAGAAGATCATGGTCTCGCAGTCCACTTCGGGCGATGTACCCGAATCGGGGCTCGATGTCCTGAACCAGGATGGTGATTCCGTCGAGGTCGCATTGGCCCGGCAATTGGTAACTGCGTGATCTGCTGTCTGCCGGCATCCTTTCGGGGGTGCCGGCATTTTTCTAGGAAATTGCTGCTCGGAGGATTCGATCACCGCCCCGGTCCCAGCGCGGGGAAGGCTAAACTGATCAGACAATACCGAGATTCAAGGAGGCACTATGGCTATGGTGATCGAAGCAGCATATGCAGATGGTACTGGTGCAGCCAACGCACTGCATATGTCTCAGGCGCAGTGGGAAGAGTTGCAACGGGCGTACTGCGTCGGTGATCTGCTGATGCCTTGCTGCAACGCTCCAGCGATTCCCAAGGTTAGTGCTAATGGGTACCCCTTCTTCGCGCATCTAGGAGGTGCGTGCAGTACTTCCGAAGAAAGCCAATGGCACCTGGCGGCCAAGATACTTGTGCGCAGCGTGCTTGAAGATCTTGGATTCCGTGCCTCGGTTGAAATGCCGGGTTCGGGTGATGCAGGTCGCTGGCAGGCTGATGTCTGGGGTGAGCGCAATGGGGTTAGGTTGGCTGTCGAGATCCAAAGATCGTATCAGTCGCTCCGTGACTACCGTAAACGCCAAGAGCGGTACCGCGAGGCGGGCATCAAGTCTCTTTGGTTGCTGCGGCAGGAGCGATATAGCACTCTCACCAAGAGCATGGGAAAGGAGCGTCTGCGCACCGAGTTTGGGGGCAAGTTCCCTTCGGCCGGCCACTTCGGCCCGTGCCTTTCTGACCTGCCGGTCGCGATGCTTGAGCTAGATCCGGCCCCAACGGTCAAGGGTGCCGGATTCTTCAACGCAACCCTTCCAAACATACTTGAAGCAGTGCTTAGTGAGCGCTTTCTTTGCATCAACGGTCTATGGTGTATCGATAACCTAGACTCGATGAATAACGCCGCCAGACTCGCGCGCGAGCGTTTCGCAGCCAATCGCTTGGCTGCAAAGATGTAGCTCGACTGTGGTGTTGCTCGACATGCGCCGACGCAGCACCGACACTCCAGATTCCCGGGTTCACACTCAAATGCCAGCGGCACGCATTCGCGCCTCCAGCTCATCAAGGAATGGCGAGCGCCCAAAGCGCATAGGGCCATAGCGGCCATCAACGAAGCCCGAATACAGCATGTGGACCTCGTCGCGAGCACGTGTGAGTCCCACATAGAAGAGCCGGCGACTTTCGCGCAACTTCTCTGGAGTTTCATTGCGCCACGGCAGATTTCCGAGGTCGAGTCCAACCATGATGACGACGTCGTACTCACAGCCCTTTGCGGAATGCAGTGTCAGCAGATTCAGGTGATCGGGCGAACCGTCCCGACCGCCCAAACTCGTGATGTCTAGCGAAGCCAGTGCACCGCCTTCAGCGAGCGCTGCCGTCATGCGATCCAGTTGCTCCTTCTGATCAGCGAGCGCCAATTCAGCCGCCAGCAGATGATCCACTACACCGTTGCGCAGCGAAGCAACAAATTCTCGCGCAGGTTGCTGGTCAGCACGCAGCTCCCATAGCAAGGCGGTTAGCTCTTGCTCTTCGCGCTTGGCCTGTGAATCGTCCAAGCTCGCCCGATGAAATGCGCGATAGCGGTCGAGTAGTCCACGCAATTGTGGGCGTCCAACACGCCAGCCACCCGCGCACCACGCCGCACAATCTTCTACCCAACTTGTTAGGGCAACCTTGCGGTAAGGTGCTGCGGTATCCACACGGATGTGATCGAGACCACCGGTTGCCACAGCTTCAGCCACGATATCGCCTGCGCGATAGTCTTTGTATAGGATCGCGATATCGCCCAGTGTTCGTCCCGGCTTGGAGGCTAAGGCCGCCGGAATGATCTGCGCGACGGCGTGCGCAGCCTGGTCCGCCATACCACCCGGGCGCAGGACAAATTCGATGGTCGTTTGTCGCGCAGGATCGCTCGCTTGATAGCCTCGGGCTTCTCCAAGCGCCATCTCTGACGCAGTCACGATCCCTGCACCAGAACGGTAATTTAATTGAAGCTGGACAGGCTCAATGTCTCTGCGAGCCGCCAATTCCATGAGCAACGCGCCATCAGCTCCCGTAAATCCATATATCGACTGATCCGCATCCCCGACAGCGAAAAGTCGGACACCCCCGTCGAAGGCAAGGCGTTTGACGATGCGATGCAGTGCCACGCCTAAATCCTGGTACTCATCCACCGCGAGCACGGGGAATTTTGCCTGAACCAGAGGTAGTACCCAGTCGTGCTCGGCGATCAAACGCTGGCCGAAGACAACCATGTCATCGTAGTCAATCAGCCCCTCGTCGCGCAGAGCGGCCTCGTAGGCCTCGGCCCAGGCAGCGAGTTCCTCCTCGCTACGCCAAGCGACGCTATTTCGATTGAGCACGGAACGGCGATGCCGCCCGAGGTCAATAACTTTGTACGGATGGTTCTGGCCGAAAAGCGCATCTCCAGTTTGCTTCAACAACCGATCACTGACTCGTTGAGTGGCTACCGAAAGTGGGAAAGATATGGGCAGGCCGGCCAGGCGTCCATACGGCATCAAGAGATGACGCAGACAGAACCCATGGACCGTACCAATGAAAAGATTAGGTGCCTGCTGAAGTCCCAAGTTTTCAATTCGGCGAGCGAGTTCGCGAGCGCACTCCTGGCTATAAGTGATGCACGCAACGCCACGAGGGGCCTCGACGTCTTCGGCCAGGATGCGGGCGAGCTTTAGGACGAGTGTCTTGGTCTTACCGCTCCCGGGACCAGCGAGTACCACACAATGTCCTTGAGAGTTGTAAGCTGCCAACTGCCCTGGATTTCCAGCCAACTCGGCAGCCTGCGCCAGGTAGGCTGTACCGACGTTACGCGACGGCATCGCGGATATGCTCCAGCGCAGAGCGAATGTAGGCCGGGCAAACGTCCTCAGACACCGACGGCGCAAGTGCCTGTGCAAATCTCCCCTTGCCAATCCGTTCAATCAACTTCAGCAGCCGGTCTTCATCGACCTGATCCGGATCATCCACCCACTCTTGCAATGCGTCCCGGGTGACTTGCCTCAGCGGCAACTCCTGCTCGATTACCGACTTCATCGCCTCGGTCATTCCGGCGGCAAATAGGTCGGATTCCAGCGTGCTCTCGTTGACGAAGTATCCAAACTCTGCGGCGTATTTGAGCACCTCATCTATATCCAGGTCATCGTAACCATATTCGTCATCGACCTCGTTTAAGAGATTAATTAATCGCCTGTGGGCTAGTGGAGGTTTGCCATTGACCGGGTCGCGATCTGTCAAAATTACATGTGGAATATTTAGCCCTTTAGGGCCCAAAAGCTTCACATAAGGAGTGAAGTTCGTCCCCCCGACCGAGCACACAGTGATTCCAAGTATGTCGAAAGGAATCCCGAGGGCGTCGGCGAACGCGGGAATGATGAAGCGCTCGGCGTCCCCTTCAACCAGAATCACTCCCCGGGAAAATAATATTTCTCCGCGAGTGACGTCGATGTAGCGCTGGAGGTCGTCTTCATCCCTCTGTGTGAAAGGTGTGTTCGCGGTCGAAACCGCGACGGTTTTCCCGTCCGTTGCGTTATGACGCAGGAGAACGATGGACCTAATCGGTGTAACGCTTGCGATATGCGGCGAGTGAGTAGTGAGAATTGTCGTCAGTGGAGGGGCTTCGTCCTCATCTTCCGCTCTTGTGCCGAGAAAGTAGCGATAGACAAGACGCTGGACATGCGGATGCAGGTGCGCTTCGGGCTCCTCGACGACGAAGAATGTGTGGTCGCGCTCCCCCTCGGAGACGAGACGGTCGAGTTCGAGGCTCTTCAAGGCCAGGAAGATCAGATTCGCCGTTCCTAGGCTGGCATCGCCGACACCGCGAACACCGTTGTCGATAAGCAGCCGAAGGCTACGCAGCAATGCATCCACTCGTGTAGGTGCAAGTCCGAGCGATACCGGGACAGCATGTTGCCCCCCGGCGATTGCGATCAGCCGTTCGCTGATCCGTTCTGCTGTCGCTACCACTTCCTCGTGTCCAGCCAGCTCTCGCTGTGCTTGGTCGACCTGATTCTGAATCTCCTCACGGGCGTCATCATCCAACGACGCGGCAAGATCCTCAATGAGTGGCCTCAATGGCGAATTGCGCCAGCTCGCAAGGTCCTTCTCAGCGTCACGCAGGGCTACCTGAACATCTATTGGCAACATCCGGCGAAGTGCGCCGCCGATACGCATTTCGGGATCGTTGCCACCGAAGATCACATACTCATAGTCCTTCAACGATTCCGGGGCGCGCCCCAGGCCCGCCTTAGGCTGGAAGCGGTAGGTGAGTCGGGCCACCATGGGTGGGCCAGGATCAATCACGCAATCGTTGAGGTGAGCCATCAGCCGGGGATCGTTTGTGAAGTCCGTTAGATCCACAGAGACCTCAATGGTCGCACCAACCTTGTCTTCGCCAAGTCCGTCCCAGAAATGTTCAAGCCCCAGTTGTCGATCGCGTTCAGACAAGCCCGGATCAAGGATCAACTGCAGGCCGCGAATGAAATTGCTCTTGCCAACCTTGTTCTCTCCCACGATGACGATACTTTCCCCCGTCTCGACATCAACATCCGAGAAATTGGCGAAATTGATCAACCTGACCCGAGAAACCCTCATTTACGCCCCCGTCCACTGGTGTTTTAACAAATAGTAGCAGTCAAGCGGCCGGCCTCCATCCGCCGACCGCGACTGAGCTTTTCCGTTTCGGCGCCCTCAAGGCCGCTTTTGTTCGACTAGACCGCTGCCGGCAAATCGGACGCAGCGTGGTTCGCATTGTTTGCTGCTGCCCCGGGCCTTAGCGGCGATGGTGAGGGCTCGTTGTTTCAGGACGCCGAGCTTATGTGCCCCTCTCCACCTTGGTTTCACCATCCCGAACGCCGCCTGCTGGCAGGAGTCCTCGGCCTGCTCTGGTCGGTGCTGGCTGGCGGCTGCGCTACGACGACTGCGCCGCCCGCACCTGATGCCATCGAGGAAGTGTTGGCCACGCCCGAACCCGAGGCGCCCGAGTACATCCCCGTCGTGCGCTACGGTCGCTACACGCTGGTCGAGCTGGCACCCAGAGCGGCGCAACGCGACCTGCTGTTGCAGACCATCGACGTGTCCATGCCCGAAGATGCCCGCGCCACCGTCGGCGATGGGCTGCGGCATGTGCTCAAGCGCAGCGGTTACAGCCTGTGCCAGACGGCGCACGCGGTAATCGAGCTGTACGCGCTGCCGCTGCCGGCGGCGCACCTGCACCTCGGCCCCATGACCTTGCGCGATGCGCTGCTCACACTGGCTGGCCCGGCCTGGGAACTGCACGCGGATGATCGCGCACGGCAGATTTGCTTCGAACGGCCCGCCGACAGCGCGGTCATCGAACCCGCATCCGAGCCACCCGCCGCCGAGGCGGTGCAGACGTTCCCGCTGGAGCCTTCGGTTTCGGGAGGCCAGCCATGAGCGCCCCACAGTCTGCCCGGCGCCCGGCCGCCGTCGTGATGGTGCAGAGCCTTCTGTGGCTCTGGCTGATCGGCCTCAGCGTCTTCGTAGCCTTGGGCTACCAGACCATGAACGACCAGGCCGACCAGGAACGGCTGGATTCCCGCCTGCAACGCCTGGAAGCCCGGGCGGCGGGCCTGGTCGAGTCGATCGAGGCCATCCAGCAGCGTTCGGCCGTCGCAACGGCGGCAGACCTCAAAGACACCCGCCAAGTCTTGGAAGCACGCGCTGCCCAGGTTGAGAAAACGCTGAGCGGCTATGCCGCTGCCGACGACCTTCAGGCGCTGCGCGCGGAGGTCGAGCAGATCAAGGCGCGCCAGACCGCTGCGCCCGTTCCGCGCGCCGCAGCACCCGCCCAGCCGCGCGCATCGGGCAAGGCCGCCGCCAAGCCCGAACCGCCGCCGCTGCCGTTCCGCGTCGTCGGCGCCGAATTGCGCGCTGGCCAGCGCAGCGTGTCCGTTGCGCCGAGCAGTGCGGACTTCACGCCTGACCAGCTTCAGGTGCTGCTGCCAGGTGATGCGCTCGGCCCGTGGCACTTACAGGCGATTGAGGGCAACACCGCCGTGTTCCAGGCCGGCAACCAGACCCGTCGCGTGGCGATTCCCTGACCGGAGCACACCACATGAATCCGTCGATCATCCTTTCCGCGCTCCTGCTGGCATCCGCCCAATTGCCCGCCTGGGCGCAGCAGCCGGTCACCGCCCCGGCCCGCAATGCGCAGAACCAGGAGCGTCCGCTGGTCGCCCGAACCCCGGACGACCAGGTAGCAGGCGACTGGGGCCTCCAACCGCAGGAATGGGCGCTATACCGCGAGCTGATGGACGGGCCGCTGGGCATCTATTCGCCTAACCTGGACCCTCTGTCCGCCCTGGGCATCGAGGCCCGCACCGACGAGGAACGGCGGCGCTACGCAGAACTGCAGGTGCAAATCGAAGCGCGCCGCGTCGAGAAGCTGCTTGCCTATCAACGTGCCTACGACGAAGCCTGGCAGCGCCTGAACCCCGGCATGCAACGGGTGAACCTGCCTGACGACAAACCCAGCGGCGGCGCAGTGCGCGGCGGCGGCCGCACGGCGGTGTTCGTCAAGGACGGCTGCGCGGCCTGCGGACAGCTCGTGCAACGCCTGCAATCCTCAGGTACCGAGTTCGACCTGTACATGGTCGGCAGCCGCCAGGACGACGCGCGCATCCGCGACTGGGCCAAGCGCGCACAGATCGACCCGACACGGGTGCGCAGCGGCACCATCACGCTCAACCACGACGGCGGCCGCTGGCTGTCGCTGGGTCTGCCCGGCGATCTGCCCGCGGTCGTGCGCGAGGTGAACGGCCAATGGCAGCGCCAGCCCTGACGGCGCGGTTTCGCGTACTGGTGATCGCTGCTGGCCTGTACGCCTGCGCCGTCCATGCCCAGGAGGTTCCGCCTCCGGCCTATCAGCTTGCCGCCCAACGTGCGGGCATTCCCTCCACGGTGCTCTACGCCGTGGCCTTGCAGGAGAGCGGCATCCGGCGGAACGGACGCATCGTCCCGTGGCCGTGGTCCCTCAACGTCGCCGGCCAATCGCGCCGCTATGCGACCCGCGCCGACGCCTGCGCCGGTTTGCAGCAGGCGATGCGCTCCACGCCGCACACGCGCATCGACGCGGGCCTGGGTCAGATCAACCTCGGCTACCACAAGCACCGCTTCACCAGCCCGTGCGACTTGCTCGATCCGTACCGCAACCTCGCCATCGCCTCCGAGATCCTGAAGGAGCAGCACATCCCGGGGGAGAACTGGCTGCTGGCGATCGGCCGCTACCACCGCCCCGCGGGGGGCGAGCCCGCAGCCCGCTACCGGCGGAGCGTTTCCCGCCACCTCGCCCGCGTGCAGGGCACGCGCCCAACCGCCGCGGTCCTCGCCGCGCGCCAGGAGACCACCCCATGACGAAATCCCATCTGGCCCATCTCGCGGCGAAAGGCCTGCTCGTGCTGCTGGCGGGTCTGCCGCTGGCCTCGCGTGCCGGCGAGCCGCTGATCTTGGTCGAAGACCGTGGCGGCACGTCGGCGCTGCCGTACTACGAAGCCCTGAGCCTCCAGCCGCGCGCCAACACTCCGGCCCGATCGCCCATCCCTGCGACTCAGATCCCGGCCACGCCGGCGGATGAGGCCGCGATGTTGCCGGTGCGCAGCGCCAAGCTCACGCCCGGCACCGTCGCGCGGCGGGTGATCGAGGCCCCGGGCCTGCGTCCCTTCGTGGTCGTGGGCGACGACGAGGCTTCCCAGGCCTGGTTGCGCCGCCATGCAGCCTCATTGCGCGAGCGCGGCGCGGTCGGTCTGGTGGTCAACGTCGAGACCGTGCAAGGCCTGGCGCGGCTGCGCGCACTGGCGTCCGGCGTGCCGCTTGCGCCCGTGTCCGGCGACGACTTGGCCGAGCGCTTGGGCCTGCGGCACTACCCGGCGCTAGTCACGGCCACCGGCATCGAGCAATGAAGCCATGTCGGGGAAACAGCCGGTCGAGGTTCTGCTTCGCCCAGCGGTGGAGCTATATACCGTCGCGGCGTGTGCAGGCGCCGCGTTTCTGTCCCTGGTGGCCCCGTGGTCGCTCGCGCTGAGCCCCGCCATGGGTGTCGGCAGCGCGCTGGCGTTCGGAGCCTATGGCGCGATCCGCTACCGCGATGCCCGCGTCATCCTGTGCTACCGGCGCAACATCCGTCGCCTGCCGCGCTACGTGATGACCAGCAAGGACGTGCCGGTCAGCCAGCAACGTCTGTTTGTGGGACGCGGCTTTCTGTGGGAGCAGAAACACACCCATAGGCTCATGCAGACGTACCGGCCAGAGTTTCGGCGCTACGTCGAGCCGACGCCGGCCTATCGGCTGGCCCGGCGCCTGGAGGAACGGCTGGAGTTCGCGCCGTTCCCGCTGTCCCGGCTATCGAAACTCACCGGCTGGGACGTGCCTTTCAATCCGGTGCGGCCGCTGCCGCCAGTGGGCGGCCTGCCGCGCCTGCACGGCATCGAACCCGACGAGGTGGACGTCAGCCTGCCGCTGGGTGAGCGCGTGGGCCACTCCTTGGTTTTGGGAACGACAAGGGTGGGCAAAACACGTTTGGCCGAACTCTTCGTCACTCAAGACATCCGCCGGAGGAACGCCGCGGGCGAACACGAGGTCGTGATCGTCATCGACCCCAAAGGAGATGCCGATCTCCTGAAGCGGATGTATGTCGAGGCCAAGCGCGCGGGCCGCGAAGGCGAGTTCTATGTCTTCCATTTGGGGTGGCCGGACATTTCGGCACGCTACAACGCCGTAGGCCGATTCGGTCGCATCTCGGAAGTCGCCACCCGCATCGCGGGGCAGCTCTCCGGCGAAGGCAACAGCGCAGCCTTCAGGGAATTCGCGTGGCGCTTCGTCAACATCATTGCCCGCGCCTTGGTGGAACTGGGGCAGCGCCCGGACTACATGCTGATCCAGCGGCACGTCATCAACATCGACGCGCTGTTCATCGAGTACGCCCAGCACTACTTCGCCAAGACCGAGCCCAAAGCCTGGGAGGTGATCGTCCAGATCGAGGCCAAGCTCAACGAGAAGAACATCCCGCGCAACATGATTGGGCGCGAGAAGCGCGTGGTGGCGCTGGAGCAGTACCTATCCCAGGCCCGTAACTACGACCCGGTGCTCGACGGCCTGCGCTCGGCGGTTCGCTACGACAAGACGTATTTCGACAAGATCGTCGCGTCTTTGCTGCCGCTGCTGGAGAAGCTCACCAGCGGGAAGATTTCCCAGCTTCTGGCGCCGAACTATTCCGACCTGGCCGACCCCCGCCCGATCTTCGATTGGATGCAGGTCATCCGAAAGCGCGCAGTCGTCTATGTGGGCCTGGACGCGCTATCCGATGCCGAGGTCGCCGCAGCGGTCGGCAACTCGATGTTCAGCGATCTCGTTTCGGTGGCAGGCCATATCTACAAGCACGGGATCGATGACGGCCTGCCGGGCGCATCGGCTGGCACGCGCGTGCCGATCAACGTCCACGCGGATGAATTCAATGAACTGATGGGTGACGAGTTCGTGCCGCTGATCAACAAAGGCGGCGGCGCCGGTCTGCAGGTCACCGCGTACACGCAGACGCTTTCGGACATCGAGGCCCGTATCGGGAACCGCGCCAAAGCGGGTCAAGTGATTGGCAATTTCAACAATCTGTTCATGCTGAGGGTCAGGGAGACGGCCACCGCCGAACTGCTGACCCGGCAATTGCCGAAGGTCGAGGTCTATACGACCACCATCGTCTCCGGCGCGACCGACAGCTCGGACATCCGCGGCGCGACGGACTTCACCAGCAACACGCAGGACCGCATCAGCATGTCCAGCGTGCCGATGATCGAGCCGTCGCACGTCGTCGCCTTACCCAAGGGCCAATGTTTCGCATTGTTGCAGGGCGGCCAGCTTTGGAAGGTTCGCATGCCGCTGCCGGCACCGGACCCCGATGAGGTCATGCCGCAGGATCTGCAACAACTGGCGGGCTACATGCGCCAGAGCTACAGCGAGGCCACGCAGTGGTGGGAGTTCACCAGTTCCCCGGCGTTGCAGGACGGGGCCTTGCCCGACGACCTGTTGGATGATGCCGCTGCGGCCGAACCTGGCCCGGTGGCCACCGACGACAGCGCCGGCAATGAGGCCTCGCCATGAAGGATGCCGCCTCGACCGCGCAGCGGGAGCAGAACCAGCGCCAAGGCCTGATCGTCGGCACCATCACCTTGCCGTTCCGGCTGCTGGGGGTGCTGATCGGCTCGCTGCTGTTCTCCATTGTCGTGGAGTGCGTCGGAATGCACCTGTTCTGGAAGGACGAGGGCTGGCGACACTCCCAGCAGATGTTGCAGTACGAGTTGGGGCACCTGTCCAACCACTTCACGCGCAGCGTGGTCGTGCAGGAACCGGGGCGCACGGCGCACGAGCTGGTGGATACCGGATACGAATGGGTGTTCGTGCGCTCGGGCTTGCTGGAGCGCATGAGCCAGACCGCCGAGCGCGCCCGTGCACCCAGCCACGGGCAGACACGCAACTTTCGCTACTACATCAGCCAGGCCTATGTCTGGACCGAGAGCTACCTGATCGCCGCAGCCTTCACGACGCTGACCTTCCTTGTGCGCCTGCTGGTCCTGGTGCTCACGTTGCCGCTGATCCTCACCGCGGCATTCGTCGGCCTGATCGACGGCCTAGTGCGGAGGGACGTGCGCCGGTTCGGCGCGGGCCGCGAATCGGGCTTCATCTACCACCGCGCGAAAGCAAGCCTGATGCCGCTGGCCGTTCTGCCCTGGGTCACGTACCTGGCCTTGCCGATCTCGGTGCATCCACTGCTGATTCTGCTGCCGAGCGCCGCCTTGCTGGGGCTGGCCGTGAGCCTGACCGCGGGCAGCTTCAAGAAATACCTTTAGGCGAATGCTGTCCCGCGTGGCTGTAGTGCTCATCGGTTCTGCAGAACATCTAACGCAGCGTCCAACGCCGTAATCGATTCGACAATGACTCTCACTAAGGAGCGGTCGAACTCGTGGTCTCGCTGGGAATCGTGGACACCGCTGTTGAGACACCCCCATTCAATGCTTCCTGCACCAACACCAAGCAGCCGGGTCAAAGCGACAACGACGTCTGGCGCGCCAGCATGCTGCGCGGAGATGCGATCGACGGCTGATCTCAACTTTGCGCATTTGTTGTTCAATTCCCAGGGGGAGCGTGGCCCGCCTAGCTTGAGTTCGATGCGCCCATCTGCTCGCCGGCCCAGCCAAGTCCAGAGACGGTCAGTCAGACTCTCCAGCGCGGGCCGCGCCTGGCGCAGCGCCTCACGCTTCTCATCGGCTGCCAACGCCTGCTGGGCCAACAGGACGTAGTTCTTCGTCGGTGGATCGCTGTCAACGCGCAGCTCATGCTCGCCCTGGTGCGGGAGGAACTTGTAGCGCTTGATGGACCCGGCCCGCCGGGCGCCCAATTCCTGCTGGATCCGGTGCAGAAACTCCTCGGCGTGTGAGGTGAGGATGACCTGCTTGCCGACGAGCAAGCCATCCTCGAAGAAGGTACGCCAGATTCCGTCACGATGGTCATCGTCGATCGCGTTGACGACGTCATCGAAAATGACCACGGGGCACCCCTGCGCGATGTTCTTCGCCAGCAGAATCGCCAGACCCAGGCACTTGATATGCCCTTCGCTGAAGACCACCAGCGCGTCATAGCGCACGCCAGGCTCACCGGTGAACTCTACTTCGATCTTGCCGTTTTCGGCGACAGGCAGCCACAACGCGTGCAAGAGGTCGCCAGGCGGATCAGCACGATTGAATGCGTTGTACAGATTGCGTGCCTGTTCTCCGAGGCCCTGGAGCAGCACGCCCGGCAATGCGGCCAAGTAGGCTTGGATTTCGGGCAAGAAGCCGTCGTAGGCGGCCTTGACCCGCAGGTGGTGCGCGACTACCGGCACTTCGGTTGCGACCGACTCGATCAACTCACGGTTCGCCTCGTCAAATTGGGCCACGGTCTGGCGGGCAGCGGCCATTTCTTGGTCGGCTGTCATGCGTATGGTCCGCAGCCGTTCGATCTCCAGCCGGTGCTGGTCCAGTGCGTCCCGCTCCCGGGCCAGCGCCCCGCGCAGGGCATGCGCTTCGCGGGCTTGCGCGTCGGCGCGCTCGATGATTTCCGTGACCTGCAGCAGAGCGTTCCAGGCACGCCGGTCGCCATCGACCCATGCGCCAAGCCAGGCGCCTGTCGAGGTAGGCGGCAATGGAGGCAGGCCTGCTGCCTGCAACTGTGCAGGACAAGCGTTTGCGCCAACCGCGACTACCCGACGCATCTCGTCCCACAGCGCCCGCACCGCCTCGCTCAACTGCGTCCGTAGGCCGGCTTCCTGCTGCTGGAGGGTGGCCAACTGCGCGAGCTGCTCCAGGCCCGTGCGGGCCTTGGCGAAAGGATCCTGTGCGACAGCAGCCAATCCGGTTCCGCATGCGGGACAGGTGGTCGCCCCGTCAGTCAAGGCCAGCACAGCCTCGTAGAGCTTAGCGTACGACACTTCCCCAGCACGCGCCGAAAGCTGTCCGGTGACCGCCTGCCACAGGCCTTGAAGGTGATAAGCCTCATCCAGCAGCGTCTGCAGCCGCGCTTGGCTCACCTCATGAACGGCAGGTGGGACGGCAACCAGTTGCGCCTGGACGTACGGCAGCCGCCCTTGCTGCTCCGGTGTGCCGAGCAGCCAGTCAACGCAAGCCTGGTACGTCGCGCCGGGCGACATTCGTTGCGCCAGCGCTTGCTCGGAGTTCTCCACCGCCGCGATCTTTTGCGGATAAGCAGCGATCGTCTGTTCAGAGTTCGCCAACTGCAAGCGCCGCTGCGCGAGTTGAGTAGCCTGGGCGCCGACGAGCATCAGGTCTTGGTCGAGCGCGGGATTGAAGCCGCGCACGAAGTCGCTGAACTGATCCACGCCAAACAAGGTAGCGATGAGCTGCCGCTGATCGCCCGGAGTACGCGCCGCGATGCGGGCGAAGTCATCGAGGCGGTTCTTTTCGATGAAGCAGAAGCGGTACTCCGCTTCGTTGGGCTGCACAGCCTGGGCCTGGTCTGGTGCTCCGGAAGACAGGACGGGCGCGACATGGCGACGCAACCGGGCATTGTTGCAGTATGTCCGTTGGTCGACCCGCTTGACTTGGGCCTCGCTGATGGAGCCGAGCATCGCCACTTCCAGCGCCTCGCAGAAGCTGCTCTTGCCGGTACCGTTGGCGCCATAGACCAAAGTGATGTCGTGGCTGAGGTCGAATGTCTCTTGCCGCATGAATCCGCGAAACGGTCCCACCTCAAGCTGGCGCAGGCGCCCCAGCGCCGGCCCGACTTCGGGTCCGTGGCCATCTCCCTGGTACGCGACCGGCATCTGCGCCAAATGGGCGACGGCCAGTGGCGCCATGCGGGTGGAGCGTCCACGGCGCGCTGCACCAACTTCAGCCAGAGGTTGCAGGTGATCAAGCACCAGATGCGCGAGCCGGCACACGTCGTCATGCACCTGGCGTTGCGCCAAGTGCGCCAAGAAGCGGTGGTACTCCGAATGAATGCTTGCCATGCAGCCCCCTCTACACAGGAAGACGCTTCGATGGCGTCCTTGATGATGTTGATCGGTCGCCAGCGCAGTAGGCACAGGCGGGTCATGCTTCCATTCGCTATTACGGTTTGTGGAAGTTCTCAGCAAAATAGTCGATGACCTGCCCCGCTTGGGATCCCTGACGGAAACGCTTTTGCTCCTCGAAGTCGATCGAGGGCAGCATATGGATCAGTTGATGATCGGCGTACAGCGCCATGACCTTCTCGGCATCCAGTACCCCGGCGCGTTGTCCGGTAAGCGTATTCGCCGCTTCGATGGCCGCGCCGATCATCACGTCCGCCACTTGCACTGCAGGACTGTGCTTTGAATCGATCTGAGTCACGGACTGAAGCTTGAGCGGAAAGGTGATGCTGGCGATCTCCGATTGACGAAACGTGATCGGTTTCTCATGGCGGATGTACCGCTGCAGCAGGTCGTGATAAGTGAGCAGGTTCTTGGACTGATCGTGCTCGACCCGATACGGGCCGTCAGCCATGATTTCCATCCGACTGACCAGGGACTGCAGCACCACGAAAGCAGCATCGGTGTTGACGCCCGGCGTGACGATCGCCTTCAGGCATTCAGGGGCAGCGAACTGCGCAAGCGGGCCAAGCGCTTCCGGCAGTTCCCACCAGCGCGATGCGCACGCCGCATCGATCAGGTTCCCAAGCGCCTCCGAGCTCTTTTCCTTCACCGCGCGCTGGAAGCTGACCAACAGCCGGTCGAGCGCGCCTTTGCCGAGGAGCGTCGGTCCAACCGTATACAGCAGCGACGCAAGCGAGTAGTTCTGCCCGTCTTCGTAGAAGTCCATGCCGCGCTCGTAGTAGAACGGCTCGACCGCGTAGTCCAGGAACATCAGCAGCAACAGGTAGCGCTTGTCGCAGACGTAGGTCACGCACTTGTGGTCGGTTAGCAAGTCGCGCTGCAGCGCCATCAGACGGGGGTGATTGGCTGGGCGCCGAGCCAACGCCCGGTACTTGAGTTCGTCCGCCTGAAGCTTGGGAAAGTGCTCCCGGATCAGGCGCCCGGCCTCGTCATCCTCAATGGCGATGGCCGTCGCTCCTTGGAACCGCTGCTCAGGGTTCATCAGGTCAAAGCCGGTATAACCACTTTCATCGATCCGGAAGCATTCCATTCAACTCTTCCCCTGGACAATGGACACTCCGATCCTGTCGGCCAATTCGAGCACGGCATCGTAGGCACCGACGTCGTTGTGCGAAGGCTCAGACGCGGCCGAGGATGGTTCACTAGGTGGCTCGCCATCGGCGGGCAGATTGGCGCATCGCTTAGTCATGGGTCATTTCAAGAATTTCATCCACAGCGGCCGCAATGACACGGTCCGGTGCCGAAGCGAGTAGATCCTGGGGACGATTTCCACCCAGGAAGCTGTTTTCGGAGCGGAACCAATAAGCCATGCCCCAGCCGTCTTTGTGTCCTTCGAAGGTTTCAATCACTTTGGCCAGCGATTTCAGTGGACGGAAACCAGCGTCACGATCCAGCCCGTAGTCCGGAAAGTAATCGATGCCACCGTGGTTGATAGCGAAGATTTGGCGTTGCTTCTTCCACTTATTGGGCTGAGCGCTCGGGTTCCGGGTGCTCAGTTCCGCGAGTTGTGCGATGTTCGCGGCGGTCAACCAGTCTCCACTTTCCAACACCGCCTTACGCGCCTGCACCAGCAGGCTCGCTTCCTTGAGCAGCCGGGGCGACAGCGGATTGCGCGGCACGAGCATTTCTGCCAGCCGTTCGAGCGATTCGCGGTCCTGACGTTCAAGCAGCACCTCGAACATGGATGAAGCGACGTTGGTGAAGTTTTCCGCCAATGCCGCGAAAACACTGGGCTTGATGTGGTCGAACGCCACCACCAGCACGTGGTCAGCCTGCGACCGAGCGAGTTGAGCCTGAATCTCTTTGGGCGTACCCACAAGGGTCGACACGCCGAGACGGTCTGCAACGACGCTCATGACTGACTCCTCAAATGGGTTATTTACGCTATTTGATATTACTATATCGACCATAACCTTCAATGCCCAGACACTTCGGATTCTTGGGACCTAAGGAGCACACCGTGCACCCCACCACGCTTTATGTAGTCGGCAATGGATTCGACCTGTGGCACGGCATTCCATCGGGCCTCGGACAGTTCAAGGAGTATGTCCTGGCCACAGACCGGGACATTCATCGCGAGGTCGAGGACTACCTTCCAGCCGGAGACGACTGGTGCGACTTGGAATTAGCCCTGGCTGAACTGGATGCCGATATGCTGGTCGACAACTTGGGGCACTTCATGGGGGCCTATGGTGCCGAGGACTGGAGTGATTCAGGGCACCACGACTTTCAGTACGAGGTGGGGAACGTCGTCGAGCGACTGTCCAAGGGGCTTCGGACGCGCTTTGCCGAATGGATCCGAGACTTGCCCATCCCGACACACGACACCGCCCCGCGACGGCTTGCGACGCTGGATCCACAGGCGCTGTTCCTGACCTTCAACTACACGAGCACGTTGGACACTCTCTATGGCATCGATCTGGCACGTGTTCTGCACATCCACGGCCGATCCGATGCGGCAGACGATGAGTTGGTCTTGGGCCACGCCTGGAATCCCCAATCCCGCCCCTCGCTCAACGACCGTCCGGATATCGAGGAGATCGATACCCGGGTGGCTGAAGCCAACGACATCATCGACGACTACTTCTCAGCCACCTTCAAGCGTTCCGAGGAACTGATCGCCCAGCATAGGACGTTTTTTCAGGCGTTGGGAGCCATCCAGAAGGTCGTCGTGCTTGGCCACTCTCTGTCCCCCGTGGATGCGATCTACTTCCAGGCGCTCCTTCAGCAGCCCAGCGTTGCCGCGGCGCGATGGACAGTCGCATGCCGCAGCAAACAAGAGTGGCCTGATAAGGAACAACGGCTCGTCGCCCTGGGTTTGTGGCCGGGTGCTGGACAGCCATCTTCTTGGGACGCACTGTAGAACAAAGCGTCGTTCGCTCCTGTATTTGCGGATCGCTGCGCACCTAATCCGGTCGGCCCCAGTTCCTATTGTTTGTGGCCTAAAGCAGCCCTGATCTCCACGATCAAGCCATTGCTGATTTCACAGGAATGGCGCGATGTTGGCTCCGATCTGGCTGCGCGCCGCGCATCGCGGCGTGCCCACTTTTCTCGTGACGGCCCTCCTGCTGGGCCAGTCCCCGATGGCGTTGGCCGAGCCCCCCACGCAGCGCCAGGAACTGGTCGCGGCGCTGCGCCAGCTCGACGCGCTGGAGCGCACCGTCGCCGACAGCGCCGCGCATGCCCCCATCCAGCCGGGAGAGCGCTACCACTTCGATTACCCGCGGCTGC
Organism: Cupriavidus sp. GW822-FHT06G04; assembly: GCF_058799075.1. Classification (NCBI taxonomy): domain Bacteria; kingdom Pseudomonadati; phylum Pseudomonadota; class Betaproteobacteria; order Burkholderiales; family Burkholderiaceae; genus Cupriavidus; species Cupriavidus sp. GW822-FHT06G04. The sequence continues at coordinate 75,290 of NZ_JBXALD010000007.1, read as the reverse complement.
TGGCTGACCTAGCGCGCGTGCGCGCCGGTATCCAGGCCCACCTCTCACCTTCGCGTGCCCAGCCGCGCGACCCCTCCGAACTGGCCGGCGACTACCGCACTGAGCGGGCCGTCGAGCCATCGCCGACGACCGCGGAGGTCAAGCCATGAACGGCGCCCAGGTCTCGGCATTTCAAGCCAACAGCGGCATCGCGCCTTCCGCGATGGCGACCGTCTTGGTCGGCGTCGTGTTCGCGGTCCTGCTCGTCTGGGGCGTCTGGGCCATCCGAACGGCCTACGTGGGGTGGTCCGAGAGCCACCTCAACCAGCGCCAGTTCCTCGGCGTCTGCATCCGCTTCGTCGCGATGTACCTCGTCCTGAGTTTCTTCCTCCTCTCCTGACCTGAAAGGCCTGACCATGCAAAACCGCATCCTCACTTCCCGTTTTGTCCAGCGCGCCACCGTGGCTCTGGGCGCCGCCGCGCTGCCCGCGCTGTCGTTCGCGCAGGGGTTGCCGCAACTGGAGAACCCGACCCGCGGCACGGGCAACGGCATCATGGAAACGATCAGGAACTACGGCTACGACATCATCATGCTCGTGGCCCTGCTGGTTGTGGCGTCGATGTTCATTGGCGTGTGCTACCACGCCTACGGCACCTACGCGGAAATCCACACTGGTCGCAAAACCTGGGGCCAATTCGGCCTCACGGTCGCCATCGGCGCGGTGCTGCTCGTGATCGGCATCTGGCTGCTCACCGAAGCCACCGGCATCCTGTAAGGCGAGGCCGGTATGTCCGAGCAGCAGCACGTCCGTGCTGACGGGACGGTCACGTTCCTTCCGCACCGGCTCAACCGCCATCCCGTTGTCGTGCGCGGCCTCACCGCCGACGAGCTGTGGATCTGCTGCGGCCTGTCCGGCGCCGCCGGCCTGCTGGTCGGTGCGCCGCTGTCCTGGGTGTTCCGCACGATCGCGCTCGCGCCCACGTTCGTCGTGCTGGGCGTGGCCTTCGGCGTGTTCATCGGGGGCGGCATCCTGCGTCGCCTCAAGCGTGGGCGTCCCGACACCTGGCTGTATCGGCAACTCCAGTGGCGCATCGCCACGCGCTATCCGCTGGTGGCGGGCTGGGTGGGCGGCCATGTGCTGATCTCACGCTCCGGCTTCTGGACCACCCGAAGGTCTGCTGCAAGGGGGGCACGATGAGCCGCTTCAAGAACGAGATCACCCATCTGCAGGCGCACATCAAGACGCTTCGCCTGGGTGCTGGCGCGCTGGTCATCGTCGCCCTGGTCATGGGCGGCGGCTGGTGGAGCGCTCCGCGCGACCTGACCATCCACGTCCCGCCTGATCTGCGCTCCGGCAGTACCCGCAAGTGGTGGGAAGTGCCGCCCGAATCGGTCTATGCGTTCACGTTCTACGTGTTTCAGACCCTCAACCGCTGGCCGACGAATGGCGAAGAGGACTATGCGCGTAATCTCCACACGCTCTCGCCGTACCTCACCCCATCCTGCCAGGCCTTCCTGCGGGCGGACTACGACTATCGCCGCTCCACGGGCGAGCTGCGTCAGCGCGTGCGCGGCATCTACGAAATCCCCGGTCGCGGCTACGGTGACGACCCCACGGCGCGCGTGCGCGTGGTGTCCGACCGCGACTGGGTGGTGACGCTGGACATCACCGCAGACGAGTACTACGGGGCGGAACAAGTCAAGCGGGCTTTGGTGCGCTACCCCGTGAAAGTCACGCGGGTGGACATCGATCCCGCTCGCAATCCGTTTGGCCTGGCGCTCGACTGCTACGAGGGTGCGCCCCAGCGCATCAGCACACCGGAGCCGTCGCGCCCGGCACCTGGCGGCCTGTCTCCGCAAGCGCCTCAAGGAGAAACCCCATGAAGCACCTTGTACTCGCACTGCTGGGGCTGCTGGCCGTCGCCTCGGCTCCTTTTGCCCAGGCCGTGGAGATCCTTCGCTGGGAACGCATGCCCCTGGCCGTGCCCCTGCGTGTCGGGCAGGAGCGCGTCGTGTTTATCAACCGGAACGTCCGCGTGGGCGTGCCCGCGGGCGTCGGCGAGCGCTTGCGGGTGCAGAGTGCGGGCGGCGCGGTGTACCTGCGCGCGAGCGAGCCGATCGAGCCCACACGGCTGCAATTGCAGGATGCCGACACGGGCGCGCTGATTCTGCTCGATATCGCGGCCGAGCCGGCCAAGGACGGCGAAGCCGAGTTGGAGCCGGTGCGCATCGTCGAGGGCGACAGCGCCCCGACGCGCTATGGCGATCAAGCCGACGGAGCAGACGACGCCCCGGCGCGCGCCCAGGACCAGGCAGGCGCGCGGGCAGCGCGGCGTGAAACCCCGGTTCCGGTCGTGCTGACGCGCTTCGCCGCGCAGAACCTCTACGCACCGCTGCGCACCGTGGAGCCGCTGCCGGGCGTCATGCGGGTGAACCTGCGCCGCGATCTCGACCTCGGCACGCTGGTGCCGACGCTGCCGGTGCGCGCAGTTGCGCTCGCCTCGTGGCGTCTGGAAGACCAGTGGGTCACAGCCGTGCGCCTCACCAATAGCAGCGGCGGCTGGATCACCCTGGACCCGCGCGTGTTGCAGGGCGATTTCCTCACCGCCACCTTCCAGCACGAAGCACTCGGCCCGCGCGGGACGCCAGAGGACACGACCGTCCTGTACTTGGTGACGCGGGGGCACGGCCTCGCGCAATCGCTGCTGCCGGCGATCAACCGCTTCGACCCAGCCGTGCATCTGCCGCAGCCCGAAGCCGAGGCCACCGACGACAAGGAGGCCCGCCATGCGCAGTAACGGACTCCTGAAGTGGTTAATGATCCCCGTGGCCCTGCTGGTGCTGTTCGTCGCCATCCGGCTGTTTTCGGGTGGAGGCTCGTCGGCGCCGCCCGCTGCGGATGCCGGCGCCAAGCTCACGCCGGAGGAGATGAAGGCGCTGGGCATCGAGGGCGATACCCCCCGCGATACCGTGGCGACGCTCGTGGCGCAAGTGAAGCAGTTGCGCACCGAACTGCAGACGGCGCTGTCCGACAACAAGTCCCAGCGCGAAGAGAACCAGCGCCTGCGCCAACGCGAGAACTCGATCGACCAGCGCATCAATTCGGCGCTGGAGACCGAGCGCTCCAACCTGCGCCGCGACCAGCAGCAGGCAGCCAGCGAACGCCAGCAGACCGAGGGACTGCTCGCCGACCTGCAGCGGCGCCTGGAAGGCATCGGCGGGCGCGGCGGCGGCCACGCCGATCTACCCGTGGGCCTGGGGCTGCGTAACGGCGACGAGGCAGGCATGGAAGGCGGCGTGCGCTGGGTCGAGCCGGACGACGCGAAGCCCGCTGATGGGCGTAACGGCAGTCGCGGCACGGGTGGCGGCATGAGCTTTCCGACGAGCTTCGGCCCCGCGCAGAGCACGCTGGAAACCACGGCACAAACCGTGGCGAACGCGGGCGCCCGCGCCGCAGGCGTCAAGAGCGCCAAGCCGGTCTATACGGTGCCGACCAACTCGACGCTGATGGGATCGGTGGCAATGACGGCGCTGATCGGCCGCGTGCCGATCGACGGTACGGTCAACGATCCGTATCCGTTCAAAGTCCTGGTCGGTCCCGACAATCTCACGGCAAACGGTATCGACATTCCCGACGTGGCGGGCGCCGTGTTTTCCGGCACGGCCTCGGGCGACTGGACGCTCTCTTGCGTGCGCGGCCAGGTGCGCAGCATCACCTTTGTGTTCCATGACGGGACCATTCGGACGATTCCCGAAGACCGCGACGGCAACCAGCAGAACAACCAGCAGCAGAACTCTCAAAGTGGGGGCCTGGGCTGGATCAGCGATCCCTATGGCATTCCCTGCGTCAGCGGAGAGCGGCGCAGCAACGCCCAGCAGTACCTCGGTTCGCAGGCGCTGATCACCGCGGCGGGTGCTGGCGTGGCCTCGCTCATCGACAGCGACAGCGGTCAGATGTCCTACGTGGGCGCAGACGGTTCCATCGGCAGCGTCGGCATTTCCAGCAACGAGGCCGTAGGTCGCATCCTGGCCGGTGGCGTGCGCGACATGGCCGATTGGGTGAACAAGTTGTACGGCCAGGCCTTCGCCGCCGTCTATGTCCAACCCGGCGCAAAGGTCGCCGTCCACCTCGAAAAGCCGCTCGCCATCGATTTCGATCCCGAAGGTCGCAAGGTCGATCACCGTGCAGGAGAAAGCCATGCTCTCGAACTTGAATAAGGGCCTGGCGCTGGCCCTTGCCGTCGCGGTGCTCGGCGGCTGCGCCACCAGCAAGGAAAAGCTGCTGCCCCACGGCGACAGCACGATGATGGACATCTGGCAGCAGAACGCCGGTGACGGCGGCGGTGGCGCCGGCCAGGTGGCACGCAGGCAATTGCTCGACGCGCGCCAGAGCCTGCGCCGGCCGCTGACCGAGATGGATGTACAGGCCGCGCCCGCCGAGCAGATGCGCTACACGCGCACAGCGCGCAACGAGGTCTATCGCCAGTTCCAGCGCCTGCCGAATCCCGACCTGGTGATGTACGTGTACCCGCACCTGGCAGGCACGGACCCGGTGCCCGTGCCGGGCTATACGACGGTTTTTCCCTTGTACCAGCGCGTGCAGTACGCCATGCCGGGCGAGCGCGTGGAGGACTACTGATGCGCTGGAAACTCCCCTGGCACAAGTCGGCCGCGCCGAAGCTGGCCGCATCCGGCGCAGGCGATGACGAGCGGCCGGAGGGCTGGCAACGCCACGTCGAGGCCTTGCGCCAGGCCGGCATCCCAGAACCCGGCACGGCGGTCCATGGCCGCAGGCCGGCGACCGTGGCCGACGAGCAGGCGCTGTACGACGTCGCGCCGTCGTTCGCGGAATTCCTGCCCTGGGTGGAGTTCCTGCCCGATTCGAAGTCCATGCTGCTGGAAGACGGGCAATCGGTCGCGGCATTCTACGAGCTGGTGCCGCTGGGCACCGAGGGCCGGGAACCCGGCTGGCTCGCGCATGCCCGCGACGCCTTGGAGAACGCGCTCCAGGACTCGTTCGATGAACTGGACGAGAACCCCTGGGTACTCCAGCTCTACGCCCAGGACGAACCCAGCTTCGACCAGTACATGCAGACCCTGCGCGACTACGTGCAGCCGCGCGCCCGCAATACGGCTTTCACCGAGTTCTACCTTCGCTTCTTCGGACACCACCTGCGCGCGGTAGCGAAGCCGGGCGGGCTGTTCGAGGACACGGTGGTCACGCGGCTGCGTTGGCGCGGCCAGACGCGGCGCGTGCGCATGGTCGTCTATCGCCGGGCCACCGGGCAGGCGAGCCGCCGCGGCCAGACGCCCGAGCAGATGCTGAACATCGTCTGTGATCGCCTGTGTGGCGGGCTGGCGAACGCCGGCATCCAGGCCCGGCGCATGGTCGCGGCCGACGTCCATGACTGGCTACTGCGGTGGTTTAACCCGCGTCCCACGCTGCTCGGCCCTGGGGTCGAGGACCGCGAACGCTTCTATGCGCTGGCACGCTACCCCGACGAGACAGAAGACGGTGAGATCGAGCTGGCGAGCGGACGGGATTTCAGCCAGCGGCTTTTCTTCAGCCAGCCACGTTCGGACGCGGAGCACGGCACCTGGCACTTCGACGGCATGCCGCATCGTGTGCTGGTCACTGACCGGCTGCGCATGCCGCCCGGCACGGGGCATTTGACTGGCGAAACTCGCAAAGGCGATGCGATCAATACGCTGTTCGATCAGATGCCCGAGGACACGACGATGTGTCTGACCATGGTGGCGACCCCCCAGGACATCCTCGAATCGCACCTGAACCACCTGGCGAAGAAGGCAGTCGGCGAAACACTGGCATCGGAACAGACGCTCAAGGATGTGCAGGAGGCCCGCTCGCTGATCGGCAGCGCGCACAAGCTGTACCGGGGAACACTGGCGTTCTATTTGCGCGGCCGGGATGAAGCCGAACTGGACCGGCGCGGCCTTGATCTGGCGAACGTGATGCTTAACGCCGGTTTGCAGCCCGTGCGCGAGGACGATGAAGTCGCGCCTTTGAACAGTTATCTGCGCTGGCTGCCGTGCTGCTACAACCCGAGCCAGGATCGACGGAACTGGTTCACCCAACTGATGTTCGCCCAGCACGTGGCGAACCTCTCACCGGCCTGGGGCCGCAGCCAGGGCACGGGCCATCCGGGTAATACGTTCTTCAATCGAGGCGGCGGGCCGATCACCTTTGACCCGCTCAACCGCCTGGATCGGCAGATGAACGCGCACCTGTTCCTGTTCGGCCCCACCGGCTCCGGCAAAAGCGCAACGCTCAACAACCTCTTGAACCAGGTCACGGCCATCTACCGGCCGCGCCTCTTCATCGTGGAAGCCGGCAACAGCTTCGGCTTGTTCAGCGATTTCGCCAAGCGCCTGGGCCTGACTGTGAACCGGGTCAAGCTGGCCCCTGGCTCGGGCATCAGCCTGGCGCCGTTCGCCGACGCGCGTCGGCTGATCGAAACGCCGAGCGACGTGCAGACGCTGGATGCCGATGTGCTGGACGAGGACATGCCACCCGATGCATCGGCCATGGAAGCGGACGAGCAGCGCGACGTACTCGGCGAGTTGGAAATCACCGCACGGCTGATGATCACCGGCGGCGAGGATAAAGAAGAGGCCCGGATGACGCGGGCCGATCGCTCGCTCATCCGCCAGTGCATCCTCGACGCCGCCGAGCATTGCGTGGCCGAGAAGCGCACGGTGCTCACGCGCGACGTGCGCAACGCGCTGCGCGAGCGCGGCCAGGACCCAACGCTGCCAGAGATGCGGCGCGTGCGGCTGCTGGAGATGGCAGATGCCATGGACATGTTCTGTCAAGGCACCGATGGCGAAATGTTCGACCGCGACGGCACGCCGTGGCCCGAGGCCGACATCACCCTGGTCGATCTGGCGACCTATGCCCGCGAAGGCTACAACGCGCAGCTTTCCATCGCCTACATCAGCCTGATCAGCACGGTGAACAACATCGCCGAGCGCGACCAGTACCTGGGCCGCCCGATCATCAACGTGACCGATGAAGGGCACATCATCACCAAGAACCCGCTGCTCGCGCCCTACGTCGTGAAGATCACGAAGATGTGGCGCAAGTTGGGTGCCTGGTTTTGGCTCGCGACGCAGAATATCGACGATCTGCCGCGCGCCGCGGAACCCATGCTCAACATGATCGAGTGGTGGATCTGCCTGTCGATGCCGCCGGACGAGGTAGAGAAGATCGCCCGGTTCCGCGAACTCTCGCCCGCGCAGAAAGCGCTGATGCTTTCGGCGCGCAAAGAGGCGGGGAAATTCACCGAGGGCGTCATCCTCTCCAAGAGCATGGAAGTGCTGTTCCGCGCCGTGCCGCCGAGCCTGTACCTCGCGCTCGCGCAAACCGAACCCGAAGAGAAGGCAGAGCGCTACCAGCTCATGCAGCAATACGGCTGCACCGAGCTGGAAGCAGCTTTCAAGGTCGCCGAGAAGATCGACCAGGCACGCGGCATCGAGTCGCCGGCCTTGGAACTGTCGTAAGCCGGAGAACACCATGGAGCAGAAGCGTCCTTCCATTCCGATACAAGTCCAGGCGTTCCGCCGTCGCCACAGGCGGCCCCGCTGGCCTTGGGCCTTGACTGCTGCGCTGGTCGCGCTGCTGCTGATCTGGCTCGTGTCCCGGTCGCCCGGCGAATCCTCATCGCAGTCGCCCACGCCGGCTAGCACGGCGCAGATGGCCGGGCCGCCCTGGAAAATGGGCAACCCCGAGGGCCGTTTCACACTGACGCTCTATGCCGATCTGGAATGTCCGTTCTGCCGGGAGTACTTCCCGCAGCTCAAGCGCTGGGTCGGCAGCAACGCCGACGTGACCCTGCAATGGCATCACCAGCCGCTGGCTGCGCACGAGCCGGCCGCGTTGGCCGAGGCGCGTCTGGTCGAGTGCGTCGCCGAAGCCGGCGGGCATGCTGCCTTCTGGCGAGCCGTCGAGTGGGTCTATGCCCACACGCGCAGCGACGGCCTGGGACTGCCCGATGGCCTGCGCTACCCCGAATCGACGCCGGCCGTCGAGCAGTGCATGGCAAGCGAGCGGGTCGACGCGGCCATCCGCGCCCAGGCCGCGGAAGCCACGAAAAGCGGCGTGACGGCCACGCCGTCGCTGCGCCTGCTCGATCGCCAGACGGGTCAGTCCATCCTGCTGCAGGGACCGATCGAAGGCGATGCCTTGCTGTCGGCCATGGACATGCTGTCCGCTGATGAACCACCCGCCACACCCGCCACCGAAATGCCTGCCGACGTTGTCGGCGACATGCCCAGGTAGCCCGCGGTCCTTGAGGCTACGGCGCAGTCTTCTGCGCTGACCGCTCCCCGTTCGCTCCGCATCCTGGCCGCGAACAATCACCTCTGCGTGGTGGTGGATGCACCTTGTTCCGTTGTTCTCATCCCCAGGAGGGCTTGCCCTCCCAGGGCGTGCGCCCTCTGATCTCATCATCCGGAGGTTCGCCATGTCTCTCGTCGTCAATGACTCCTGCGTGGAGTCGCTTTCCGCTGTCGCAGCCCAGCGTGAGGACTGGATCATCCAGCAGGCTATCGCGCTGCTGGAGAGACGGATCTTCAAAGTCGGACCGTGCCTCAGCCGACCGGCCGCCGTGCGGGACTACCTGCGTCTAAAACTGGTCGCTGAGCCCAACGAGGTATTCGCAATCGTTTTCCTGGACAGCATGCACCAAGTGTTGGCCTACGAGCCGATGTTCAGGGGCACGATCAATTCGACTGCGGTCTATCCCCGTGTCGTCGTGCAGCGTGTATTGGAGCTGAAAGCCGCCGCAGTGGTCTTCGCGCACCAGCACCCCTCGGGTGTCACTGAGCCGTCGAGCGCCGATCGTGCGCTGACCCAGCAACTGCAGGCAGCGCTGGCGCTGATCGATGTTCGGGTACTGGATCACATCATCGTTGGCCAGGGGATTCCGTACTCCTTCGCGGAGCACAGCTTGCTGTAGCGCATCGTTCATTGATCACAACGGGGGCTTCGGCCTCCGTTTCTTCCTTGCCCCGAAGCAAGCAGGTATGCGGGGTGTCCGCGATGCGCATTGTTTGTGGGGGCTGCACCGGATTCGGCGTTTGACTATGGCCCTGATCAACTTCCGGGGCACGTGTCATGCCAGCATCTTTTCCCAGGTTCGCGCCAAGCTGGCGAGCCCTTGGCCTGGCCGTTGCACTGCCGGTGTCCTTGGGTGTCTTTAGTCCGGCCACATTCGCTGCCGATGTGCTGGTCATCACCGACAGCCGCCATCCGGTCAAGACCATGGGCGGCGAGCGGCTGATCGAGCTGGACGAAGCGCACCGGATCGAAGCGGAGCTTTCTGCGGAACTGCCCGCCGAACCCGAGCAGGCGACCGCCATCGTCAAGCGCCGACTGAACAGCGGCGGCACCGATCTCCAACGCCGCATCGCTTCCGCCTACCAGGGCGTCACCGACGCGTGGAGCCTGGGCATCACCAGCATCCCGGCCGTCGTGGTGGATCAACGCTACGTCGTCTATGGCGAACCGGATGTGGCCCGCGCAGTCGCTCGCATCGAGCAGCACTGGAGGGCCCAGCCGTGACCCGCCCATTCGACCTGATGCGCCGCCTGCGTGCTGGCGTGGCGTCCGTTCTGCTGCTCAGCGCCACGGGCAGCTACGCGCTCAACACCGCAACCATCGTCGGCTCGGTGGCATCGCCAGACTGCCTCGAATACCGCGTCGTCGGGATCTGCTACTGGCTCTACTGCACCTGGACGGGCTGTACGGTACGCACGTCCATCAAGGTCCGCCACTACATCCCCGATGCGATCGTCTCCAGCTACAGCAACACCGGCGAAAACCCCTGGATCGAAGTCCGGCCGATGAGCACGCCCAACCCATCCGCCCAAACCGGCGGGGACGGAACGACGAACGAGGACCACGAAAACAACCTCGCCAAGTTCAAGAACGCGGACGTCATCGGGCACCCGGGCGTCGAGGTGTTCAACCAGTTCGTGTCGTCCTCGGGCTACTTCTGCGAGGGTGCGGGCACGGCGTTCATGCCGTACTTGCTCGGCACCCTGGACACGCTGGCCTGGCGCTACAACGTGCCCGAGATGGCCTACCCGGAGGCGCTAATTCCCGGCATGCGTGAGGTCGGTGCACGCACCACGATGAACCTCTGGGGCAACGTGTATCCCCGCGGGGGTTTCCTGCACCAGACCGACGACCACAAGGCCAGTGCAGTGGTGGCCCAGCGCGCAGGCGATGTCGTCACGCGCCGGGGACAGATCCACGTTTATCAGCCGCTGCTCGCCAACTCCCGCGATGGCTACTGGCCGGCTGGCGCGCTCATGGAGAGCGATGCCTCGACGGGCAAGTGGCAGGAACTCACGCCAGTCCTGTCCTCGTCCTGCTCGGTCTTCCCGCGCAGCGGCGCCCTGACACAGGCCCGGCAAGGCGATTACGCCTGGGCGCTGTGGCGGCCCTATGCGTGCTGCGAACGCCGGGGCCAGGTGTTTCTCGGCAGCGTCGATTTCCTCTGAGGTGGTGCCATGAAGTTCCGTCCTGCATTCAATCCGTTCTCCCGCCGGGTACGTCGCACGAGGATCGTCATGGCGGTGGCCGGTGCGCTCGCGCTGACGAGCGGTGTGGCCTGGAGCCAACTGGGCTACCAGACCGGCGGCAGTGTCATCGGCGATGACGTCATGTACTCGATCGGCGGCGGAAACGCCGTGTCGATGGGACGTGCGGCTGGCATGCGCTCTCTCGGGGTCGGCGTGGGCTGGAACAGCAACTTGATCTGCGGTGACATGAGCATCCAGACCACGTTGAAGAATCAGCTCAACGGCGTCACCAACGGCTTCCAGCAAATCATGTCATCGGTGATCCAAAGCGCCACCAGCGCGGTGGCGTCGTTGCCGGCACTGATCATTCAGCGGGCCGATCCCGGCCTCTACAACCTGCTCACCAATGGCGTGTTGCAGGCACGGCTCGATTTCGACCGCTCCAAGCTGACGTGCCGTGCCATGGCGGAGAGGATGGCCGAGACGGCGGGCGGGCAGCTCGGCTGGAGCCAGATGGCAGAAGGCTTGGCGCTGCGCGATGCGGTGTCGAGCACGGATGCGGTCTCGGCCGTCGAGCAGGCCGAGACGCGCCGCGGCAATGACGGTGTGCCGTGGGTCGGGGGCAGCAACGCGGGAGGCTCCGGCCAGCCCGCGATCAAGGTCGTCGGCGATGTCACCCGCGCCGGCTACAACCTGGTCAACGGCCGCGGCGTGACCGATACATCGTCCATCGCACCGACCAGTTGCAGCAGTCTCTCGTGCCAGACCTGGACCTCGCCGCAGGCCGCCGTCGAGTGGGCCACGCGCGTACTCGGCGAGAAGGAACAGCGCACTTGCGATGCCTGCACCAAGACCGAGACGACGCCCGGCGTAGGGCTGACGCCGTTGATCCAAGAAGAATACGACGCCAAGCTGCAGGCGCTCCAGGATCTGGTGTCCAAGGCGAAGAACACGACGCCCGAGAACCTGCGCGAGGCTGGCAGTGCATCGCTGCCCATCACCCGCGGCGTGATCGAGGCGCTGCGTGACGAGCCGGACCAGCACCTGCTGTCGCAGCGCCTGGCGTCCGAGGTCGCGCTGTCCTCCGTGCTGGAGAAGGCGCTGTTGCTACAGCGCACGCTGCTCACGGGCAAGAAAGAGCCCAACGTCGCGGCCAACGAGCTTGCGGTGGAGGCCGTGAACAAGGAGAGCGATACGCTCGACCGCGAGATCCAGAACCTCAAAACGGAACTGGAACTGCGCCGCGAGCTGGCCAACAACTCGCCGATGGCCATCATTCAGCGCCATAGCACGCGCGCTTCGGGTTCGCGCGGCATCTACGAGGGCGATCCGGTGCCCGACCGTCTCGACCAACTCCAGAAGGGCAATCCGGGAGGTCGGCCATGAGCGAGGCTCGCATGACTTGGCGTCCACTACGCTGGCTGTTCAGCCGGCACGCGGCGAAAACCCTGCTATGGCTTGTGCTGGTCGTGGCCGCCGCCGTAGGGGCCAACGTCGCGGGCATCTACCTGGTCGGCAGTGTCGCGGCCTGGGAGCGGTGGCTGGCGGCGTCCGCAGGGTATTTCTTCATCTGGCGACTGTGCCTGTACGGCGGTACGGCCTATGGATGGGTCTGGATGCGCCGTCGGCTGCTGGCCCGCGAAGACAGCACGCAGGCGCGACGTCGGCTGATCCGCGCAGAGGTCGCCGGCGTCCTTGCCATTGTGGCGCTCGAAGCCAGCCTGTTGATGCAGGCCGCTTGAGGGGAGATCGAGGCAATGACGCTTTTCACGACCGACTACCTGGAGTACTACCTCACCCTCGTGTCCTGGATCGTCAACAACGGCATCTGGGCCGTGCTGGTGTCCAGCGGGGTGTTTGCGCTGCCCTTTGTGGCGATCGTCATCCAGGAATGGCTCAAGGCCAGAGCGGAGGGCGCCGACGAAGGCAACAAGGGCGTGCTCTCGGCGGCGCGCATCGAGAACCGAGTATTTGTGGCCATCGTGGTCGTGATGTTCGCCGGCATTCCGTTCATCGACGTCGACCTCAGCACTATCCAGTACGACAGCTCGCGCTCGGCGCAGTGCCAGGTCAGCGTGCCGCAGCCCGCGCAAACTGGCTGGTCGCAGTCCTTCAGCACCATCAGCAACCAGTCGGCGAAGGTTCCGGTCTGGTGGGCTTTCATGCACGCGCTTTCGCGCGCCGTCACGAGCGCCTCGGTGGCTGCGATCCCGTGCGGCACGGATCTGCGGCAGATGCGGATGGAGATCGATGCCACACGCATCGACGACCCGGTGCTGGCCCAAGAAGTGGCGGATTTCACGCACGATTGCTATGGACCGGCTCGCGCCAAATTGTTCATGGCGCGGCCGGAGCTGGACGAAACGCAGATGAACGATGTGACCTGGATCGGTTCGAGGTTTTTCACGGACACGGGCGGTTACTACGACAGCTACCGCTCTAGCACGGCGCGCGAGGCATGGCCCTATGACGACACCCGCGACGCTGGGCTTGCGCAGGTTGCCAATGGTGGCGGCTACCCGACCTGCAGGCAGTGGTGGTCCGACGGCAGTAACGGACTGCGCGCGCGGCTGCTGGGGCAAGTGGACCCAAGCCTGCTGAATCGCCTGGCGGGCTGGGCTGGATTCCTGAGCCGGGCCGAGGTGGACGACTCCGTGATCCGCGCCATCGCGTCACCGCGGCAGCAGAAATTGAACCAAGGCAGCGTCTATACGGACTACGGCGGTCAGATCGACAAGACATTGCCCAATGTCGTCAACCGTGCCACCAGCGATGTTGGCTTGGCGGTTGGGGCTCTCGCCGCCTTCCCGGCAATGGACGTAGTGCGCCAAGCACTGCCCATGGTGCTCGCGCTGCTCAAGATGGCGCTCGTGATCTGCATTCCGCTAGTGCTGGTCGTGGGCACCTATGACCTGAAGATGGTCGTCACCGTCAGCACCGTCCAGTTCGCGCTGTTCTTCACGGACTTCTGGTTTCAGCTCGCACGCTGGATCGACAGCACCATCCTCGATGCGCTCTACGGGTGGGGCTTTGGCTGGAACCGGCCGCATACCAACTTCGACCCGCTGGTGGGGCTGAACAATGCCTTCGGCGACATGCTTTTGATGTTCGTCACCGGCACGATGTTCTTGGTCCTGCCGACTTTCTGGGTGGCAGCGCTTGGGTGGGTCGGAGTAAAAGCCGGGGTAATCGCTCAGAACCTGGCTGTCGGTTCCAAGGAAGCACGCGACAGCGCGGGATCAGGCGTAAACAAGGTTACCGGCAAGGTGCTTTGATCGGTCGCCCATTTCAGTCGTTGAACGGATCGTTCGGGTCGTGCGGGTCGATCCGCTGACCGCTGGACGAATACAGGCCAAAGCCTGCCTCGCCGTTTCGCAGTTCGTCCGGTTGCGTCCAGCGATCATCATTGACCGTCGAATTGCTGGCCGTCCATGCTGCGGCAACCCCAACCAGAAGCACCAACGCCAGCCAGAACGCGGCGTAGAACAGCAATCCCAGCGCGACCAGCTTCACTACCCATACGAGCACGGTGGCCCCGGCAAGCGGCATCCCCTTGGAGGCGAGCCAACACGACAACCTTCGCTCGCCGCGCGCATAGGCGCGCCATCCACGGCCAACGCTGCGGCCGAGGCGTTCTGCGGTGCTGATGCGGGTTGTCGTGTTCATGGTCGTCTCCTGCTACATGAGGAATGCCTATTCCAGTTTGCTCCAATCCTGCTTGCTTGCCTGCACCAATACGTTCCAATCGTCTGGTGGATTTCCACGTCCGAGCATTTTCTCGAACACGGCATAGGGATCTGACTTGCTCCCCGAAGACCGCAAGGTCTGCTCATCATTGACCCAGGCGTACACGATGACCTTGGCCTTCGAGTCGTACCGGAAGAACAACCGGAACCGCCTTCCGATCTTGGCCCTTCGCCAGTGCCGGTGGGCCAGCCCCAGGGTGTTGCCCTGGCGGTACTCGTCGCGTGCCGGATCACCGGGCACCACATCTAATATCAACTGGTTCAAGGCCCGGAAGAGCTTGACGTTGGCGTTGGACTCGAAGCCCTCCGGGTCGTTCTCCTGCGCGCGCCGTGCGGCTGCGTGCAGCTTCTGCAACTGCTCGATCACACAGTCGTGGAACAGCAATGCCCAGCCATGCCGTTGCATCAGAGTTCCACTTCGCCGTCGATTTCCTCGTCCAGCTTCACGCCGTGACCCGCTTGCTCCAGCATGGCGCGAGTTAGATCCTCGGGCAGACCATGGACGTTCCGGCCCGCCTCGATGTCGCGGGCCAGCAGACTCAGGAACGCACCGATGGCGGGGTCCTCGTGCTCGGCGTCGGCACGGGTCACGACGACTTCTCCGTCACGCAGGTCGAACGCAACCTTGCCGCCGGCATCGACACCGAGCGCCTGCCGGATGGGCTTGGGCAGCGTGATCTGGCCTTTGGAGGTCAGCGTGGCAACTTCATGAATGGCAGGCATGGCCGTTCTCCTAATAGCGATGCCCTGATGGTAAGGAATATTCCTTACCATGTCAATATGGGGTCTCATGGCGTCCTCCCGAGTCCAAGAATCGGCCCATCGTAGGGCGGGAACACCAAGCCTTCACGCATCAATCCGGCCCGCCGAACCTCGCATTGGCCGTGGACGGTCAATGCCCCACGCCCTATACCCAAATGGTTAAAGGCTAAAGGGCCGAAAGGGCAAGGGAATGGGGTGCAAGGGGAAAGGCCCTACCTCGAAAAGGCGAAAAGGCCCCCCGCTCGGCCCACCACCAGGACACCCGCATGCTCTTTCTGTTCCAGCGGAAACGACCTCCGGTCGCTGCCGCTCCGTCGCCAGCGCCCGCCCTCGATCTCCCGAAAGGGCTGCTGCGGCCCGAGTCGGCCGCATCGCTGCTGGCCACGCCGCGCCGGCAGAAGCTGCTGGAATACATCTGGCAGCGCACCTCCCTCTCGCGCAAGCAGTTCGTCACCCTGTACCGCACGCCGCTGGAACGATATGCCGAGCTGGTCCAGCAATTTCCCGCTTCCGAAAGCCACCATCACGCTTACCCGGGCGGCATGCTCGACCACGGCCTGGAAATCGTCGCCTACAGCCTGAAGCTGCGCCAGTCCCATCTGCTGCCCATCGGTGCCAGCCCCGAGGACCAGGCGGCGCAGTCCGAGGCCTGGACCGCCGCCGTCGCCTACGCGGCACTACTGCACGACATCGGCAAGATCGCTGTCGATCTGCACGTCGAACTCGCCGACGGCAACACCTGGCATCCCTGGCACGGGCCGCTGCTCCAGCCGTACCGCTTCCGCTATCGTGAGGATCGTGAATACCGCTTGCATAGTGCTGCAACAGGTCTGCTCTACCGCCAACTGCTCGATCGGCACGTCTTGGACTGGCTCAGTGGCTACCCGGCGCTATGGGCCCCGCTGCTCTACGTCTTGGCCGGACAGTACGAGCATGCCGGGGTCCTGGGCGAGCTTGTCGTGCAGGCTGATCGCGCTTCTGTGGCTCAGGAGCTGGGTGGTGATCCGGCCCGCGTCATGGCAGCACCCAAGCACGCACTGCAACGCAAGCTGCTCGACGGGCTGCGTTATCTGCTCAAGGAAGAGTTGAAGCTGAACCAGCCGGAAGCCTCCGATGGCTGGCTCACCGAGGATGGTTTGTGGCTGGTGAGCAAGACGGTTTCGGACAAACTGCGCGCACACCTCCTGTCTCAGGGGATCGATGGCATTCCTGCGAACAACACCGCCGTGTTCAACGTGCTGCAAGACCACGGCATGCTCCAGCCCACCTCGGACGGCAAAGCGGTCTGGCGCGCGACCGTGACCAGCACGACCGGCTGGTCCCATTCGTTCACCCTGTTGCGTCTCGCTCCCGCGCTGATCTGGGAGTCTGGCGAGCGACCAGCACCTTTCGCGGGCACGGTAGAGATCGACGCGACGCCCGCGGAAAACGACGCCTGCATGTCGGCTCCCGCGCCTACCGTCTCGGTGAACCCAGCGCAGGGAGGTCAAGAGCCTCCGATTTGGGAGGGCGACAGCACCACCATCGTTTCACCGCCCGCAGCCCAGCCCGTGCCCGACGTCATGGAGGATTTGCTCGCGATGGTGGGCTTGGGTGAGTCGGCCGGCGTTGGCCAGGATGCCGAGGAGTTCCTCCACACCCCCGCGCCAGCAACAGCCGCGACGTCCATTCCATCGCCTGCACCTGCACCCGCGCCTACGCCTGGGTCATCGGCAACGAAGCCATCCGGGGAACAGTTCATGGTTTGGCTGAAGCAGGGAATCGCCTCACGACGGCTCATCATCAACGACGCGAAGGCACTCGTGCATACGGTGAATGAGACGGCCTACCTGGTCAGCCCGGGTGTGTTCCAACGCTATGCGCAGGAGCATCCCGAAGTGGCCGCACTCGCCAAGCAGGAGAATCAACAGGATTGGCAGTGGGTGCAGAAGCGCTTCGAGAAGCTGCAGCTACATCGAAAGCAGCCCAATGGCCTGAACATTTGGACCTGTGAAGTCACGGGCCCGAGGAAGTCCCGCCGACTGCATGGCTACCTCCTCGAAGATGGGTCCTTGGCACTCGCCGAAATACCGCCCAACAATCCCTATCTTGCTCTGACTCAGGAAGGATGACGCGATTCGGGCATTGATCGCCACCGTCGTGTGGCGACGATCAATGCCCCGCGAAAATTGGCAACATTTGGCGAACTGAGCTACTCGGCCCGCGCCAACTCCTGTGCAAGGAACGGAGCGGTTCTGCTGCCAGACGTTCGGGCCACCTGCTGAGGGGAGCCCGCCACCACGATGCTGCCGCCGGCAGCGCCTGCACCAGGCCCCACGTCGATCACCCAATCGGCCTGGGCCACCGCGCGCATATCGTGTTCGATCATCACTACGGTATTGCCGGCATCGACCAGGCGCTGCAACTGCACCAGCAGCCGGTCGGCGTCCGACGCATGCAGCCCGGTAGTCGGCTCGTCGAGCACGTACAGGCTTCGGCCGCGCTGGCTGCGCTGAAGCTCGGTCGCCAGCTTGATGCGCTGCGCCTCGCCACCGGAAAGCTCAGTGGCTGGTTGTCCCAGGCGCAGATAGCCCAGTCCGATGTCGCGCAGCAGTTGCAGGGGCCTTGCCACCGCGTCTTCACCCGCGAAGAATTCGCTGGCCTCGTCCACGGTCATCTGCAGCACCTCGGCGATGTTGCGCCCGTTCCACTGCACCTTCAGCGTGGCCTCGTTGTAGCGCGCGCCATGGCAGGTCGGGCACGGCGCGTACACGCTGGGCATGAACAGCAGTTCCACGCTAACGAAACCCTCGCCCTCGCAAGTCTCGCAGCGCCCCTTGGCGACGTTGAACGAGAACCGTCCGGCATCATAGCGGCGGCGTCGAGCATCGGGCGTGGCAGCGAACAGCTTGCGCACATGGTCGAACAGGCCCGTGTAGGTGGCCAGGTTCGACCGCGGCGTGCGCCCGATCGGTTTCTGGTCCACCTGCACCAGACGCTGTACGGCGTCCACGTCGCCCGCCAGATGGCCGCCGGTCGCTTCGATCACTGCCGGCCCTTCGCTGGTGGCGCTTTCGGCTACATCGTCTTCCGGCTCGTGGCCCAGGTGCAGCAGCACCAGCTCCGGCAGGGCCTGCGCGACGAGGCTGGACTTGCCCGAGCCGGAGATGCCGGTGACGGCCGTCAGCACGCCCAGCGGAATGCGCGCATTCACGCCATGCAGGTTGTGGCGGTGAATGTCCTGCAGCTCCAGCCAGCCGGTCGCTTCGCGTGCCCGGCTTCCCGGCGCGGGGATCTCATCGAACAGGTAGCGTGCAGTACGCGATTCGGCAATCTTGCGCAGGCCATCCGGCTCGCCGCTGTAGAGCACGCGGCCGCCACGCTCCCCAGCATCCGGCCCGACATCCACCAGCCATTGCGCGCGGCGCATCAGGTCCAAGTCGTGCTCCACCACGAACACCGAGTTGCCGGCGTCGCGCAGCCGGTCGAGCGCGTCGTACAGGGCCTGGCTATCGGAGGGGTGCAGGCCCGCGGAGGGCTCGTCGAGCACGTACACGACACCGAACAGCAGGGAACTCAATTGCGTGGCCAGCCGCAGGCGCTGCAACTCGCCGGCCGAAAGCGTCGGCGTGGCCCGGTCCAGCGTCAGGTAGCCCAGGCCCAGCCCACGCAGTTGGCGCAGGCGTGCCATCACGCCACCGGCCAGGCGCTGCGCGGCGAGGCGCTTTTCTTCCGATAGCGCCGAGGTGCGGCGCACGTCGGGCGATACCGCATGGACGGCGCGGCCGGAGGCCGCGCGTTCGGCACGGTCGCGTCGGGTCGCTTCCTTGTCCGTAGCCGCCCCCGCTGCATGGGCGCGGAAATCGCCCTGGGCGATGGGTTCGAGCAAGGCCGCCAACTGGTCCAGCGGCATCTGCATGAACGCGCCGATGTCCACGCCGGCGAAGGTGACCGACAGCGCCTCGGGCTTGAGCCGCTTGCCGTGGCAGGTGGGGCACGGTTTGCCCTCCATGAACCGGGACACGCGCTTTCTCATCAACGCGCTCTGGGTGTTGGCAAAGGTGTGCAGCACGTAGCGCCTGGCGCCGGTGAAGGTGCCCATGTAGCTCGGCTCCATCTTGCGCTTGAGCGCGGCGCGGGTTTCGGCGGGCGTGAAGCCGGCGTACACCGGCACCGTCGGTGTTTCCTCGGTGAACAGAATCCAGTCGCGATCCTTCTTCGGCAGGTCCTTCCACGGTCGGTCAACGTCGTAGCCCATGCTGACCAGGATGTCGCGCAGGTTCTGGCCTTGCCAGGCGGGGGGCCAGGAGGCGATCGCCCGCTCGCGGATGCTCAGGGAGGGATCGGGCACCATGATGGCCTCGGTCACCTCGTACACATGGCCCAGGCCGTAGCAGGTCGGGCACGCTCCCTGCGGCGTGTTGGGCGAAAAATCCTCGGCGTACAGCATCGGCTGGTTGGCCGGATAGGCGCCGGCGCGCGAATACATCATCCGCACCAGGCTGGACAAGGTGGTCACACTGCCCACGGAGGAACGCGCGTTGCTGGAGCCCCGCTGCTGCTGCAGCGCCACCGCCGGCGGCAGGCCGTCGATCGCATCGACGTCCGGCACGCCGGCCTGCTCGATCAGTCGCCGCGCATAGGGGGCCACCGACTCGAAGTAGCGTCGCTGGGCCTCGGCATAGATGGTGCCGAAGGCCAGCGAGGACTTGCCGGAGCCGGAGACACCCGAGAACACCACCAGCGCGTTACGCGGGATGGAGACGTCCACCTCCTTGAGGTTGTTCTCGCGCGCACCGCGCACTTCCACCATGCCGCTGGCCGCAGCGGTACAAGAGGATTCACCGAAAGAATTGTTTGGCAAGTTTTTATCCTGTAGTTCGTCCCGCTCAGGACGGGACTTCCTGAGTTCGGGTGCCGCGGCGGCTGGCTTCGAGCACTGCGGTGACAGTGCGGGCGTCGTAGCTGCCGCGCAGACGACGACCCTCGACGAAGAACGTCGGCGTGGCGTGCGCACCGCTGGCGACCGCACTGGCGAGGTCGCGCTCGACACGCTCGATCACCGCAGGGCTGTCGAGATCCGCGATGAACCGTTCGACGTCGAGCCCAAGCTCGGCGGCGTAGCCGATCAGATGCTCGCGCTCCAGCGCATGCTGACGGGTGAACACGAAGTCCAGCCACGGCCAGAACATCCCCTGGTTCGCCGCTGCCTCGGACGCCCGCGCGGCAATCGGCCCGTGCGGGTGGTGCGGCAGATGGCGCACCACATACCGCAGGTCGTCACCGAAGTGGGCGCGAAGATCGTCCCACGAACCGGTGGCGTGCGCACAGTACGCGCACTCGAAGTCCACGTACTCGACGAGTGTGAGCTGGGCGTCCTCCGGCCCGCGGATGTGATCGATCTCCGGATCGACCGGCGGCTCAAGCACCATCGGCAGGTCAGCGGTCTTCTCACCCCACCGCTGGGCGGCGACCTTGAAGATCAGCCACCCGAGCAACGTGGCGAACACCATCGACACGAGCACGCCGACCGTCGCCTGGCGGCCCAGGTCGGAGGTCGTGCCGAACGCGAGCCCGATGATCAGCAGCGACACGGTGAAGCCGATCCCGGACAGCGCCGCCCCACCGAACACGCTCCCCACCCCGACGCCCTCGGGCAGCCGGCCCAGGCCGAGACGGACGGCGACGAGCGTGGTGAGCCCGATGCCCAAGAGCTTGCCGAGCACGAGCCCTGCGATGACGCCCCACGTGACTGGCGAGCCAAAGGCCTCGGCGAGCAGCCCGCCACGCACGTCCACCCCGGCGTTCGCCAAGGCGAAGATCGGCACGATCAGCAGCGCCGTCGGCAGCCGCAGGAACTCGTGCAATCGCTCGTTCACCGAGATACCCCGGGACAGCCCGCAGTCCACCGCGCGGGCCGATGCGGCACTCGGCGACTGCCAGAAGTCACGGAACAACTGTCTTGCCGCAACGACCCCGTGACGTTGCGTCGCATAGGCGGGGATCAGCAGCCCCGCGGCCATCCCGGCGAGGGAGGCATGGATGCCGGAATACACGGTTGCGAACCACAGCACGATCACGATCAACACATACGGCGTCGCCCGCCACTGGCGGGTGCGCCCCAACAACCACAATCCAACGAGGCTGGCGAGGGCGATAAGCAACGGGACGATCCGGATCTCCTCGCTATAGACGATGCCGATGATGGACACTGCGAGGAAGTCATCGACCACGGTCAGGGTGAGCAGGAACACGCGCAACTGACCCGATAGCCGCGGGCCGACGATCGCCAAGGTGCCCAGCATGAACGCCGTATCGGTGCCGACCACCGCACCCCACCCGTGCAGGCCCTCACTTCCGGCTAGTTTCACGATCAGGACATACACCAGCGCGGGAAGCACGACTCCCGTGACCCCCGCGATCAGGGCGAGGCGGGCACGGCTGCGGTCACGGAGCGATCCGTGGGCGAACTCCTGACGCACCTCCAGTCCGATCAGGAAGAAGAAGACGACCATCAGGCCGTCGTTGACCCAGTGATGCAGATCCATGTGTAGGCGCAGTGGCCCGAAGTTGAACCCGACGTCTAGGTGCCACAACTCGAAATAGGCGTTAGATAGCGGCGAGTTCGCCCACACGAGCGCCACAACCGTGACGATCACCAGCAGCACCGCAGCGCCAGACTCCGTGCGTAGATAGTGGGCAACGCGTCTCCGTCTGATATGCGCCGAGGACTCACCAAAAGAAGAGGCTGGCATGTGCTTATCCTGTAGTTTGTGAGATCACGATGGGCAGGTTTCGGAGGCGACCGGTCAGGCGTCCGCCTCTGGCAGCGTCCCATCATCCAGCGAGCGCAGCCAAGTAAGCCATTCTCCCAGCCTGCGCTCAACACCTCTGTCCGTTGGCTGATACCAGCCCGGCCGCGCCACGCCCTCGGGAAAGTAGCTTTGCCCAGCGGCGTAGCCGTTGGGCTCGTCAGGAGCGTAGCGGTAGCCTTCGTGATACCCCATCTGCTGCATCAGCTTCGTCGGCGCATTGCGAAGATGGAGAGGCACAGGCAGGGAGCCGCTGTTCTTGACGAAGGTCTTCGCCTTGTTCCAGGCGGCATAGGCAGCGTTCGACTTGGGGGCGGCAGCAAGGTAGGTCGCCGCGTGGGCAATCGGTATTTCGCCTTCGGGGGAACCCAGCCTCTCATAAGCCAGCGCGGCATTGAGCGCCAGTTGCAGCGCCTGCGGGTCGGCATTGCCGATGTCTTCGCTGGCCACTACCACCATGCGGCGGGTCACCTGGCTGACGTCGCCGCTACCGTCAAGGATGCGGGCCAGCCAATACAGGGCCGCATCAGGGTCGGAGCCCCGTAGCGACTTGTGGAAGGCTGAGAGCTGCCAGTAGAACTCGTCACCGCCCTTGTCGAACCTGCGCAGCGATGGACTGGTGGACAGCTTGGCGGACTGGCCATCGACCACGGTCTTGCCAGCGCCCGACGCCGCATTCGTCACCTGCTCAAGCAGATTGAGGAAGCGCCTGCCATCGCCATCGGCAAAGCCCTTGAGCAGATCCAGCGCGTCCGCGTCCAACGTGACGCCCTGGAGATGCGGCAGTGCGCGTTCGTAGAGTTGGTTCAGTTCGTCGCTGGACAGCGGTTCGAGGGTATAGACCTGCGCGCGCGAGAGCAGTGCGGAATTGACCGCCAACCCCGGATGCTCGGTCGTCCCCCCCACCAGGGTCAGGAGCCCCGACTCGACATGGGGCAGCAGGGCATCCTGCTGCGCCTTGTTGAAGCGATGGATCTCATCGACGAAAAGCACCGTCGATCGACCATGGTTGTCCAGTTCGGCCTGGGCCTCGTCGATGGCTTGCCGGATGTCCTTCACCCCGGCCAGCACGGCCGAGATGGCGATGAATCGGCTGTCGGTCGCACTGGCGGCCAGGCGCCCTAGGGTGGTCTTGCCCACGCCTGGCGGCCCCCAGAGGATGAACGAGTGCAACTTGCCCGCCTCGAACGCGAGACGCAGCGGCTTGCCGGGGCCGAGCAAGTGCCGTTGCCCGACGAATTCGTCCAGCGTCTTGGGCCGCAGGAGTTCGGCCAAGGGAGGCTTGGGCTTTGTCGTGAATAGATCGGTCAAGTTCCTCTCCCTGGCATTTCTGATAGTTGACGTTCCGATAAGGTGGGCACCTCAATCCAGAGAGCCGGATTTATCCAACGCCGTGGGCTCTTTGTCGGCAATCGCATGCATGATGATGCGAGAGCCGCGGTAGCCGATGCTGTGGTTCCATACCCAGCTCAAAGCGACACTGAGACGATTTCGCGTGCCGATCAGAAAGTAGATGTGCGCCAGCTTCCAGATCCACCACGCAAAGGCACCACGCAGCTTCACCCGCCCCATGTCAATCACCGCCAGGCTGCGGCCGATGGTGGCCAGGTTCCCCTGATGCCGGTATTTGAAAGGCCCGTCAGCGGGCTTGCCCTTCAAACGCCGTCCAATCAGGTTAGCGACGTACTTCCCTTGCTGTTTGGCGGCCGGGGCGATGCCCGGCACGGGCTTCCCATCGGCCATGGTGCACGAGGCTGTATCGCCGATGGCGAAGACCTCCGGGCGACCGGCCACCGTCAGGTCAGGGCCAACGACCACTCGACCAGCACGATCAGACGCAGCGCCCAACCAGCGAGCCGCGGGAGACGCCTGGACTCCGGCGGCCCAGACGATGGTCTTGGCCGAAAGGGGCTTGCCGCCATACACCACGCCGTCGGCCGAGCATTCGGTGACCGGAGTACCCAGCACGACCTCGACCCCGAGTTTTTCGAGTGCCTGGCGCGTATAGGCCGAAAGATCCTCTGGAAAGACCGACAACAGACGCGGGCCAGCCTCGATCAGTACAACCCGCGATGTGCTCGGGTCGATCGAGCGGAAGTCACGCGCCAGCGTGTCTCGTGCCAGCTCGGCGATGGTTCCGGCCAATTCAACCCCGGTGGGACCACCACCGATGATGACGAACGTCTGCAGCGCGGCACGCTGCTGAGGATCGCTCGTGCGCTCAGCTTCCTCGAAAGCCGCGAGGATTCGGCCCCGAATGGTCGTGGCATCTTCCAGCGTCTTCAACCCCGGCGCGAAAGCCCCCCATTCGTCGTGTCCGAAGTAGGCATGGGTAGCACCTGTCGCGAGCACGAGCGTGTCGTAGGTTTGCCGCATTCCATTGTTGAGAATGACCTGACGCGCGTCCTGGTCGATACCTTCCACTTCCGCCATCAAGGTGTTCACTTCCGGGCGATTTCGGAAGAGATAGCGAATAGGCCAGGCGATCTCGGATGTCGAAAGTGACGCACCTGCGACCTGGTAAAGCAAGGGTTGGAACAGGTGATGATTGCGCCGATCGATGATCGTCACATCGACCTCGACACCAGCAAGCTGGTTGGCAACCTCGATCCCGCCGAAGCCCGCTCCGATAATGACGACGTGATGTCGGTTTTTGGAGGTCTTTGTCATGACCTGATCTCCTCTCTCAGCGTTTCAGCGCCGATGCGTGGTGTGCCATATGCTCGCCAATGAAGCTGGCAATGAAGTAGTAGCTGTGGTCGTAGCCTGGGCGCAGATTCAACGTGAGCGGGTGCCCCGTCTCGTCGCAGGCTTTGCGCAGCAGGTCGGGCTGAAGCTGGCTCTCCAGGAACTCGTCGCCCAAGCCCTGATCAACCAGCAACGGCAAACGCTCCTGCACGGTGCGAATCAGCTCCACGGTGTCGTACTGCTTCCACACTTCCCGATCGCTGCCCAGGTACGCCTCGAAGGCCTTGTGCCCCCAGGGAACCTGGGTGGGGGCGACGATGGGCGAGAAGGCCGAGACGCTTCGATAACGGCCCGGGTTGCGCAGGGCGATGACCAGAGCGCCGTGTCCTCCCATGGAATGGCCGCTGATGCTCCGCTCCGCTGTCACGGGAAAGTGGGCCTCGATCAGCGCCGGCAATTCCTGCACGACGTAGTCGTACATCCGATGATTCGCAGCCCAGGGTTCCTGTGTGGCGTTGACGTAGAAACCCGCCCCCTGTCCGAGGTCATAGGCAGGATCGTCGGCAACGCCTTCGCCGCGAGCACTGCTATCGGGCGCGACGACGGCAATGCCATGTTCGGCCGCGTAGCGCTGGACGGCGGCCTTGGTGATGAAGTTCTGCTCGGTGCAGGTGAGGCCTGAAAGCCAGTACAGCACCGGCACCTTGCCGTGCTGTGCCTGCGGAGGCAGATAGACGCCGACCTTCATCGTGCAACCGAGCGTCGTGGATTCATGCTGATAAACGTCCTGCCAACCATCAAAGCTGGCGTGATGTTCGATGCGTTCCATGTAGTTCTCCTATGTTCAAAGGAACGGCGCAGCTCTCGCGCGCCAGGACGGCAGCTCGTCAGGAAGATTTCTCTTCCGCTGCCGTGTCGCCGTGGGCGTGTCTGATCCTGCGCACGATCCACCAGATCGTCAGCATCACCGCAGGCACCAGAACCGCCATCACCGGCGCCACGCTGTCGTGAACCATCGGAATGCCCTTGAGCAAATAGCCGAGAAGACTCACGACGTAATAAGAAATTGCCGCGACCGACAGGCCTTCGACGGTTTGCTGAAGGCGCAATTGCATCTTGGCCCGGTTGTTCATCGACGCAAGCAGATCGCGGTTCTGGCGTTCAAGCTCGACGTCGATCCAGGAACGCAGCAACGCGATGGCCCGGGTCAGCTTGTCGGAGAGCTTGGTCTGGCGCTCCTTTACGGATTGGCATGTCCGCATGGCGGGAGCGATGCGACGCTGCAGGAAATCCGCCCAGGTGCAGTACCCGGATACGGCCTCTTCCGAAAGCGCTGCCAGCCTTTCCTCGACGATCTCGTAGTAGGCACGACTGGCGCCGAAGCGATAGAGATTCGCCGCAACGCCAGCTTCCAGTTCGGCAGCCAGGCCGGTCAATTCGGACAGCAGCACGTCGCTGTCGCGCCGTTCCACCAAGCTCGTACACATCTCGTCGGTGATCGCCGCAAGGCGCGACTCCATGCGCCGCAGCTCCGACGTCATCGACCGCGTCAACGGCAAGGACAGCAACGCCAAGGTACGGTAGGTCTCGATCTCCAGCAGACGTTGAGCCAGCGCACCCGCCCGCGCCGGGGTCAAATCGCGGGCAAGGACGAGGATCTGCGTCAGGCCATCCTCATCCTGTCGGAAGTCGGTGAGGATGGCGGCAGAGCCGTTCTCCACCAGCGAGTAGCACAGGCTGGCAGGATCGAAGCGATCGGCCTCCTTCTCCGTTTCCGGCGTCCATGGAAGAAGTCTCAAACGGATGCCGGATACGACCGGGCCGGGAGGAACAAATCCATGCTTGAACGGATTTTCGCCGCACGGCTCTCCCGTCTCGGAATCCAGCGAAGCGCACCAGAGATACGTTGAGAACTCGGTGTGCTTTTCACAGTGCAGGTCTCCCTCATCCCATGTCATGCCGTGAAGCGGCGTAGCGTGGTCGGGCTCGGCAACGCCGAAGCGATGAGACAACTCACTCATCGCCATCTGATCCCTGGCCTGATCGCCTTCGGTCATGAAAGCGAGCTGCAATATGCCGCGGGGGGCCTGAATCAACAGATGCGGGCGCGCATGCACTTCACCCACGGCCGCAGCACGATCGGCATAGGCCGGCATGCCGTACACGGTGGCGGTCGGGGCGGGTTGTACGGTCGTCGCATTGATGTTGGCCGGCTCTTGCATAACGACCTCATTTCTCATTGGTTGAAAAACACGCTTCAAAGCAAATGCCCGCAGCCATGCGTTTCGCACATGGCTGCGGGCCGATCTTCATGAGCAGGCACCGCTCTACACGGTCCGTCTAATAGGCTCGCCGTATAGAGGCTTGTGCTGGCCCTTTCAGAACGCCCTCAGCTTCCTTGCTTTCAGACGAAGGTGTACGAGCAGACCTTGTTGCCCGCCGGATCACGCAGGTAGGCCGCATAGGCACCCGGCAGGTGACCACGTGCGCCAGGCTGGCCCTCGTCGGTGCCGCCTGCGGCAAGGCCGGCAGCATGGAAGGCATCCACTTCGGCGGGAGTGGCGGCCGCAAAGCCGATCGTCACGCCGTTGCTGGAGGGCGCTTCACCATTGCCCGGACGGGCGATGATGAAAGCCGGCTTTTCGCGACCGAAAAGTACCCATCCGTTGTTGAAAGGACCGAGGTTCTTGATGCCAAGAGCACCCAGAGCGGCGTCGTAGAACGCGACCGACTTCTGAAGGTCGGCAGCGCCGATAAAAATGTGCGAAAAGATGCCATCGCCAGAAATGACAGGAGTGGACATGATTAATTTCCTTGGTGGTTGGTGTTGAATGGGTAGTGGGCGGTCAGTAGTGGATCACCGTGCGAATCGACTTGCCTTCATGCATCAGGTCGAAGGCCTTGTTGATGTCGTCGAGGCCCATGGTGTGGGTGACGAACGGGGCGAGATCGATCTCGCCTTTCATTGCGTCCTCCACCATGCCGGGAAGTTGAGTGCGGCCCTTGACCCCGCCGAAAGCCGAGCCCTTCCAGGTGCGACCGGTGATCAACTGGAACGGGCGCGTCGAAATTTCCTTGCCTGCACCAGCCACGCCGATGACGATCGACTGGCCCCAGCCACGATGTGCTGCTTCTAGTGCCGAGCGCATCACGTTGACGTTGCCGATGCACTCGAAGGTGTGATCGACACCCCAACCGGTCATCTCGATGAGAACCTCGTGAATCGGCTTGTCGAAGTCCTTCGGGTTGAGGCATTCGGTCGCGCCGAAGGTACGAGCCAGCTCGAACTTCGCTGGATTGGTGTCGATGGCGATGATGCGACCTGCCTTGGCCTGGCGTGCCCCCTGAATCGCAGCGAGCCCGATGCCGCCGAGGCCGAAGATGGCCACAGAGTCACCCGGCTGAACCTTGGCCGTGTTGTGAACAGCGCCGATGCCGGTGGTCACACCGCAACCCAGCAGGCAGACATGCTCGGGATTGGCGTCCGGGTTGATCTTGGCCAGCGAGACTTCGGCCACCACCGTGTATTCGCTGAAGGTCGAGCAGCCCATGTAGTGGTAGATCGGCTGGCCGTTGTAGCTGAAGCGGGTGGTGCCATCGGGCATCACGCCCTTGCCCTGGGTGGCGCGCACCGCGACACACAGGTTGGTCTTGCCGGACTTGCAGAACAGGCACTCGCCGCACTCGGCGGTATAGAGGGGAATGACGTGATCGCCAGGCTTCACGCTGGTCACACCTTCACCCACCTCCACGACGATACCCGCACCTTCATGACCCAGCACGACCGGGAAGAGACCTTCGGGGTCGTCGCCCGACAGGGTGAAGGCGTCGGTATGGCAAACGCCGGTGTTCGTGATCTTGATGAGCACCTCGCCCTTGCGCGGCGGCTCGACGTCGATCTCGACGATTTCCAGCGGCTTTCCTGGCCCGAAGGCAACTGCTGCACGTGATTTCATGATGTCGCTTCCTTTACTAGCTAACTAAATTTGCCCTCACCGAGGGCACCCTGGTGCCTCTACCGCAGATAGGAGCGGACGATAGAGATGGTCTCGTCAATGGACTTGTTCTGCGAATCGCTCCTGATTTCGCTACTGGGAAACTCTTCCCGCAGATAGCTCTCCAGAACGGTTGCCATCAATCCGTTGACTGCCCCACGAACGGCCGCAAGCTGCTGAAGAATTGCAGGGCATTCCGCACCTGCATCGAGCGCTTGCTCAAGAGTCGCTACCTGACCTTTGATGCGCCGGATGCGCGTCAGGGCTTGCTTCTTTTCTTCCGGGCTGTGTGGCATCGAACACCTCTCTACTTGGGTACACCGCCGCATTATACAATACTCCACCATAGTATATGCGGCCGAACTTCGCCACAAATTCTGTGCTCTTCGAGCACTATTACAGGCTAGTACAGATTTGTTCCCAAGAAGCGCAAAACATTCAAATCAATGAATATTTCTTGCATGTATCGACAGCATCGGGGCAAGTTCAAAACCGGTCAAACTGGAAAAATCTATGCGCAGATAGATATGGCCTATCTAAGCCAACTCATCGAGCTGAAGCTATCAAGATGAGACCGGCTAGGCGACCTGACGACCCGAGTACCGAGCCTTCCTCAGTGCAGGCAACATCTGGCCGTCCCAGTCACGATCGACCGCAACCTGGGCCTGTTCCTGGTTTCGTTCGAGGGCTTCAACGTCCAGATCAGCAATCGCCCATGTCTGCGTGCCGCAAGTCGTCGCGAGAATGCCATCCTCCGGGAATCCGCGATCCATGGGTGCATAGATCGTGGCCTCGCCAGTATTCGTGTCCAGCGCCGGGCTCCAGTCAGCAGCTCCGGTCGTCACGGCCTGCGCGATGAACATTCGGTTCTCCAGTGCCCGCGCCATGCAGCCCACACGGACCCGGGTTGCACCTGCTTGGGTGTCGGTACAGCTCGGGACCAGCAGCAGGCGCACTCCCGCCTCTCGCTGGGCTCGCACGGGCAATGGAAACTCACTGTCATAGCAAACAGCGATGCCGGCACGCACGCCTTTCAAATCGAACACCTTCAGTTCGTCGCCACCCTCGATGACGCCGGCGTCTTTCTCGAACCCCGTCAACTGCAATTTGTCTTGGTAGTCGCGTGTGCCGTCAGGCGCAAACCACCAAGCCCGGTTGCGGTAGCGGTCCAATCCAACCTGGGTCAAAAACGTACCGGCCTGAATGGTCATGCACAACTCGCGCGACAGGTCGGCATACAGTGCCAGCCACGCAGGCTGCAAGGCCTGCAGCGCGGCCAGAGAGGCGTTGAAATCATGGCGGATGCCAGGCTCGAACGTTGCAGCCAGTTCGAGGGATAGATACTCGGGCAACACGGCCAGTTCCGCCCCGCCACGGCGCGCCTCCTCCAGAACCAGCCGCTGCCGCGCAGCAAATGCCTCGAAGCCCGCGGGCTGACCCACTGAGTATTTCGCAACTGCTACTTTCATTTCGCGTTCTCCAGGGAGTGCAGCCACATCGTGAGCGTCTGCTCGGTTTCGCTCGGCTCACCCACCTGCTTCCAGGGCAGCGTAACCTTCATGTCCGACTGCCGCACGTAGCCGCGACGGGTCCAGAAGGGGTCATTACTGCGGTAGTTGGAAGGACGCCGGAGATCGTCGTCTGCACGATCCACCGACGCGAACGATGCCCACTGCATGCCGCCCAACGAACGGGCATGCGCTTCGCGCTCGTCAAAGAAGCGATGGCCCAGGCCAAGGCCCCGGAAGGCCGGGAGCAGGACTGATTCGCCACAGTAAAACACTGCCTCCACCGGGATTCCTCGATCGGCGAACGGCACATGGAAGGCCGGCTCCGCATCGCCGAGCGGCAACCCCGTGGACGCACCCACGACCACATCATCAGCGAGCGCGAGTACCAGCAGGCTGTCTGCCGAACGGGCGTACATGGCGAGGTAGTGCTTCTC
The DNA here is from genome assembly GCF_058799075.1 of Cupriavidus sp. GW822-FHT06G04. Taxonomy (NCBI): domain Bacteria; kingdom Pseudomonadati; phylum Pseudomonadota; class Betaproteobacteria; order Burkholderiales; family Burkholderiaceae; genus Cupriavidus; species Cupriavidus sp. GW822-FHT06G04. The sequence goes on along the minus strand of NZ_JBXALD010000007.1, from coordinate 44,835 downwards.
GTATTCGGTGTCGCCCTCGTACAGGTAAGGAAAGCTGCGGAAGACGCTCGCCCGCAGGCCTGCCACGGCATCGAACCATTCGGCAATGTCCGGGCCACGACGAACCAGCACCTGCACGTCGCTGGTCATTTCAGGCGTCCCCTCCAACCTGTGCGATCCAGTCGCCGAGGTTGTAGTAGTTGGTGACACGAGCGATCTTGCCATCGCGGATCTCGAAGAACGCGCCGCCCGGCAGCACGTAGCGCTGGCCCTGGGCTTCCGGCAGCCCGTCGTCCGTCACCTTGTATTCGCCATGCACCACGTACTCCGCGCCTGCACGCAGGCCGTCGGCGCTGACCATCACCACGATCCCGCGCAGTTGCTCGCCATAGCAGCGGTCCATGCGCTGCAGGAAGGCGCGGAAGGCTTCGCGACCGACCTCACGAGCGCCCTGGTTCAAGTCGTGCGCGACGTCATCGGTCAACATTGACAGCATGGCCTCGCGGTCGCCGCGGTTGAAGGCGTCGTAGTAGGCAGTGATGAGAGTCGCAGCGTTCATTCGCGTTCCTTGTTGGGTTGTTCGGAGCGGAGCATTCCGGGGTGTTGTCAGTCTGGGCAACCGCGCTCTCCTTGTATATGGAATTGTTGCGATTTTATAATTCCACAATCTGGAACAATTAACGAGCAGCGAAACCGGCCATGAGGCGTGCGTCATGAACAAAGAAATGGAACTACTGCGCATCTTTCGGGTGGCGGCCGAAAGCAGCAGTTTTCGCGATGCGGCCGTCCGGCTGGGGACTTCTCCGCAAGGTGTAACCCGTGCCATCCAGCAACTGGAGCAACACTACGGCGAGGTGTTGTTTCATCGAAGCACGCGCCAGGTGCGCATCACCGCCTTCGGCGAAGGGCTGCTAGACCAAGTGCGCCCCGCATTGGAGCGGTTCGAGGATCTGTGGCGAACGCCTAGCTCCGACCAGCAGGCCTCTCTGTCCGGTACGGTTCGCATCACCGCACCGCACAGCTTGGGCACCAGAGCGGTGCTACCGGCACTGGAGCGCGTGGCCGCGCGTCATCCCGGCATCACGCTGGATGTGCGCCTGTCCGATCGCATCAGCAATACGGTTGACGAAGGGATTGACGTCGGGATCAGGGTCGGATTCATGCGCGATAGCCGCTTCGTCGCACGCAAGGCCGCCGACATGAGACTCCCCATCGTTGCCGCTCCGCGCCTGATCAAGAAAGTGGGCGTACCTGCAAACATCGATGCGCTAAGCAGCCTGCCAGTTACCGTGGCCTTGGATATCAATACCGGCCGTCCCTGGCCTTGGCACTTCAAGGCGGGACGCCAGTGGACACCTACCGCACCCACTCTCGTCGCCGACAATGCCGACATGGAAATGGGAGCGGCGCTGGCCGGGATCGCGTTCGCGCAACTGGCGGACTACATGGCCGCCCCCTACATTGCCAGCGGGAAGCTCGTGCGAGTGCTGGAGAACGAAGAACCTCCGGCATGGGGGTTGTACGTCTATCGGCCTCAGCGTGGCCCCATTCCGGGAAGGGTTCGAGCGGTATTTGATGAAATGCTGGTCGCCGTTGGATCGTTGCCAGCTTTGCGCTGACACGTCGCAAGACGCTGTAGGGCACACATCTTGGAAAGCGGGGCACTGAGCCTCGGCGGCTCACCCCTCCGGTTGAATGATGAACCGACCGTCTGCCCGCTTGCCCCAGATGCAGATCGGTCGGCCATGCAACCCAATGCCGGCGAACGATTAGATGTAAATGAATTGCCGGTACAACCCATCCAACTGACGACGAATGTCTTCGACGCGCTGCTCGTCACCGGTATCGGTAAATTCGAGTAGCTGCTGTTCCTTGGCAGTGATCTGATCGCAAAGGTCGGACAAGTTCTCGCAGAAAGCCTCGGAATGAACGGTGGGCTCCTCCGTATTCGTCTCTTCCCCTGCTAGTTTTCGCACAGACGAGGCTGGAGAAATCCCATTTTCCTCGTTAAAGGCAATTTGAAGCTGCCTGCGCCTATTGGTCTCATCGATCGCCTGCTTCATCGCCGGCGTCACCGCGTCGGCGTACAAGATCGCCTTGCCGTTTTCATTCCGAGCGACTCGACCGATCATCTGAATGAGCGCATGGGCCGAACGCAAGAACCCTGCACGGTCTGCATCGAGAATGGCAACCAATGATGCCTCTGGAATATCCAGCCCTTCGCGCAAAAGACTAATCCCAATCAAAACATCGAACTCTCCTGCGCGCAGGCCATTGATGATCTCAACACGATCCTCCGCTTTTATGTCCGAATGCATGTAGCGCGCTCGAATCCCGTTGTCCGTCAAGAAATCCGTTAGCTCTTCTGCACTGACCTTCGTCAGCGTAGTCACAAGCACTCGATTCTTTCTCTTCACGCACTTCGATATTTCGGCAAGCAGGTCATCTATGTATCCATCCGCTTTCCGCACTTCAACCTTGGGGTCAAGCAGTCCCGTTGGCCTGATAACCTGTTCGACAACCCTGCCTTTCGACACCCTCAGCTCGTAGTCGCCCGGAGTAGCGGAAACAAAGATGGTCTGAGGCTTGACCTTCTCGAACTCGTCAAAGTTCAATGGCCGGTTGTTCTTCGATGAAGGCAAACGGAACCCGTAATCGATCAGCGTGTCCTTGCGCGCCTGATCCCCCCGGTACATTGCGGATATCTGTGGCACCATGACATGAGATTCATCGACGAACAGCAGCCCGTCTTTCGGCAAATAATCCAGCAACGTGATCGGAGGAGAAGCTGCGTCTCGGTCGCTGAAGTAGCAGGAATAATTCTCCATCCCCGAGCAATAGCCGACCTCGCGCATCATTTCCACGTCATGCGTGATCCGCTCGTACAGCCTGATTGCCTCGACCAAGCGATTATTCCTGTTCAGCTCGGCAACCCGCTCTTCCATATCAGCGAGTATCTTTTTGGATGCAGAATCTATTTTGTTCGTGGGCGGCGCGAAAAGCGTTTTTGGCGAAACCAAATAATGGTCTATCTCTCCCAACGTCTTGCCGGTAACAGGGTCCATCCATTGGACAGACGCAACAGTGTCATCCAACAGTTCCACCCGAACCGCCCTGTACTCGGAATCAGCGGGGAAAATGTCAATCACATCACCTTGGACGCGGAACGTTGCACGCTTGAGAGTGCGCTCCGTGCGATCATATTGCAGCAAAGCCAAGCGACGAATTAGCTCTCTCTGGTTTAGTTTGACCCCAGGGGACAGAGCGATCTGTAGCGCTCGGTATGCATCTGGATCACCCAGGCCGTAGATTGAAGACACCGAAGCGACGACGATCACGTCACGACGCTCAATCAAGGATTTGGTCGTGGACAGGCGCAGGCGCTCAAGGTGGTCATTGATGGCCGAGTCCTTTGGAATGAAACGATCGGTGCCCGGCATATAGATTTCGGGCTGAAAATAATCGTAGTAGGAAACGAAGTACTCGACCGCGTTCTCAGGAAAGAAGTGCTTCATTTCACCATAAAGCTGCGCGGTCAACGTCTTGTTAGGAGCCAAGATCAACGTAGGCCGCTTCAGACGATGAATCACATTGGCCATGGTGAAGGTCTTACCTGAGCCGGTGATACCTTTCAGCGTCTGGTGCGTCGCACCTTCTTCTATGTCCGACAGCAGGCGCGCTATCGCCTCTGGCTGGTCCCCCGCCGGCGTATAGTTGGAGTGCAGAATAAACATACCGGTTGACATTAGATATCTCCTAATTGAGCTACTTCAATTTGTCCTGATGTATCGGCTATTCCAGAAGACCTATAGCAGTACCAAACTGGGGTGTAAATGACGGCGATCCTGCCGCGCCCCACCTGGGCGTAGGCGTCGCCAACATGATAGCCCAGCACATGGGCGGGCTTCCCAGTGCATATCCGCCGATCGCCACGACGTCAGCCAGCGGCCCGTCTGCCAATGCACCTGGAGCCACTCGCCTCGTTGAGCGCTGACATCGAGCCGTGGCGGGCGAGGTTGCTCTGTACGCCCAATGTGTGGCGCCGGCTCCCGCCGATACGCGCCTTTGTCTCTCTCAGCCCTCCAGACGAGGCGTTGGAAACGTGGAGCTACGTCAATGTCATCAACTTAAGGAATTTTTCCTATAAATATCATATAATTAGCGCTAAATTCAGCGCATAGGAGAAACCCTTTTGGCCCCTCATTCCACACCGTTTGACACCGCCCAGCAAACCCTGGCTTGAAAATTGTACAAAAAATAACCAGTCAGCTCGATTGTCCCGACTTCATCGATACCCACCGCCAGCGCCCTCACGACTTTACCCGCCGACGCCAACTGACCTTCAAGAACCTCGTCCTGTTTTTGCTCAATCAGCCACGCACCGCCCTGCAAACCGAGCTCGATCAGTTCTATCGCGTGCTCAACCAGGCCTCGGCCGAGACCCAGGTGGTCACCGCGCAGGCCTTCAGCAAGGCGCGCGGCAAGCTCAAGCCCGAGGTCTTCGAGAGCCTCAACCAAACCCTTCAGCAACAGCTCGACAGCCTCGGGCTGCGCCAGACGTGGCGCGGGTTACGGGTACTCGCCGTGGACGGCTCGACCGTCCATTTACCGCTGGAGTCGGTCATGACGCGCTTTTTCGGCTGCCATAGCGAGTTTCCCGTTGCCCGTCTGTCCATGCTCTACGACGTCGCCGACGGCCAGACGCTACACAGCCTGATCGTGCCATCCGCAGTCGGCGAGCGCGATTGCGCCCATCTGCACCTCGAGCATCTGCCCGCTGACAGCCTGACGTTGTTTGATCGCGGCTACCCCGGACACTGGCTGTTTGCGCTGTTCGAGCAGCACCGGCGACATTTCCTGATGCGCCTGCCGTGTGGCTACAACGCGCAGGTCAAACAGTTTCTCCGCTCGGGGCAGACAGAAGACACGCAGTTCTTCTCTGCCAGTCATCCCGAGGCGCGCCTGTTCTGTACCGAGGCCGGCGTCGATCCCGCGGGCCGGGTCGAATTGCGCCTGATCCGGGTCGAGCTAGCCAGCGGTGAAAGCGAAGTGCTGCTGACCTCCCTGCTGGATCGACAGGCCTTCCCGGCCGAGGTGTTCGCGGATCTTTACCACCGCCGCTGGGGCATCGAAACGGACTACCGCCGCCTCAAGCAGACCCTCTGCCTCGACAACTTTAGCGGCCGTAGCGTGACGGCCGTGAAGCAGGACTTTCATGCCGGGCAACTGCTGAAAAACCTAGCGCTGCTGATGCAACATCTGCTGCAACCGGTCATCGAGCAGCGCCACAAAGGCCGCAAGCTGCGCTGGAAGGTCAACTTCACCCAAGGGGTGTCACGCCTCAAGAACACCCTGGTCGACCTGCTGGTACGCCCCGGTGTGCAGGGGCTGGCCAACGTGATGGAGTTGATGGCCAACAGCCTCAGCGCTGTGCGCCCGGGCCGCAGCTTCCCGCGCCAGCGTATGCGCCTGGCCAGTCGCGGCTGCGAGGGCTACAAACCGACGCGCTAAGAACAAGCAGCACCCGAACTGCACCGCAAAAAAGCTGGCCAGACAGCGGCCGGCACGCGCTCGCCCGGAAAACGAGAAATCCCGCCCGCCGAGGCGAACCGGCATCCATTAAGCTGGCGTCTGGGTCGCACATGCGCTGAACTGGGGAGCAAAACCAGTGAAGGCACTGCTGCAACCGCGCGTCCAAGCCCCGGGATTTCTTGCCCCGGCCAGGGCTGGGGGCTTAAGTTGATGACATTGGGAGCTACGTCGCCCCTCTAAAGATGCACGATCTCAACATTCGGCCATTTGCCTGCAAGGTACTCGGCCACTAGCCTCCGATGGCAGTGATGGGGCTTGTCTTCGCTGCAAAGCAGGCAACTGTTATCAATCTTTTCTTTATCGATTGACTCAATCTTTCGGGACGACATTAAATCCAGAAATTTACTGGCGTAGATATCCCAATCTCCCCCTTTTATTTTATATTCCTCGAACATGTCTTTGGTTGGAGCAAGTGCTGGTAGATGTTCATATTCCATCCCACACAACGCCTCGGAAAAATATCGAAGATCCTCGCGTTTAGCGAATCCGGCCAATTGCGAAACATTATTCAGGCGAACATCGACAAGGCGCTTGGCACCAGAAGCACTTAACTTGGTGAAGAAGGACCGCGCGGAGGTCTTAGTGAATCCAATCGTGAATATCTTCATCTGCCTTATTCCCCTCGTTCCTTCATCCATAAATGGCTGTTATTGAGCTACCGCCAGGCATGCCCGTCAATCGCAGCTAAGGAAACGCTGGGGGCATGGTGTACTAGCTGCGCCACAACGGCCATGGCAGGCTCCATTCTCTCGCCGCTTCAACGGCCACGACCCGAACAGCTCAAGAGCTTAGCACCGCCTTTTGCGGTTGCGTGCCTCACCACTCACGCTTACTCCCTTCCAGAACGCGCCAACTGCTAAGCTACATGAGGACGACTCGCCCACAGCGCAAAGCACCTGTGTTCGCGCTATTGGCTGTCCCGTGCGTTGTGGTGCTGACCGTCGATGACGAGTCGAACCTACTGTATGGACACTGCGCGCGGCAGCCTTTCATGCGTGCCAGCTACGTGCCCAAGGTTGGACGCGGATCGAAGCGTGCGCAGGGTTTTTCGTGAAAGTATAAAATCCAATCAACTTTATCAGAAGAAAATATATGATCGTAAGAAACTTTGAATACTTGCTTGCTTTGCACCGTGAAGGCCATTTTGGCAACGCGACCAAAAGCTGCAATGTTTCTCAGCCGACACTCTCCGCGGGCATTAAGCAATTGGAGGAAGACATGGGTGTCGAGATCGTGCGTCATGGCCGACGCTATGACGGCCTCACTTCTGAAGGGATGCGCGTACTGTCTTGGGCTCAGCAGATGTATGACGACTGCAAAGGGCTGGAGCGAGAACTCTCCGCACTACGGCGAGGTATAGAGGGGCAATTCCGGCTAGGGATACTCCCAGGAACTGCCGGTGTAGCGCCCACATTAAGCATCGCCCTTGCTGAAAAAACACCCTTACTTCAACAATCAGTTCTGGTTTCCGGCGCTTCTTCCCTGCTACAGGCGATTCGAGAAAACAATTTGGATATCGCACTCATGCATTTGGAGGATATCCCAGGGGAAGACTTCGATACTCACCTTCTGTACCGTGAACGCATTTTCCTTTTTCACGCCGCGAGAACACAGCAACCCCGAAGCACAACGTGGGACCATGTTCTCAATAGACAACTCTGCGTGCTGAACTCGGCAGTACCTGAACCCATTCAAGATAGGCTGATGCAATGTACCGCGCAGACTATTCGCACTGATTCAATTGACGTGCTATCGGCACACGTGGCGACAGGAAAATATTCGGCAGTTCTTCCGCAATCTCTCGCCGGCCAACTCGCGCACATTCCAAATCTCCACGCAATCGCAATCAATGGACCAATGTCGCACTCAAATGTCGGATTCGTTGCTGGGAAAAATGCGTTCGAGGCACCGTCATCGCGTGCATTGCTCGAAATGGTGCACACCCCCGAACTCGCCGCCACTCTTCAATCCGTTATATCGATCCATCGTCGGTTCCAGCCCAAAGCAGACTCATCTCAAAGCCCCCTGAAATAGCGAGTCTTGAAGAGCAACTCTGTATTGCTTCAACCAGGCGAAGATTGCAGGCATGCCGTGTGCGCCGCTAACAGGCGCCACGTGCTGAGCAACCCATCGAAGGCCACTAGGTCCAGGGGCAACTCGGGGGGCAGGAGTACCTGCTGCATGCGGCCTCCTCATGTCTCGCTGGGTCGAGCTGACTGTTCCTAGATCAAGCTAGGAGGCGCGATGTAGCGATGATCGTTGCCCTCTCCCGGCTAGGAGACGAGCACGGCTCGACGATCCCGCGTAGATAGATCGTGCCTATCTGCACATAGATTATTCCAGTTTGACCACTTCTGAGCTTGATCCGATGCTGTCAAGACCGCAGAAGGAGACGCGACCAACGGCTAGGCAATACCACGATCGTTCTTCTTGACAGCGGTAAATTTCGTTTCCCACTTCGATTTAGAAGATGGAAACATTAACGCACAGAGGTGACGAAATGACTCCGACCGGTAACCGAATCGTGACTTTCGAGAAGCCCTTGGAAATGAAGGTCAACACCTTCAAATTTCCAGAGCTGATAACCCCTCAAGGGAAAAGCGCACCCCATGGCGCTATCCTCAAAATAGTTACCACAAATATCTGTGGCAGCGACCTTCACATTTATCGCGGTTCGTTTGCTGTTCCCAAGGGAATGACCATGGGCCATGAAATGACCGGCGAAGTGATCGAAGTGGGATCAGACGTCGAAGTCGTGAAGAAGGGCGACATCGTTTCCGTTCCCTTCAATGTGGGGTGTGGGCGTTGCTACAACTGCAAGCATATGCGCTCCGATGTATGCGAGAACACCAACCCCGAAATCGACTGCGGAGCCTACGGGTTCAACCTCGGTGGCTGGACGGGGGGGCAAGGTGATTATCTCTTCGTACCGTATGCGGATTTCAATCTCCTTCGCTTCCCTGACAAGGATGCCGCCATGGAAAAAATCCGCGACCTGACCCTTCTCTCTGACGTATTACCCACAGCTTTCCATGGGTTCGCTGGCCCAGACTGGCCAGCCGCGCCGGCCTACGTCGTCGGCGAAAACATCCTGATCTTCGGTGCCGGGCCGGTCGGCAGAGCGGGTGCCGCCTGCGCCAGACTTCTGGGTGCAGGCGCCATCATCGTTGCCGATTACATTCAAGAGCGGCTGGACCTTCTCAAGCCACACGGCGTGGAAACCATCAACCTTTCCGACGGCGTGCCGATCGAGGAGCATCTCGAACGCATTACCGGGCACAGGGAGGTGGATCGCGTCATCGACTATGTTGGTGTGGACTGCCGCGGGTTTGGCGCGGAGGCTGACAAGATCGTGGAGAGCGCTGTTACCAACGCAATGCTCAAATATGTCCGCTTCGGCGGAATGACCAGTACGGTCGGTGTGTACTGCGCAAACCCGATCTCGAAAGACCCGAAAGCCAAGAAAGGCCATATGGATCTGGAATGGTCCAACGCCTGGATCAAGTCGCCGCGAATGTCGGCTGGTCAATCTCCGACGGCCAACTACAACCACGCGTTAATGCGGGCGATACTGAACGATCGCATGCCTTACCTTTCGCCGATGATGAACACTAAGTTCATCAAGCTCGAAGACGCGCCCGCCGCGTACAAAGAGTTCGACGCGGGTTCTGCATACAAGTACGTCATCGACCCGCATGGTTCAGTGCGGCATTAAGCATCCGGCGCGGGCTAAGCATCAGGATGTCTCACACTTTCTGGTGAGAGGCATTCTGGTCCCGCCAGTCTCCGGGCAGCAACTGGAGCCGGCGAATATTTTCGCCGGCATTTGCCGTCTGCCCCAGGGTACTTGCCTTGGCTCGGACCAGGAGCAGAGCCTCAGCAATCCGCAGGTGATGATCAACCGCAAGCGTGTTCAAGCGCTTGGTTCGCAATCGGCCAAGGGTCAGACGGGGACGATGCACGGCATCCATTGACGTGCGTGGCTGGAGATAGCCTTCGTCTGATCCTTATCACCCCACGGACTTGACAGGCTCGCCTGGTGTTGTGCCTGCCTCGGGCCATCGCACGGTCAACCCAGCCCTGGCTCATTCAGCCAGAAGTTTCCAATGATGTGGCCGAACTCGCCGCCGCCAGAATGGCAGTCACTTCTATAGGGAGATAGCACAGTGTTGGATAAGTCGGAACGGGAGGGTGGCCTATGGAGCTGCGCCATCTTCGCTGCTTCGTAGTTCTTGCTGAGGAGCTACATTTCACGCGGGCGGCTGAGCGCCTGCATATCGAACAACCACCGCTATCACGAGCCATCAAGGAACTTGAGGACGAGTTGGGCGTAGTGCTCTTCGACCGAAACCGACGAGGAACAGTTCTAACGGCGGCGGGCGCGGTCTTCTTGCAAGATGTTCGCCGTCTATTCACAGTGCTGGAACAGGCTCGTGAAAATGCCAAGGCTGTGGCATCGGGCTTGCGCGGTAGCCTGCGCATCGCTGTATCAGATGGGGCTATCGATCCACGGCTGTCGGCATTTCTGGCTCGTTGCCGCGCCGAGGAGCCGGAGATCGAAATACGCTTGTCAGAAGTGCCTCTGGCAGAGCAAGTGCGTGGCTTGCGTTCGGGCGACTTCATGATCGGGTTCGCGCACACGGGCGATGTCGGCGACGGTATCGCTGCCGAACCAATCTGGCACGACCCGCTGGTGATTGCGGTGCCAGCTCGTCACTCATTGCTCACCTACAAGGAGGTGCCACTTCAAGAACTTCAAGGCCATCCACTTGTCCTGTGCGACCCGCAGGTATGCGAGGGCTATTGCCGCGAACTCAAGCGGCTGCTCAACACGTTGGAGCACAAGCTGAATGTTGTCGAGGAAGTGTCCTCGCTGGACATGATGCTCACGTTGGTCGGCGCCGGCTACGGCATCGGCTTCATGACGGCGACCAAGATTCCCATCTCCCAACGGCCGGATGTGGTGATCCGCCCCTTGGCGATGGATTCTGCCGTGATCACCACCTACCTGCTTCGGCCCGACGGCGGCAATTTATCGGCTTCGGTGGAGCGATTTATCGTTCGCCTTCGCGACTCTTCGGACGGTTGACGGAGCCTGGCAGGCTAGACACTCAGGGATCAGTGTCGGCACGCAGATTGCGTTCGGTCGCCGTCATCAGGTCAGCCGCGCTTATTCCAAGTGCCGTAGAAATTTTCAGTATGAGCGGAAGCGTGGGCACGTGCTCACCACGCTCGATCTTACCCATGTGAGAACGCGAAATGCTTGCCCGAGATGCGAACTCGTCTTGCGCGACTCCTTGAGCGACGCGCGCAGCGCGCACGGCCTGTCCGAAGGCTAACGCCGACTCGGATTCATACGTCGATGTGCCAGAAGGACGGCCTGGCTGAATTGTTGATTTCTGCATTAGCAGAAGCGTCAAACAATCTGCCACAATTAACCACGTTAAAGATAACGACGTTAAACTTCACTCTTTCCTGCAACGCTGGTTTGCCTTTCTGGACAGATCGCTTATTGGGGGCCCTCATGCATGACGCCACCAGCCAGTTTTCCCATTTCAGGCTTGCTATCGCGCCCGGAGTGCCATCCTCTTGCCTCACAACGCTTCTTGCCCTACAGCGCGCGGAGGAACCAGAAGTCACCATCACGTTCTTTGAGACCTCAGCCGATGATCTGTTGACGGGCCTTGAGGAAGGCCGCTACGACGCTGGAATGACGCTTCGGAACGCTGGTGCTCCGGCCGTGAAAAGCCAACCGCTCTGGGTGGAGAACGTGGCTGTTGCAGTGCCGCTGGGGTCCCCCTTAGTTGCCCAGGCGAAGATCACGCTTGCCGAGCTTCTGGACTATCCGGTGTTTCGCTGGCCGGCGGAGGCTTGCCTACTGCTGGATCAGCGACTGTCCTTTCTTCCGTTGAGCCAGCAGAGCATTCAGCACGTGACTTCGTTCGAGATGATGGCGCTTTGGGTGACCGCTGGCTACGGAGTGGGGCTCTCCGCGCAATCGCGCATTGAGCGTGCCCATGCGTGGGGGATCACTATGCGACCGCTTTCAGACGGCCCCTACGAGATCGTGACATATCTGCAGCGGCCCCACGGACGAGCCAATGTTGTTTCTGAGCGGTTCGAGCACAGGGCAATGTTGGTTGCCAGGGACAGGGCGGCTTGCTCGAATACCCCATAGCCCGCTCTCGCCGAGGCTGCGTGCGGGTAATTGCAGCGGCACGCGCCTGTTAGCGCGCCAGTGATAGCGCTTCCATCTCTGGCAATATGATGAATTAACATGGTCTTTGGAGGCACGAATGGTTGGAAGTGGTTGGGATCGAGTACCAATTGACTCGCAAAGCATCGATGCGCCGCTGTCGCGCGCGGCGGTGTTTCTCACGTTGACAGTCGCCGAGGGCCACGAGGCCCTTCAGGCGGTCGCCGGCGTCTTGGACGGGCTGGACGACCTGATCAAAACGGTGGGCTTCCGCGATCTCAACGGCCGGCTGTCGTGCATCACTGCACTGGGATCGGCGCTATGGGACCGTTTCCAGACCGGGAAGCGCCCGAAGGAACTACGGCCCTTCGTGCCCATCGAGGGTGCCAAGCACACCGCGCCTGCCACGCCCGGCGACCTGTTCTTTCACATCCGTGCCGAACGCGAGGACCTCTGTTTTGAATTCGAGCGCCTGCTGCTGGACCAACTGGGCAGCAGCGTGACGGTGGCCGACGAGGTGGTCGGTTTTCGCTACTTCGACTCCCGCGACCTGCTTGGCTTTGTCGATGGCACGGCCAACCCGACCGGGCACGACATCGGCGCCTCGACGCTGGTCGGCAGTGAAGATCAGGCGTTCGCCGGCGGCAGCTACTTGGTGGTGCAGAAGTATCTGCACCAAATGCAGCCGTGGGCTCGGCTCGCCAAGGACGAGCAAGAGCGGATCATCGGCCGGGAGATCGTCAGCAATGTCGAATTGCCCGACGCGACGAGCGGCCAGAAATCGCACAAGACCCTCGCCACGATCGTGGACGACGACGGCACCGAGCACGACATCCTGCGCGACAACATGCCCTTCGGCCGCCCCGGCCAGGGCGAATATGGCACCTACTTCATCGGCTACTCCAGGCATCTGTGGGTGACGCAGAAGATGCTGGAGCGCATGTTCCTCGGCGATCCGCCAGGCATGCACGACCGCCTGCTCGATTTCTCGACGGCGCACACCGGCGCCGTGTTCTTCGCTCCCGCACCGCGCACGCTGAGCGAACTCGTGGAGGCGGTGCAAGCGTAATGCAGGGGCCGCAAGGCCCCTGCAAGGTTTGAGAGCCCTATGCTCCGTCTAGAACTACTGCGCTATCCACCAGCCGACGAACGCTTTGCCGCACATCCTCGGGGATGGGGTACGGGGCAATGGCCTCGGGCATATCCGCATAGTGCTGGTAGTCGCCCATGATGACCTGGATGATCGCCGGCACGTTGGTCGGCGTGACCGCATCAATGGCCGCGCGGTCCCCCAGGTCAGGGTGCGGCTGGGTCAGCATGCGGTACAGATCCCACGAATCCGCGTGCGGGCACTGGTTCATGAGCACCTGGGCCAGCTTGTGCTTGAGCGGCACCAGTTGCCAATCGGGAACACGCTGCCCCCGATTGCCCAAACTGATGGACAGCAACTTGCCCGCTTTCAGTTCGCGGTTGATCTGGTCCTTGGACTTTCCGGCCAGCTTGCCGAACAGCGGGACCGGCAAGCTGCTTGGAGACTCGTAGATGGTCAGCATTTCCTCGCGCTCGCGCTGGATCGCGGACACTTCCGGCTCTGGGGCATGCGTCGGAGGCGGCGGTACCTGAGACAGCCGCTGGAACGTGATGCCGCCGTTGCTCGGGGTTACGACAATAGGCGTGGCCACGACGGGCGGGACGCCGGGAGGAGTGGGCTCGGCCATCGCGAGGGTCGCATCCACCGCTTCCTCCACTTCTGCCATCGCCGGCACCCCGTCGATACGGATGGTCAGATGCGCGCTCGCGGCTTCCACTTCGCCCTGTTCGAGCAGGTCGAGCCGATCGGCCCAGTCCTGCATCATCCGACGGCGCGGCTCAACGTACTTGGCGTGGTTGTAGGACGAACTCACCTTGTTGGGGTCGGAATGGGAAAGCTGCGCGTCCACCCAAATCTTCGGGTAGCCAATCTCGTTGAGCGCCGTCGAGATAGTGCCGCGGATGCCGTGGCCGGTCAGGCGCCCCTCATAGCCCATGAGCTGCACGGCCTTGTTGAGGGTGTTCTCGCTGATGCGCTTCTTGAGTTCGCTGCGGTGTGACAGCAAGTACTTCTGCGCCGGCCGCATCACCCCCAGGAGATAGCGCACGATCTCGATGGCCTGCAGGGATAGCGGCACGATATAGGGGGGCACATCCTGCGGCCGCTTCCCTGCCTTGCGCATTTCATCCTGGAGCTGCTTGACGATCTGCGGTGGGATGATCCACAAGCCCCTGTCGAGGTCGAACTGTTCGGGTTCGGCCAATCGCAGTTCGCCGGTGCGCACCCCGGTCAGGAACAGCAGCCGGACGCCAAGCTGGGTCTGCCAGCCACGGGGGTTGTAGAGCCGGAGCTTCTGGAGGAACTCGGGCATCTCGGGCAGGTGCAGGTAGGGATTGTGGGCTACGGGGGGCTTGGGCTCTGCCACCACGTCCAGGTCGGCGGCCGGGTTGACTTCCAACCCCTCGGCAATGACCAGGGCATAGCGGAACAACTGGTTGAACCAGGTGCGGACCTTCTCGGCGGTGGTGAACGCCTTGCGTTTCTCGATCGCCGCCAAGACGCCCAGGAGTTGGGGGCGGCGAATGTCGTAGATCGACATTCTTCCCAGGGTGGGCAACACGTCCTTGTTGAAGATGCGCAGGATCTGCGACAGCGTGCTTTGACGGCCTTCCTTGAGTTCCTTGCGGCGATGCTCGACCCAGGCATCGAAGACGGTCTTGAAGGTGTATTCGCCCGCCAGCTTGGCCGCGTGCCGTTTCTGGTCGCGCTCGACCTGAGGATCGATCCCCCTGGCGAGCAGGGCCTGGGCCTTGTCTCGCTCGATCCGGGCCTCGCGCAGGCTGAGAGCAGGATAGCCGCCCAGGCACAGGCGCTTTTGCTTGCCCAGCCAGTAGTAGCGGAATTGCCATGACTTGCCGCCTGCGGCTGAGACCATCAGGCCCAGGCAGTCGTTGTCGGAGAGGGTGTAGCGTTTTCCGGTGGTCTTCGCCTGCCGGACGGTCAGATCAGAGAGCGCCATTTCGAGACTCCTAAGTAATGACTTAGGCCCTATGCTCGTCATGGTCCCCGCTCAGCCCCAGCAACTATCCGGTAGCCGACCCACCCGTATTCTTGTGCCTTATTTGGTCACTCAAAAACGGTAGCTGTGGGTGGATTTCCGTGGCACTCGCTGGAATGAAAAAAGGAGCCGAAGCTCCTTTTTTCAATGACCTACAGACCCCAGTAGAAGTCTGTGGATCAAAATTTGGAGCGGGAGACGAGTCTCGAACTCGCGACCTCAACCTTGGCAAGGTTGCGCTCTACCAACTGAGCTACTCCCGCGTACAACTTTTATTACCGTGGCAGTCTGACTGCCATTCCGCCGATCCAGCCGATACGCTGCCAGATCACCGGATGCTTGTGTCCTGGAGCGGGAGACGAGTCTCGAACTCGCGACCTCAACCTTGGCAAGGTTGCGCTCTACCAACTGAGCTACTCCCGCAGGGCCCTGCATCTTACCGAAAAGCAGACTATCGCGCAACTTCTTTTAACTACGCAGCTTTATGCTGGCAATTCACGCTAAGTGCTACTTATCTTGCTGCTTTCGATTTCGCCGTCAGCAGCGAGAACGAGATTATTGCAAAGGACGAACCGGCTCGTCAACAACTTTTTGCAGCAAGATTCATTTTTGTGCCCGCGCTTCGCCTAGCGCATCGCTGCGCTCGCGAATCTGCGGCCAGGCCAGCTTCATGTAATAGAACATCGACCACAGCGTGAGCACCGCCGCGAGATAGATCATCCAGCCGCCCAGCACCGAAGCGTCGATGCCGAAAAGCGTGTCGTTGAACAGCAGCAGCGGGATCGCAATCATCTGCACCGTGGTCTTGAGCTTGCCGAGGAAATTCACGGCGACGCTCTTGGACGCACCGATCTGAGCCATCCATTCGCGCAGCGCCGAAATCGTGATCTCGCGGCCGATAATGACCAGGGCGATCAGGTCGGCGACACGCCCCAGCGCCAGCAGCGACAACAGCGCCGCGGTGACCATCAGCTTGTCCGCCACGGGATCCAGAAACGCGCCGAACGACGAAGTCTGGTTCCAGCGGCGGGCCAGGAAGCCATCCAGCCAGTCGGTGACGGCCGCGATAATGAAGAACGATGCCGCCGTCACGTTCTTGGTATGCATTGGCAACCATGCCTCGGGCAGGTAATAGACTCCCACGACAAGCGGGATCATGGCCACACGAAGCCAGGTCAGCAGGATGGGAATGTTCAGTGGCATGGGCAGTACGATTTTGTGCCGAGAATCTGGCCGGTCCGCAGTGACGTCGCAAGACGAATGGCGCGATTGTCGCCGATTTCTGCTTGAACCCGTAATTTTCAGGGCGAAAGCCGCACGGAACATGCGGCGGGCGCATCAGTGCAGCTGGCGGTAGATCTCTTCCGCCAGCGTGCGCGAGATGCCTTCCACACTAGCCAGTTCGTCGATGCTGGCGGCCATCACGCCGCGCAGGCCGCCGAATCGCGTCAGCAGCTTCTGGCGTCGACGCGCGCCGATACCCTCGATCTCTTCCAGCCGGGACGTGTTGCGCGCTTTGGCCCGCTTCGCGCGCATGCCGGTGATGGCGAATCTGTGCGCTTCGTCGCGGATCTGCGCCACCAGCATCAACGCAGCGCTGCCCTGCCCCAGTTCCAGCGACGGGCGGCCATCGGCGAAGATCAGCGTTTCCAGCCCGACCTTGCGGCCCTCGCCCTTCGCCACCCCCACCAGCAATCCGATATCGAGACCAAGTTCCTCGAACACCTGTCGCGCCACCTCGACCTGCCCCTTGCCGCCGTCGATCAGCACCACGCGCGGCATGCGCGGCACGCCGTCGCCAGCCCCTTCTCCGTTGGGATCGCCGCCGTCCTCCTGGATCTGCTCCACCAGCTTCTGATAGCGACGCGTCAAGACCTGACGCATTGCCGCGTAGTCGTCGCCGGGTGTGATGTCGTTGATATTGAAGCGGCGGTATTCGCCGTTCTGCATCTCATGGTGATGGAATACGACGCACGACGCCTGCGTGGCCTCGCCAGCCGTGTGGCTGATATCGAAGCACTCGATGCGCAGCATCGCCAGGTCTTCCATGTCCAGACCGATGGTTTCGGCTAGCGCCCGGGTTCGAGCCTCCTGGCTGCCCTGCTCGGCCAGCCGGCGCGCGAGCGCCAGATTCGCGCCCTGGGTCGCCATTTCGAGCCACACCTTGCGCTGTCCCTGCGGCTGGCGAACCAGTGCCACCTTGCGCCCCGCCTGCATCGACAGCGCCTCGACCACGGCGCCATCGGCGGGCAGATGGCTGACGACGATGATTGGCGGCGCAGCCTGGTCAAGGTAGTGCTGAATCATGAAGGCGGACAGCACGCGCGCCGCGATACGGTCCACCGATAGCGCCACGCTCTCCACCGCGCTGCCCGCGTCGCCGCCGGACGGCTCCGCCGCAGGCACGGGATCCGCGTCCGCCAGCGATCCGGCCGCTTCGTCACCGGCGTCGTCGCTCTCCTCGACAATCATCGCGGCCTCGTCGGCATGCTCCGGAAAATAGGCCTTGTCGCCGAGATGCCGGCCGCCGCGAACCATGGCGAGGTTCACGCACGCGCGGCCGCCCTGAACTGCGACGGCGAGGATGTCGATATCGCGCGCCTGCCCCACTTCTTCTACGGCTTGCCGCTTCAGGACCGTCGACAGCGCGGCAATCTGATCGCGCACCGCAGCGGCTTGCTCGAACTGCAACTGCATCGCGTGGTTTTCCATCTTGCCCTGCAAACCTTCGAGCACTTCGCTCTCGCGGCCTTGCAGGAACCGCGCGGCGTTACCGACATCGCGCGCGTAATCTTCCTGACTGATCGCGTTGACGCACGGCGCCGTACAGCGATGGATCTGATGCAGCAGGCACGGGCGCGTACGATTGTTGAAGACCGTGTCCTCGCATGTCCGCAACTGGAACACCTTCTGCAGGATCTGCATGGACTCGCGCACGGCGTGTGCACTGGGGAATGGCCCGAAATACTGGTGCTTGCGATCGGTGGCGCCGCGGTAATACGCCATGCGCGGAAATTTGTGCCCTGTCAGTTTGAGAAACGGATAGGACTTGTCGTCGCGAAACAGGATGTTGTAGCGCGGCGCCAGCGCCTTGATGAGATTGTTCTCAAGCAGCAGCGCTTCGGCCTCGGTACGCACCACCGTCGTTTCGATGCTGGCGATCTTGCCCACCATCATCGCGATACGCGGCGACAACTGCGTCTTGTTGAAATAGCTCGACACCCGCTTCTTCAAGTCGCGCGCCTTGCCGACGTAGAGCACCTGACCCTGGGCGTCGATATACCGGTAGACCCCGGGCAACCCCGGCATGCGCGCGAGAATCGGCCGCGGATCGAACTCCGGCGCATCGGAAGGTTCCGTATCGGCGGCCGCCATATCGGCACGCTCCGGCAAATCGGCAGTCGCTGGCGGATGTGGGAGCGGCTCGGGCGAGGTTGGACCAGATACGGGATCGATCGGAGGGGCGGGTTCCTGCACGGGCATGGAGTCAACTGGACAAATGTGGCACGCCAGACATGGCAAAGCCTAGAATCGCAAGTTTAGAGCAATTCGTCCGTGAGACCTTTCTGAAAGCGGACCTTCCTCCACGCCATGCCAATCCGCTCCTGGGACATTTTCTGTACTGTCATCGACAACTTCGGCGATATCGGCGTTTGCTGGCGACTGGCGCGCCAGCTGGCGCAAGAGCACGGCCATGCGGTACGTCTGTGGGTCGACGATCTTGGTAGTTTTGCCCGGCTTGCGCCCGAGATCGACGTGACACGCCCGTCGCAACGGCTCGGCGGCGTCGAGGTGCACGCCTGGGATCCACAAGGGGGCGCCCCCTTTGACGCCCCGGTTCCGCATGACGTTGTGATCGAGGCATTTGCGTGCCATCTGCCCGAGCCGTTTCTCGCGGCGATGGCCGCCGCGCCACGCAAGCCGGTCTGGATCAATCTTGAATATATGAGCGCGGAAGACTGGGTCGCGGAGCATCACGGCATGAACTCGCCGCATCCGAGGCTGCCGCTGGTCAAATACTTCTTCTTCCCGGGATTCGCCCACGGCACGGGGGGTCTGCTCAGGGAGTCGATGATTGGCGCTTCCCGCGACGCGTTCCGTGATAGCGCGGCCGCGCACGCCACGCTGTGGCATCGCCTTGGCGTCCAACCGATGCGCGACTCACTGAAGGTGAGCTTGTTTGCCTATACCAATCCGGTCATGACAGCGCTGCTGGAGCAATGGCGCGATGGTTCGACGCGGATCGAATGCTTCGTGCCCCAGGGCCCGGCTGCCACGCAGATCGAGCAATGGCTTGGCGCGTCGCTCGCGCCCGGGTCGACGCATCACCGCGCGAACCTCGTCGTGCACGGCATTCCGTTTGTGCGCCAGGAACACTACGACGAGTTGCTGTGGGCGTGCGATGTCAATTTCGTGCGGGGCGAGGATTCCTGCGTGCGCGCCCACTGGGCCGCGCGGCCGATGATCTGGCAGATCTACCCACAGGATGACAACGCACATCACGTCAAGCTGGACGCGTGGCTGCAGCGTTTTGGCCGCGCCGGTGTTTCGCCCGAAGCATCCGCCGCACTGACGGCGTTTTCGCACGCCTGGAATGGCTACGGCGCGACGCCCGACTGGGCGTCGCTGCAGGCACAATTGCCAGCGCTGAACGCAGGAATGGACCGCTGGCAGCGGCAATTGCAGCACTTGGGCGACCTCGCGGCGAATCTCGTGGCCTTCAGCGAAAATCAGGTAAAATAGCCGGTTGATTTGATGGCGAGCCAAGTTTCATGGCCCAAGAACCTGCTGCCGGCAGCGCGCCTTCGCCATACCGATTCCCGGGCATACACAGATCCCGGATCTTTTTTTCAGGAAGACATTTCAGATGAAAATCGCACAGGAACTCCGCGTCGGCAACGTGTTCATGATCGGTTCCGACCCGATGGTGGTGCAAAAGGCCGAGTACAACAAGTCGGGCCGTAACGCAGCTGTCGTCAAGATGAAGTACAAGAACCTGCTGACGGACGCCCCGGGCGAATCCGTCTTCAAGGCCGACGACAAGTTCGAGGTGGTTGTGCTGGAGCGCCGCGAGTGCACCTATTCGTACTTCGCCGACCCGATGTACGTGTTCATGGACGCCGACTACAACCAGTACGAAGTCGAGAAGGACAGCATGGGCGACGCGCTGAACTACCTCGAAGACGGCATGGCTGTGGAAGTGGTGTTCTACAACGACAAGGCCATCTCGGTAGATATGCCGACCACGCTGGTGCGTGAAATCGTCTACACCGAGCCGGCCGTCAAGGGCGACACGTCGTCGGGCAAGGTCCTCAAGGGCGCCAAGATCAACACCGGTTTCGAACTGCAAGTACCGCTGTTCTGCAACATCGGCGACAAGATCGAAATCGACACGCGCACCGGCGAATACCGCAGCCGCGCCAACTAAGCTTTAGGGCGATCGCGATAACAAGGGCAGCTTCGGCTGCCCTTTGTTTTGCCCTTCATTCACGCAATCAGTTCGAGTTCCTTCAGCAGGCGCTGGGCGGCGCGGTACTCGCCTTCCTGCTGCAGCTTGTTCCAGTCGAGCGGCTTCTTGCGGCCAAACAGCTTGCGGATGCGGCGCTGCGAGGTCTTGTCGATCGACACATCGAGTTCGCTCAGCAACTGGTCCGCCCGATCCGGATGATTGCAGATCAGCACCATATCGCAGCCAGCACTCAACGCGCTATGCGCCGCCTGCGTCACGGTTCCCGCCACGCTGGCGCCTTCCATGCTCAGATCGTCGCTGAAAATCACGCCTTCAAACCCGAGTTGCGCACGCAGGATGTCCTGCAGCCAGAAGCGCGAAAAGCCTGCCGGATTCGGGTCGACCTTCGGGTAGATGACGTGCGCCGGCATCACCGATGCCAGCGCCTGCCCCATCCAGTCATACGGGCGAGCGTCATGCGCCAGGATTTCGTCGAGCGTGCGCTCGTCGACCGGGATCGCCACATGGGAGTCTGCCTCGACGTAGCCGTGTCCCGGGAAATGCTTGCCGCAATTGGCCATGCCAGCCAGCAGCAGGCCGTGCGTCAAATGATTGGCGAGCATCGTCACCACGCGCGGATCGGCATGAAAGGCGCGATCGCCGATAACGGCGCTGCGCCCGAAGTCCAGATCCAGCACCGGCGTGAAGCTCAGATCGATATCGCACGCACGCAGCTCGGCCGCCAGCACATAGCCGCAGGCAATCGCCGCCTTGGTGGCCAGCAGCACGTCACGGTCCCATAACCCGCCCAGCCGCGCCATCGCCGGCAGATGCGTAAATCCATCGGTCTTCGCACGCTGCACGCGGCCACCCTCGTGGTCGATGCAGATCAGCACGTCGTCTCGCACTTCGCGAATCGCACGCGTCAGTGCGGTCAGCTGGGCTCGCGATTCGAAATTGCGCGCAAACAGAATCACGCCGCCGGTCAGCGGATGCGCGATACGGCGCTCGTCTTCAGCGTTGAGCTGCTTGCCGACAACATCGAGCACCACGGGGCCCGGGCGCTTGCCCGACACTTTCTTGTTCATATCGATTCGGTTGAAACAGGTTCAGATGGCAGACCGGCAGCGCCGATCCGCTCCGCGATGGCGAAGGCAACCGCGTATTCATGTTCATCACTGACACTGACGCGAATGGTGAGTCCGCGTTCCCTCACCCAGTCCGCCAGTTCACCTGTGCACTGCGGGGTGGGCTCGCCGGAGGGCAAGTTCAGTAGCTCCATCGCGCGCCATGTCATCGGCCAGCGCATGCCCAGGCCGATCGCCTTGGAAAAGGCTTCCTTTGCCGCGAATCGCGTCGCCAGGAATGCCAGCCCCCGCTTTTCCGAGCGAGCCTTGCGCGCGTGGTAAATCTTGAGCTCGCGCGGGCCCAGCACCTTTTCGGCGAAGCGTCCGCGCGTGCGATCCATCACGCCCTGCACGCGATCTATCTGGATGATGTCGGTACCGACGCCGTAAATCACGCCGATTGCCCAGGGACTGGATAGCGCGTGCCAAGACGCGCCGCAACCATGATGGCCTTCATCTCGCGCACCGCATTTTGCCAACCGGCAAATACCGCATGGGCGACGATTGCGTGGCCGATGTTCAGTTCCTTGATGCCCGGAAGCGCGGCAATGCGCTGCACGTTGGTGTAGTGGAGGCCATGACCGGCATTCACGATCAGGCCATGTTTCTGGCCCGCATCGACACCTTCGGCAACCCGCTGGAATTCGGCATCCTGCTCTTGCGCGTCTCGCGCATCGGCATAGCGACCGGTGTGGATCTCGATGACCGGCGCTTTGCACGCCGCGGCGGCGGCAATTTGCTCGGCATCGGCATCAATGAACAGCGACACGCGGATACCGGCGTCCGCCAGCTGGCGGCAGGCGGCGCTGACCTGTTCGAAATGGCCGACCACATCGAGGCCGCCCTCGGTCGTCACCTCGGCGCGCTTTTCTGGAACCAGACAAACGTCCTGCGGCTTGATGCGGCAGGCGATGTCGAGCATTTCGGACGTGATGGCGCATTCGAGATTCATGCGCGTCGCCAGTTTCGGCCGCAATGCATGTACATCGGCATCGCGAATATGGCGGCGGTCTTCGCGCAGGTGCAGCGTAATCAGGTCGGCGCCCGCTTCCTCTGCCTGGAGTGCGGCCTGGATCGGATCCGGATAAACCGTGCCGCGCGCATTGCGCAGCGTGGCAACGTGATCGATATTGACGCCAAGGTCGATGACCCCGGGATTCGCGTGGAAGATCATGCCGACTTACTCAAAGGATTTCGGGAATCAAAGGTATTGCAGATCCATCAGGATCTGCCGCGTTTTCAGCGGCTCGCCCTGCAGATAATAATGCAGCAGAAACCGCATCAGGGCACGACTTTGCGAGACGGTCTGGGCGCGTGCGTAGTCGTCCTGCGCCATGTCCAGCAAGGTCTGACCCGACACGACCGGCCAACTGGACGGATCGCTGCCCTGGGCGCTGCGCACGCCCCGCTCGGGCTGATATACGTAATCGCGCCCCGGCTGCACGCGCTCGCCGGTGTTGGCGCACTGGTCGAAGGCCACGGCGAATCCGGTTTCCTGCAGCAGCACGCGCTCGAAGCTGCGCAATGCGAGACTGGCCGCCTCGCCGTGCGCCAGGCGCGTAAGCGTGATCATGTAGTGCTTGAACAGTGCCGGATGCGCGTCTTCACGCGGACAGAAGCGCAAGATCAGCTCGTTCAAATAAAAGCCGGACAGCAACGCGTCGCCCGCCAATGGCAGCATGCCTCCAACGTACTCAGCCTTGGTCAGCGTCTTGACCTCGCCGCGGCCGGTCCATGACAGGGAAATCGGGTGGAAATGCTGCAACACCGCGCGTAGCGCCGAATGGGGACGCTTGGCCCCCTTTGCGACCATCGCCATGCGGCCGTGGTCCCGCGTGAACACATCCAGAATCAGACTGGTTTCGCGATACGGATAGGCGTGCAGGACAAATCCGGTCTCGTTCGTGACGCGCAGTTCGGACCGCGCAGGCACGATCCGCATGGCGCGGTCCATCATCTCGCGCCCGGCGGCAACCGCTGGATTGAGCGTCGACACCGAACCCGATCCCAGCACTTCAGCCGCTTCCTCGGCAATTGGATCGACGCTGCGCGCACGCGGCGCGGCAGCGCGGCGCACGTCAGGCATCTTGCTCACTCGTAGCCGTACGCGCGCAGTCCGGCCTCGTTATCGGCCCAGCCGCTTTTGACTTTGATCCACATTTCCAGGTAGACCTTGCCGTCGAACAGCTTTTCCATATCGAGCCGTGCTTCGGTGGAGATCTGCTTGAGCTTGCTGCCCTTGTTGCCGATGATCATCGCCTTGTGCGCGTCGCGCTCGACGAGGATGGTGGCAAAGATACGACGCAGGCGCCCTTCCGTTTCGAATTTGTCGATCACCACGGTGCTGGTATAAGGCAGCTCGTCGCCCGTCCAGCGGAAGACCTTCTCGCGAATGATTTCCGAGGCGAGGAAGCGTTCGCTGCGATCGGTCATCGCGTCGACGTCGTACATCGGCTCGCCCTCGGGCAGATACGGCCGAATGATCGCCAGCAGCCGCTGGATATGATCGTGCGTCTTGGCCGACATCGGCACCACTTCCGTGAACGGGAAGCGCTGCCCCATCTGCTCCAGGAACGGCATCATCACTTCGGAGCGACCTTCGCCGATGCGGTCGAGCTTGTTGCACACCAGCAGCACCGGCGTGTTCTTCGGCAGCAACGCGAGCACCTTCTCGTCGTCGGCGCCGAAGTAGCCGGCCTCGACGACAAACAGCACCACATCGACCGACGAAAGCGTCGATGTCACCGCGCGATTCAGCGAGCGGTTCAAGGCGCTGGCATGGCGGGTCTGGAATCCGGGCGTATCGGCGAACACGAATTGCGCATCATCGGTAGTCTGAATGCCAACGATCCGGTGCCGCGTGGTTTGCGCCTTGCGTGACGTAATGCTGATCTTCTGGCCGACCAGCGCGTTCATCAGCGTGGACTTGCCGACATTCGGACGACCGACAATAGCCACGGTGCCACATCGGAAATCCGTGACACCGGAGGGTTCCGCCGCTTCCTGCTGCGGTGGGAGAGATTGGGTCATTCCTTCAACCTGAGAGACAACTGGGGATCTGGTGGCACCGGCTGCTTGCGCGTCTTGCCGGTGCGTTCGGCGCGACTGCGCTTGAGCAGTTGCGGCACGAGCTTCTGAACTTCTTCCAATGCGAGCTTGGCGGCTGCCTGCTCGGCAGCGCGCCGCGACGCGCCCGTGCCAAACACGCGTACTTCCAGTTTAGGCACGATGCACTCGACTTCAAATTGCTGGCTGTGCGCCGCCCCGTGCGTGGCAACCACGTTGTATTGAGGCAGGGCGATCTTGTGGCCCTGCAGATACTCCTGGAGTAACGTCTTGGCGTCCTTGCCGAGGGTGCGCGGGTCCACCTGCTCCAGAATCGGGATATACAGCTTGCGGATCAATCCACGGGCGGCATCGAATCCGCTGTCGAGAAAGACCGCACCCACGATCGCCTCGAGCGCGTCGGCCAGTATGGACGGGCGACGGAATCCGCCGCTCTTGAGTTCGCCCTCGCCGAGCCGCAACGAATCGGAAAGCTGCAGCATCTGGGCGATCTCGTAGAGCGCCTGCTGCTTGACCAGATTGGCCCGCACGCGCGACAGATCGCCCTCGTCCAGCTTTCCGAACATGCCGTACAGCATGTCCGCCACCGCGCAATTCAGAACCGAATCGCCCAGGAATTCCAGACGCTCATTGTGCTGCGCGCTATGACTGCGATGCGTGAGCGCCTGCTGCAGCAATTCGGGCTTGCTGAATCGGTAGCCGAGACGTTGCTGCAAGGCGTCGAGGGTCATGTCTTTACTGCGTTCCCGTATAGGTAATCAAAAAACTTAACGGACCATAGATCTGGACTTCGGTCCGATATTCGAATCCGATGGCTCGAATCCGTCCGGACTCGTCTTCCATCACATCCAGGTCTTCGCCCTTGATCGAGTGAATATTGTCGATCTGGGCCTGCTTGTCGAAATTGGCGGCGATTTCCTTGCGGTTGCTCGAACTGTCGCGCGCATACGTCACCGCACGTTTGACAGAAAAATACTCGAGCATGCTGGGCAACGATTTCAGCCCCGGCAACACCACCGCCAACACAATGGCAATGACTACCAAAAATGACCACAAGGAAAAGCCATGTGCACTTTTAGACACATAGACCCGGGCTTTTCCCCTGCTTCCCAAAAACTGCTGACCCATATTGCGCCTGCCCTCTTTTAATGAGTGTTTTGCGCCGCGCAGTGTCGCCGGATTTTTATTTGAACGACCCCACGCGCCCGAAATTGCCCAGGTTCATCCAGATCAGGAACGCCTTGCCAACAATGTTTCCGGCTGGCACGAAGCCCCAATATCGGGAATCCAGGCTGTTGTCACGGTTATCACCCATGACGAAATAGTGACCCTCCGGCACTTTACATGTCACGCCCTGCTGATTGTAAGTGCAGTTCTCGCGGAATGGAAAATCGGGATCCGCGCCTGCCACAAAAGCGGGACGCTCGACATCGTTCAGGATGCCATGTTCCGGACCGCCTGGCAGCGTCTCGGTGAAATGCTTCGAATATGCCAGGCGCTCTTCGTCAAGATAATCGGGCAGCGCGCTGTACTCCGCCGGCTTGCCATTGATCGTCAGCTTTTTGTTTTCGTAGCGCACCACATCGCCAGGCACCCCGATCACGCGCTTGATGTAATCGAGCGATTCGTCTTTCGGGTAACGAAACACCATGACGTCGCCACGCTGGGGATCGCCAACGTCGATGACCTTCTTGTTCAGCACCGGCAAGCGAATCCCGTACTCGTATTTGTTCACGAGAATGAAATCGCCAATCAACAGCGTCGGTATCATCGAGCCGGATGGAATCTTGAACGGTTCGACCACGAACGAGCGCAGCACAAACACTGCCAGGATCACGGGGAAGAAGCTGGCCGAATATTCCAGCCACCACGGTTGCCGCAGTTTTTCTTCGGCCAGCTTGGCACGGGAACGATCCAGTTCGGCGCCGCCCTGCACGTTCGCGAGATTCTGGCGCTGCGCATCGAACTCGGCTAGCGCCAGGCGCGCAACGCCACGCCTCTGACGTTCGAACACGAGCTTGTCTGCGACCCAGGCAATGCCCGTAATGACCACCAGCACAAAAAGGATCAGTGCAAAATTCATAACGGCTATCGAAGGATGTCGAATTGTTGGTATCGCCGGAACTGCGCGCTTATTTGTCGTCCACCTGCAGGATCGCCAGGAAGGCTTCCTGTGGGATCTCCACGGTGCCTACCTGTTTCATGCGCTTCTTGCCGGCCTTCTGCTTTTCCAGCAGCTTCTTCTTGCGCGAGATATCGCCGCCGTAGCATTTTGCCAGCACGTTCTTGCGCAGCGCCTTGACGTTTTCACGCGCGATGATGTTTGAACCGATTGCCGCCTGGATGGCCACGTCATACATCTGACGCGGAATGATCTCGCGCATCTTGGCAGCCACCTCGCGACCGCGGTATTGGGAATTGGATCGGTGCACGATCACCGACAGCGCATCCACCTTGTCGCTGTTGATCAGAATATCGACCTTGACCACATCGGACGGACGATACTGCTTGAACTCGTAATCCATCGACGCGTAGCCGCGCGAGACGGATTTCAGGCGGTCAAAGAAATCCATGACGATTTCCGCCATCGGGATCTCGTAGGTCAGTTGCACCTGCTTGCCGTGATAGCTCATATTGATTTGCGAGCCCCGCTTCTGCGTGCACAGAGTGATCACGGAACCCACATAATCCTGCGGCATATACAGGTTCACGGTGACGATCGGCTCAAGGATCGCCTCGATCTTGCTGGGATCGGGCATCTTGGCCGGATTCTCCACCGTCACCATGGAGCCATCGCGCAGCTGGACCTGATAGACCACGGTCGGCGCCGTCGTGATCAAGTCCATGTCGAACTCGCGCTCCAGACGCTCCTGCACGATTTCCATATGCAGAAGACCCAGGAAACCGCAACGGAAACCAAAGCCGAGCGCCTGTGAAACCTCCGGCTCGAACTGCAGCGAAGCATCGTTCAGGCGCAGCTTTTCCAGCGACTCGCGCAGTGCTTCGTATTGATTCGATTCCACCGGATACAAGCCGGCAAACACCTGCGGCTTGACTTCCTTGAAGCCCGGAAGCGGTTCTTCTGCACGACGCGCGATCGTGGTGATCGTATCGCCGACCTTTGCGGCCTTCAGTTCCTTGATGCCTGCGATCACGAAGCCAACTTGCCCGGCCGTCAGCGCATCGCGCTGGACAGACTTGGGCGAAAACACGCCGACCTGTTCCACCAGGTGCTGGGCGCCGGTCGCCATCAGCAGGATCTTGTCCTTGGTGCGAAGCGTGCCGTTGACCACGCGCACGAGCATCACCACGCCCACGTAGTTGTCAAACCACGAGTCGATAATCAGCGCCTGCAACGGCGCCGTAGCATCGCCCTTGGGCGGCGGCACCTTGGCGATCAACGCTTCGATGACATCTTCCACACCCTGCCCGGTCTTTGCCGAGCACGGTGTCGCATCGCTCGCGTCAATCCCGATGACGTCTTCGATTTCCTGCTTTGCGTTATCGGGGTCGGCCTGCGGCAAATCGATCTTGTTGAGCACCGGCACCACTTCCACGCCGAGTTCAATCGCGGTGTAGCAGTTGGCAACGGTCTGGGCTTCAACCCCCTGCGACGCATCCACGACCAGCAACGCACCTTCGCACGCCGACAGGGAACGGCTGACTTCGTAGCTGAAGTCCACGTGTCCCGGTGTGTCGATCAGGTTCAGATTGTAGATTTCGCCGTCGCGCGCCTTGTAGCTCAGCGCAGCCGTCTGTGCCTTGATGGTGATGCCGCGCTCTTTCTCAATGTCCATCGAATCGAGCACCTGCGCTTCCATCTCCCGATCGGACAGCCCGCCGCAGCGCTGAATGATCCGGTCGGCCAGGGTGGATTTGCCATGGTCGATGTGGGCAATGATCGAGAAATTACGGATATGGTCCATCTAGTGTTCTGGGAGACGCCGACGCTGCCCAGCGAACCAGGATGGCGCGGGAGCGGCAAAAAAGGTGGGGCGCATAACTTGCGCCAATCCGCGATTTTACCGGATTTTCAAGGACTTCCGGCGTGCGAATGTTGTCAGGCGGCGCCCGAGGCGACTCGCCAGGATGGCGGGTGACGCACCCGCTCAAAAACAATCGCGCCGGAGGAGGTCCGGCGCGATCGATGGACGACTAATTTGCAGAATGCGACGTCAGCGCGTCTGAGGGCGCAAGGTCAGAACCTGCGTGGCGTCGCCACGCCGGACGAACACCGCCGCCATCTTGCTCTTGTCCAGGCTCTTTACCAACTCGTTGAACTGCCGCGCACCGGTTATGTCGGTATCGCCAATACGAAGAATGATGTCGCCCGGTCGAATACCGGCGCGAGCGGCGGGACCATCGGCAGTATCCACTTCGACGCCGGACTTGACCTTCAGCTCGCGCAGGCGCGCTTCCGAAAGATCGTTGACGATCAGACCCAGCGCGTTCGGTTTTGTCGCCTGCTGCTGCTCTTCGTTGCCATTGCCGCGGCGCTCGCCCTTGCGTGCCGCCGTCTTGGCGCCATCCGGCTCGAGTTCGGTCACGGTAATGGGCACTTCGCGCGTCTGGCCCTTGCGCCAGACCTGCAGCGGCACACGGGTGCCGGGCTTGGTATCGCCCACCATCCGCGGCAGATCTGAAGCCTTTTCGATATCGCGGCCGTTGTACTTCAGGATGATGTCGCCCGCCTCGATGC
The DNA here is from genome assembly GCF_058799075.1 of Cupriavidus sp. GW822-FHT06G04. NCBI lineage: Bacteria > Pseudomonadati > Pseudomonadota > Betaproteobacteria > Burkholderiales > Burkholderiaceae > Cupriavidus > Cupriavidus sp. GW822-FHT06G04. The sequence continues at coordinate 15,638 of NZ_JBXALD010000007.1, read as the reverse complement.
CCGCCTTTTCGGCCGGCCCGCCCGGTTCGACGCTGCCCACCAGTGCGCCGCGCGCACGGCCAAGTCCGAGCGAGTCAGCGACTTCCTTGGTCACGTCACCAATCGCCACGGCGATCCGGCCGCGTGTCACCTTGCCGCTGGCCTTCAGTTGCTCGGAGACGCGCATCGCCTCGTCAATGGGAATCGCGAACGAAATCCCCATGTAACCGCCGCTGCGACTATAGATCTGCGAGTTGATGCCGATCACCTCGCCGCGCAGGTTGATCAGCGGACCGCCAGAGTTGCCCGGATTCACGGCCACATCAGTCTGGATGAACGGCAGATAATCGCCGGTGTCGCGGCCCTTGGCCGAGACAATGCCCGCCGTCACACTGTTGTCCAGCCCGAACGGCGAGCCGATCGCCAGCACCCACTCGCCGGGACGGATCTTGTCCGAATCTCCGAGCGCCAGACGCGGCAGGCCAGTCGCTTCGATCTTCAGTAGCGCCACATCGGTGCGCTTGTCCGAGCCGATCAGCTTGGCCTTGAATTCACGCTTGTCCGGTAACGTCACATAGATGGTCTCGGCGTCCGCCACCACATGCGCATTGGTCATGACATAGCCATCCTGGCTGATGATGAACCCCGAACCGACGCCGCGGCTTTGCTCCTCGCCCTGCGGCGGCTGTTGCGGCTGACCGCGCCGCGGCGGCGTGGGCATGCCCGGCATCGGCACGCCGAAGAAGCGACGGAAGAATTCCGCCATCTCGTCATCTTCAGGCGAGTTGCCACGCGAGCGAATACGTTCAGTGGTTCGAATATTGACCACTGCGGGACTTGCCTTTTCGACCAGATCGGTGAAATCGGGCAAGTTGTAGTTGGCGGCAGCCGCCTGGGCATGGCCCAGTTCGGAAACGGCCGGGCCGAGCACAAGCATGGCAACCATGACCATGGCACGCGCCAGGGCTGGAGATCTGGAAATCATCAACGAACTCCCGGGAGAAATCTGCGAAAAACGAATGCTTCGCGGCGGGCGGGACGCGGCTTGCGAAGCGTCATGTCCAGTGGCCGGCGCGGGACTCGACATCCCCGCCGTCACACCCGAATCTGTTCAGTGTACTGTCTTGGGAGGCGGCCGATACTCGACGCCAGCCGCAAACTGCTTGACCGTTGCGGCCGGCACTTCACCCACCACAGTTATCCAGAAATCGGCGACCCGGCGCACCACGACCTGCGTGGCGCCAAGCGACGCGATGCCCTCGCGACGCGTGCGTTGCTCGGAAACGGGCTCGATGAAGACGGACAAGCCGGTCAGGCCATCGCTGTAGACCACCTGCAATACTTCGAACACACCAGCGGGCTTGCTGCCCTGTGCAGGCGCCCGTAATTCGCCAAGCGGCCGGCGGACCTCGCGGATCTTCTGGAAGCCCTTGATCGGTGTATTGATCGCCCAGCCTTCCTCCACAATGTTTGCGGGCTGGTAGGTGACCTCGTAGTGATTCCAAGAGCTTGCACTCTTGATCGCGCCGAGAATGCGCTGCTTCTCCGACGGCACGCCAATGTCCACTTGCGAGAACGCGACCTGCTCAAGCACCTTGCCGCTTTCGCCAATGGTCTGCGCGCGCATCAGCAGGCCGGAATTCTTGTCGGCCCATAAGCGGACCGCGTAACGGGCCGAGTCGTGAGGCTCTAGCGCGAACACTTCGCATTCGACGCCAGCGACACGTTCGCCGGGCAGCTTGCGCATGTCGTACAGATCCAGCACATCGCCCTTGTTGGTCGCGAGCAGCGCTGGGAAGCGATCCTTTGCCTCCTGCTTCTCCACCACGACGAGCTTTGCCTCGGGAATCAGACTGTGCACGACATCGTTTTGACGCAGTACTTCACGCGGCTTGCCGTCTAGGGTCTCAAGGCGTTCGTACTCGTTGTGAACGAGATCGCTGTAATGCTGGATGCGCGAGGCATGCATAACGCTGCCGCGCTGATAGATCAAGGTCCCGACGTAGTTTTCGCGTTGCGCCGCACGGTGGATCTTGTTGAGCCACGCGGTGGCGTCGCGGCGGGTCAGCGTATCGTCAGACGGCTGCGCTGTGGCAGCGGCAGCAGTCAGACACAAGGCCAGAAAAAAGGACCTGCGCAGGCCCTTCCTTCCGTGTACGTCCGCTACGTTGGCGGACGACCGTCCTTTATGCATGTCCGGCATTATTCCTGCGAATTATCCTGGGAGAAATTGGCGCCGTTGGCCACCGCCCGCATGGTCGGCACAAACGCATCCGTTGCAACAGAAGTACGATGGGCGCGCAGGTATTCATCGAGCCGCGGATCCCGGATCATCTGCGCATTGTCAGCAGAAACCGTCAGGATCCCGCTCGCCGCCGGCGCGGCCTGCACACCGGCCTTCAATGGCGCTGCGGAATTCTGCTCGACACGGGCCACGATGGCATCGGGCGCGCCTGCGTCGCCAGGACCGCGCATCTGCGGCACTACGACCCAGCTCACCGCCGCAACCGCGGCCGCGATGGCCGTGCCGGGGACGACACGACGCACCCATGACGGACGGACCAGCAAACGATGACGCCCCGCGGCGGCCACCGCTGGCACGAGCACGTGAGGCTCGGCATCGAGACGCGCGGAAAAGCGGGAAAGAAAATCTTCAGTCGAGCCCGCGTGCGTGAGTTCTTCGGAACGCAAGGCGTCACCGATCAACTGGTACATCGACCATTCGGCCATACCGGCATCGCCCTTGGCATGTCCGATCGCCGCGTCGACTTCGTGCGCAGCCAATTCGCCATCCACCAGAACAGAAATCTGTTCCGCCGCTTCCATTACATGAACCGACTGCTTATGAGCCTGACCCATTTCCAACCCCAAGAAATTCCATTGAACACCGATAAATCCCGTCTCTACCGCTTGTCGTTTATCGATGCAGGAATAGGCTGCAACGCTGGCTGCACGACATTCTCACTTACCACCGCTTTCCCTCTGCCGTTCCCAGCAAGGGCCGCAATTTGTCGGCGATCGCTTCGCGCGCCCGAAAAATTCGCGAACGCACCGTACCGATCGGGCACCCCATCGCCTCCGCGATCTCCTCGTAACTGAGACCTTCGATCTCGCGCAGCGTGATGGCAGTGCGTAATTCTTCCGGCAATGCCTCCATCGCGCGGTTCACTGTATCGGCTACCTGGCGCGTGTGGAGCATGGACTCCGGCGTATTGATATCCCTTAGTTGCTCACCGTCCGCAAAAGTTTCAGCCTCTTCGGCATCGATGTCACTCGACGATTCCGGGCGGCGCCCCTGCGTGGCAAGGTAGTTCTTCGCGGTGTTGACGGCAATGCGGTACAGCCACGTGTAGAAGGCGGATTCACCCCGGAACTGGGGAAGCGCGCGGTAGGCCTTGATAAAGGCATCTTGCGCCACATCCTCCACCTCTGCGGGGTCCCGGACAAGGCGCGAAATCAGGCGAATGATCTTGCGGTGATACTTGGTCACCAGCAGTTCAAAGGCCCGCTTGTCGCCCTGTTGGACGCGTTCAACTAGAAGCTGATCGGCTTCGCGCTCGCTCACGAATGGTTCACCTGCTGCAGTGTATCTCTTGGTTTTGTCGTCACGACAAGCGTTGTATTTTACCTACGATCATGGCGGCCCCGGGTGCCGCGAAGCGCATGGTGTGACTGTAGCTTCGCACTTAGGTTCCGGCATCGGAGGGTTGGTTGCACCGTCGTGCAACCTTTCTCTGTCAGAAATCAACCCGACGGCAACGCGAATTGGCCGGGGCGGGCAACAAGGCCCCGGCATCCTGACGATCGTCTCTTCGCAGGATCAGACGCGGCGGAAGACCAGCGTGCCGTTGGTGCCGCCGAAGCCAAAGTTGTTTTTGACTGCGACGTCGATCTTCATGTCACGCGCCGTGTTTGCCGCGTAATCGAGATCGCACTCCGGGTCCTGATTGAAGATATTGATGGTCGGCGGCGACACCTGGTTGTGGATGGCCAGCACCGTGAAGACGGATTCGAGACCGCCCGCGCCACCGAGCAAGTGCCCGGTCATCGACTTGGTCGAATTGACCACCATCTTGTAGGCATGATCGCCAAACGCCAGCTTTATGGCATCGGTCTCGTTCTTGTCGCCCAATGGCGTCGACGTGCCGTGCGCGTTCAGATAGCTGACTTCGTCAGGATTGACGCCAGCGTTCTTGAGCGCGGCTACCATGCAACGGCGCGGACCGTCGGTGTTCGGCGCGGTCATGTGGAACGCGTCGCCGCTCATGCCAAAACCGACCAGTTCGGCATAGATGCGCGCGCCACGCGCCTTCGCGGACTCGTATTCTTCCAGCATCATCACGCCGGCGCCCTCGCCCAGCACGAAACCGTCGCGGTCCTTATCCCACGGGCGCGAAGCGGTTGCCGGATCGTCATTGCGCGTCGACAGTGCGCGCGCCGCGGCAAAGCCGCCGATGCCCAACGGCGAGACCGTCGATTCTGCGCCGCCGGCCAGCATGGCGTCGGCGTCGCCGGCCTGGATCAGACGGGCGGCAAGGCCGATGCTGTGCAGGCCGGTGGTGCAAGCCGTCACGGCCGCGAGGTTAGGACCCTTCATGCCGTGAATGATCGACAAGTGGCCGGAGATCATGTTGATGATCGAGCCGGGCACGAAAAAGGGCGAAATGCGACGGGGACCGCGGTTATGCAGTTCCATCTGCGTTTCTTCGATCATCGGCAGGCCGCCAATGCCCGAGCCAACCAGCACGCCGATGCGCTCGGCGTTGGCCTCGGTAATCTCCAGGCCGCTGTCTTTCAGCGCCTGCGAGCCTGCAGCGATGCCGAAATGGATAAACGTATCCATATGGCGGGCTTCCTTGGCCGGGATGTATTCCTCGGCGTTGAAGCCCTTCACTTCGCCGGCGAAATGCACAGCCAGGGCGGAGTGATCGAATTTGGTAACGGTGGCGATGCCGGACTTGCCAGCGACCAGATTGGCCCAGCCTTCGGCAACCGTGTTTCCGACGGGAGACACAAGGCCAAGCCCAGTGACAACGACGCGACGACGGCTCACTATTTTTTCCTACGAGTGCGTGAAACAGCTTCGAATTGGCTCAGCATTTGCGGCCCCCTGCCGATACATGAATATCAGGCCGGGCCGGGCGAAGGCGTTTCGATTCTGCTTCTTCGAACAGACGAAAGCCACAGAAAACGGCATGACAGGGCTACAGCAGCCCCATCCCTGCGCCTTCTGTGGCTCGGAATGCGAAGATGACGGCTTAGGCCTTGACGTGCGCGGTAGCGTAGTCGATGGCTTGCTGCACGGTCGTGATCTTCTCGGCTTCCTCATCGGGAATTTCCATGCCGAATTCATCTTCCAACGCCATCACGAGTTCAACCGTGTCCAGCGAGTCCGCACCGAGATCATTCACGAACGACGATTCGTTCTTGATATCTGCCTCGGCCACGCCAAGCTGTTCAGCCACGATTTTCTTGACGCGTTGTTCGATATTGTCCATGTAACCCTCCAGGGAAGTTCGACAAAAAGTGGGCGCATTTTAGCAGGTTTGGACCAAAATGAAGCCGCCTGCCAAGCTTTGCAAGAATCGCGCCCGTTTGGTTTCAAAAACAAAAGCTTCAGCCGGCTTCTTTCAGCTTCTCCATCGAAACTGAAGGGAGCCGACACACTCAATTCATGTACATGCCACCGTTCACGTGCAGCGTAGTGCCCGTGATATAAGCGGCCTGCGGACCGGCAAGGAAAGCCACCGCATTGGCGATGTCTTCCGGTTGACCAAGGCGGCCCAAAGGAATGCGCGTCTTCAGTGCAGCATGCTGCTCCTCCGACAGAACCTTGGTCATATCGGTGTCGATGAAACCGGGCGCAACGCAATTGACCGTCACGTTGCGGCTGCCGATCTCAGCGGCCAGCGCGCGGCTCATGCCTTCCACGCCCGCCTTCGCGGCGGCGTAGTTCATCTGGCCGGGGTTGCCGGTAGAGCCCACTACAGAAGTGATGTTGATGATGCGGCCGGCGCGGGCCTTCATCATCGGACGCAGCACGGCGCGCGCCAGGCGGAACACCGCGGTCAGATTCGTGTCGATGACCGCCGTCCAGTCGTCGTCCTTCATGCGCATGGCGAGTTGATCCTGCGTGATGCCGGCATTGTTCACCAGCACGCCCAGACCACCGTGGGCCTTGACGATCTCATCGATCACGGCTTCGCATCGCGCCGCGTCGTTGACATTCAGAACAACGCCGTGGCCTTTCAGGCCCTCGGCAGAAAGATATTCAGCGATGGCCGCCGCGCCCGCTTCGCTCGTGGCCGTACCGATCACCGTAGCACCCTGGCGGGCGAGTTCCAGCGCAATCGCGCGGCCGATGCCCCGCGAGGCGCCGGTCACCAGCGCCACCTGATTGTCCAGAGTCTTGTTCGTCATATTCTGTGGTTCCTTCGCTTTACTTCAGCAGCGCCAGCGTGTCCTGCAGCGACGCCGGATCGAATATTGCACCGCCTACCAAATTGCCGTCGATGCGTTTGGTCATGCCGGCCAACACTTTGCCGGGACCGCACTCGACCACATGCGTGACACCTTCGGCGGCCATCTTCTGCACGCACTCGACCCAGCGCACCGGCGCAGCGGCCTGGCGCACCAGCGCATCCTTGATCTGTGCCGGATCGCTGACAATGGCGACATCGACGTTGTTCACGAGCGGAATCGACGGTGTCGAAAATGCGAGGTCTGCCATGCGATCGCGCAGTCGATCCGAGGCCGGCTTGAGCAGCGACGAATGAAACGGCGCCGAAACCGGCAGCGGCAGCGCGCGCTTCGCGCCCTTGCCCTTGGCGATTTCACAGCATTTTTCCACCGCGGCCTTGTGACCGGCGATGACGACCTGGGCCGGGGCATTGAAGTTGACTGCCTCCACCACGCCGGCGCCGGCTGCCGTCGCCTCGGCGCAGGCAGCGCGCACGTCGTCGTCGGACAGACCGAGGATCGCCGCCATGCCACCTTCGCCGACGGGCACGGCTTCCTGCATCGCCTGCGCACGGAAACGGACCAGCGGCACGGCATCGGCAAATGGAATCACGCCGGCGGCAACCAGCGCCGAATATTCGCCCAGGCTGTGGCCCGCCACCAGCGCCGGCGGCGGTCCGCCCGCATCGAGCCATGCGCGATACACGGCCACAGCAGCGGTCAGCATGACCGGCTGGGTGTTCGTCGTCAGATTCAGTTCCTCTGCAGGGCCTTCGGCAATCAGCTTGCCAAGGTCCTGGCCGAGGGCGCTGGAAGCTTCCTCCAGCGTGGCGCGAACTACCGGATTGTCGGCAAATGCATTGAGCATGCCGACCGACTGCGAACCCTGACCGGGGAAAACGAATGCGAATTTCATCGGAAATCCAGTCCTAGCTATTCATTGTGTCGAACGGTGCGCGGCATTTGCCACGCCACGCGCCGGCCGCATATTACGTGCGCAGCAGCACCGCACCCCAGGTAAAGCCGCCGCCCACGCCTTCCATCAGCACGGTCTGACCCGGCTTGATACGGCCGTCGCGCACCGCCACATCGAGCGCCAGCGGAATCGAGGCCGCCGACGTGTTGCCGTGTTCGTGCACCGTGGCGATCATGCGTTCGCTAGGCAAGCCGAGCTTCCTGGCCGTGCCCTGCATGATGCGGATATTTGCCTGGTGGGGAATCAGCCAGTCGATGTCTTCCGCGCTCAACTCGGCCGCAGCAATCGCTTCGCGCGCAACCTTGTCGAGCACATTTACGGCCAGCTTGAACACCGCCTGGCCATCCATGTGCAGGAAAGCGTTACCGGTAATGGCGCCGCCCGATACGTTGCCCGGCACGCACAGGATGCCAACATGGCTGCCGTCCGAATGCATGGCCGACGACAGGATGCCGGGCTCGTCCGACGCGCTCAACACCACGGCGCCAGCGCCGTCGCCGAACAGCACGCAGGTCGTGCGATCGTTGAAATCCAGAATGCGCGAAAAGACTTCGGTGCCGATCACCAGCACGTTCTTGTGCGAACCGCTGCGGATAAACTTGTCCGCGGTCGACATCGCATAGACAAAACCCGAGCACACCGCCTGCAGGTCGAACGCCGCGCAATGATTAGTAATGCCAAGCTTGTTCTGCACGATGCAGGCCGTGCTGGGAAAGACGAAATCGGGCGTGGAAGTGGCGACGATGATCAGGTCGATATCCTGACGCTCGATGCCGGCGGCGGCGATGGCCTGCTCCGCGGCCTTGACGGCCAGGTCACTCGCCGTGACATCGGACTCGGCCCAGTGGCGCGCCGAAATGCCGCTGCGCGAGACGATCCACTCGTCGCTGGTTTCGATGCCCTTTTCGGCAAGCTGCGCCGCCAGGTCGTGATTCGTGACGCGACGCGGAGGCAGGTAGCTCCCCGTACCGATGATTTTTGCGTACTTGGTCATGAAATTGTCGGATCGTGGTGTCCACCGGCCGCTGAATACGAACGCTTCAGCCGCGCACCCTTGGCGGGCGCACCGCTTCAAGCGGCACGGGTATCGGAATGAGGGTCCGGTGCGTCTGTCTCCGGGCCGCCGGTCGCGGCGCCTGCGGCGCCGGACTTGTTGGCAAAGGCCTTTGCAATGCGTTCGATGACGCCATTTCTGGCCGCATCATACCCGCGTTTGATCGCCCACTCAAAAGAATGGGCATCGGCAGATCCGTGGCTCTTGATCACCAGCCCGCGCAACCCCAGAAGCGACGCGCCGTTATAGCGCGCCGGGTCCAGCCGGCGGGCAAGGCGCGACAGCACGGGCATGGCCACGGCCGCAAGCAGCTTGGTGAACCACGACCGCGTGAACTCTTCCTTGATCATGCTGCCGATCATCTTGGCCAGACCTTCGGTGCTCTTGAGCGCCACGTTGCCGACAAAGCCGTCGCATACGACGATATCGGTCGTGCCCTTGAAGATGTCGTTGCCTTCCACGTTGCCGTAGAAGTTCAGCTCCGAAGCGCGCAACAGTTCTCCGGCGGCCTTGACCACCTCGTTGCCCTTGATGACTTCTTCGCCGATATTGAGCAGGCCAACGGTGGGATGATCCTTGTGATCGACCACGGCAACCATGGCCTCCGCCATCCGCGCGAATTGGAGCAGATGCTCCGGCTCACAATCGGCGTTGGCGCCAAGATCGAGCACCGTGGTACCCCAGCCCTGCTCGTTTGGAATGGTCGTGGCGATGGCAGGACGCTCGATGCCTTCGAGTGTCTTGAGCACATAGCGCGACACCGCCATCAACGCGCCGGTATTGCCGGCGGAAATGCAGGCGCCGGCCTTGCCTTCCTTGACCTGGGTGACGGCAACGCGCATCGAAGAATCCTTCTTCTTGCGCAGCGCCACTTCCACCGGGTCATCCATCGTGATGACCTCGGTTGCCGACACGATGCTTACGCGCGGATGATCCGATGCGTGCAGCTTCTTGAGCTGCGCGCCGATGGCCTCGGGCAGGCCGACCAGGATCATCTCGGCGTCGTCGTGACGGGAAAGAAAACTGATCGCCGCCGGCACCGTCACGGAGACTCCGTGATCGCCGCCCATGCAGTCGATAGCGAGCTTGATCGTCATTGTTTCCTGATACGGAAAGCGCGCCGGCCTCCGCCGCATCGGTGCGCGCAGACGCAACCAGCCGGACGCGCGGATACGTTGCCGCGCGGGCGCCGAGCGCCCAACAAAAAAGCGGCAACGAGCTTGCCGCTTTCCTGTTTCATACCTGACAACGTGCGCGAGCGAGACACAGGGTCACGCCAGACGACTGATCAGTCGTTCTTGGTCTTGATGACCTTGCGACCACGATAGTAGCCGTTCGGGCTCACGTGGTGACGCAGGTGGGTTTCGCCGGTGGTCGGCTCGACCGCCAGGGGCGCAACCGACAGATGATCGTGCGAACGGTGCATGCCGCGCTTGGACGGCGACTTCTTGTTCTGTTGAACAGCCATGATGACTCCTTCGAGAATTTTGCGATATTAACACACGCATCCTGCACGAGGCGTAGCCGGGGCCCGGCCGGATGCTTGACTAGCTACGGTGAAAACGCCGCATCGGCTGCTGTCGCGCAGCGTCAATGCTTCGTCTTCAGGCCAGCCAGCGCCGCAAAGGGCGATGGCCGCTTTTCTTCTTCGGGTGCAGCCTCAGGCTCCACCTCGCCGTCCGCACCGGTCACGAGCGATTCGTGCACCACCGGGCAGACCACATGCTTCGGTGCGGTTGGCAAAGCCAGCAGCACTTCGTCTTCAATCAATTCCAGGGTCGAGAACTTCTTCGACCCGACCAACACGTCGAGTTCGTCGTCGTCCATCGGCGCCGCGTCGGCGGCGGCTTCACTGGCGACAACCTCGAAACGCATCTGTGTGGCGATCGGTTCTGGATATACCGTCAGGCACCGCTGGCAATCAAGCCAAACCCGGCCGTTCACCGTCACATCGATGAATAGCCGTTGCGACACCGGCGCGCCGGGGGCCACCGCTTCCTCGCGAACAAAACCGGTCAGCGTGTACGCAAAGGCCTCGTGCGGCGCGCTTGCTGGCGCATCCGGGGCCGTCTCGGCTAAGATGCGCGGCAAATCGCGCACCTGCACCTCGCCCGCCACATTGCCACCCTTGCGGCAGAAGGCAAAGAGATCGGTTTCACGCAGATCGAATGCTGGGGCGGACGCCGCAGACTGGGTCAGCTGACTCATAACGGCTGATTCGCAGAAAATGCCTTGTTTGCCACACTGTGCGGCAACCGAATGTGCCTGTGCAGCCAAACGCGCGATTATACGTTACGAATTGAAGCGTCGTCAAAGTATACCGGCGACGTATCCTCGTCAAAGCAGTTTTCCGGCCACTATCTCCATGTCCTCCGACGCCCGCCCTCCCCTGATCCTCGGGTCCAGTTCCCCCTACCGGCGCGAGTTGCTGTCGCGCCTGCGCATTCCGTTCGAAACGGCGTCGCCCGATATCGATGAGTCGCCGCTCGCTGGAGAGCGACCCGACGCCACCGCGCTGCGCCTGTCGCGCCTCAAGGCGGAGGCCATCGCAGCACGTCACCCCGGCGCGCTGGTGATCGGCTCCGATCAGGTGTGCACACTGGACAACGTACAAATCAGCAAACCTGGCACACATGAAAAGGCGCTGGCGCAATTGCAGTTGATGCGCGGCAGAACTGTGACTTTTCACTCCGCGCTATGCCTGCTCGACACGCGAACCGGCGCATCGCACCTGGCCGATGTGCAGACGCACGCCACGTTCCGCGACCTTTCCGACGCCGAACTGGATGCCTATCTGCGCGCGGAGACCCCGTACGATTGCGCGGGCAGCGCCAAGGTCGAGGGATTGGGCATCGCGCTATTGTCGCGGGTGGAATCGGACGACCCCACCGCCCTGATCGGCCTGCCGCTGATCGCGTTGACCGGCATGCTGCGTCGCGTTGGCTACACGTTCTTTGGAGCCTGACCGATGCGCGGCACCCTTTATCTCATTCCCAACACGCTCGGCAAACGCGACGAGTTCGATCCGGTCATGGACGTGATTCCGGTCGGTGTCCAGCAGATAGCTGCCCGGCTCGACTACTTCGCCGCCGAAAACGCCAAGACGGCACGCGCATTTCTGAAAAAACTCGGCGAAACCGCGCCCCTTGCGCATGCCATTCAGCAGATCGAGATACGTGAACTGAACGTCAACACCAAGTCCGCTGCGATCGCCGCGCTGCTCGACCCGATCGCAGCGGGACGCGACTGCGGGCTGCTGTCCGAAGCCGGCGTGCCGGCCATCGCGGACCCGGGTGCCGATCTGGTGCGGCTCGCGCATGCACGGGGCATCACGGTGCGCCCGCTGGTGGGCCCGAGTTCGATCCTGCTGGCGGTAATGGGATCGGGCCTGAATGGCCAGAGCTTCGCGTTCAACGGCTATTTGCCGGTCGATGCCGACGAGCGCGCAAAGCGGCTGCGCGATCTGGAGCAGCGCTCGCGCAAGGCGCAGCAAACGCAGGTCTGGATCGAAACACCTTATCGGAATGGCGCGCTTCTGGAAGCGTTGCGGCAGCATTGCGCCGGCGCCACATTGCTGTCGATCGCGGTGGATCTGACGCTGCCCACCGAAACGATCGTCACCTTGCCGATCTCGGCATGGCGGCCCGATCGTATCGATCTGCACAAGCGGCCGGCCATATTTTCGCTACTGGCCCAATAGTAAGCAAAAAAGCAGAAAGCCCCTCGGATCCGGGGGCTTTCTTCCATCAAATGCCGGTACCCCGATCGATCAGCGGATCACCTGGTTGCTGCTGCTCATCAGCATCATCTTCATTGCAGCAGAGCCCATGGCCGCGCCAAAGCGCTTGGCCACCCGCTCGGCAATGTTCTCCTTCACCGTGTAGTCGACGATGTCTTCGGCCTTGAACAGGTCGCGCGCCACGTAGTCGGCGTTGCCCAGGCCGTCGGCCAGCCCCAACTCCACAGCGCGCTCGCCAGACCAGAACAGCCCGGAGAACATTTCCGGATCGTTCTTGAGCCGATCACCGCGGCCTTCCTTGACCACATTGATGAACTGCTGATGGATTTCCTTGAGCATCGATTCCGCGTACGCCTTCTGGCGCGGCACCTGCGCCGAGAACGGATCGAGCATCCCCTTGTTGGCGCCGGACGTGTACAGCCGGCGCTCGATGCCGAGCTTGTCCATCAGGCCTGTGAAACCAAATCCGTCCATCAACACGCCGATCGATCCGACGATGCTTGCCTTGTCGACATAGATCTTGTCGGCCGCGGCCGCCACGTAATAGCCGCCCGAAGCGCACATTTCTTCCACCACGACGTAGAACGGCTTATCCGGGTAGATCTTGCGCAAACGATGCACTTCATCGTTGATCATGCCAGCCTGAACCGGCGAGCCGCCAGGTGAATTGATCTTCAGGATCACGCCGGCAGCGCTGGCATCGGCGAAGGCCGCTTGCAGCGAGGCGTTGATCGACTCCGCACTGGCCGGCGTGCCGGCGGCGATTTCACCGTCCAGCGTGACCATGGCCGTGTGGCGGCCGGTCGTGCTGGTCAGCGCATCGCCCTTGAAATCGATCACAGCAAACACGATCAGGCCGATGATCGCGAGACCGACGAGACGAAAGAAGATCTTCCAGCGCCGCGCCGCGCGCTGTTCGCGCAGGCTGGCCATCAATACCTTTTCGAGAACGTCCCGCTCCCATCCGCCCGCGGCTTGACCGCCGACCGGCCCGGGCGCCTTGCCGGACATCCGTGCACGGCGCTCCTCGGCTTCGCGGCGCGCGGCGGCGTCGCCCGCCTTCAGATCGTGCTCCAAGGGGTAGTCCGCGTGCTGCACCGTCTCCAGCTTCTCGCCGCTTGCGGCGCGCTCCGAGGCGTTCTCGTCCGATTGACCCGGAGGATTGGATTGCGATGGCGGTTTTTGCTGTTCTGTCATGCAAATGAACTCAAATGTCAGACGACAAACCCGATCCCGCTAATCGGCATCGGGTGGAAAAAAAGGCGCCTCGGGGAACCAGAACACAGCCCCCTCGATTTCCTCGACTCGGAGTTTCGCCAACGTGGCGCCACGGCATGGACCGCTCACGCAAAGGCCGGTATCGGGCGCGTACGTCGCGCCATGTGTCGCGCACATCAAGTATAGGCCCGCGCTATCGAAGAACTGCCCTTCCTGCCAATCCAGTTCCATCGGAACATGTGCGCACTGGTTCAGATAGCCGTGGACCGCACCGTCGTATCGGATCACAAATGCGCTGATTTCGCGCGATCCGAACCGAACGGCAAACCTGACGCCGGCGCCGCCGTCGACCAAAACCTCGGCGGCGCACAGATGACGCGCCCCGTGCTGCATGTCAGGCATGTTCGAGCAGCCAGGCCTGGAGATCGGCAATGGATGTGGCGCAATGCACGGGCGACATTGCGCGCAGCGAATCGGCGGGGTGGGCGCCGTAGCAAACCCCCAGCCCATGCGCGCCGGCATTCTGCGCCATTTGCAGGTCGTGCGTGGTATCGCCGATCATCACCGTACGACCGATATCCTGGCCGAGCTCGCGCGTAAGCTCGTGGAGCATGGCCGGGTGTGGCTTGGAAAACGTCTCGTCGGCGCAACGGGTGGCGTCGAACAGCTGGCCGAGGCCGGTGCTGGCCAGCGCGCGCTCGAGTCCCACGCGCGTCTTGCCCGTCGCCACACCGAGGAAATAATGCTCGGTATGCAGCGCCTCCAGCATCTCGCGCACGCCGGGAAACAACACCAATTCGGCATCGCGGGTCAGGAAGTGATAGCGATAGCGCTCGGCAAGCCGCGGATAATCGGCGGGATCGAGGGTCGGCACGGCATATGACAGCGCATCCTTCAGTCCCAGCCCGATGACGTGGCTGGCCGCGCTGTCATCCGGCACCGGCAGCCCAAGGTCGCGGCTGGCCAGTTGAATACATTTGGCGATAGTAGGCGTGGAATCCATGAGGGTTCCATCCCAGTCGAACACGATCAGGTCGAAGCGCTGCCTGGCCATTGAGGTCCTTGGTCGATGCGAAAAATGTGACTGCTACAGCGCGGCAAATGCGGTCTATCAAGACGCGTCGCCGAGTTGCTGCAATTGTTGCAGAAAATCAACACATTCGGCGGGCAGTGTCGCCGACACGGTGATGGGCTCGCCAGTGGCCGGGTGCGTAAAGGTCAGGCGGTGCGCGTGCAGGAACATCCGTTTGATACCGGGTCGCGCGCCACTGCGCGAGAGCGCCTTGTTGAGCGCAAAGTCGCCGTACTTGTCGTCGCCGACGATCGGAAATCCGCTGGATTGCAAATGCACGCGAATTTGATGCGTGCGCCCGGTTTTCAGTTCGGCTTCCAGCAACGTATATCCCTGGAAAGCTTTCACGCGGTTGAAAACGGTATGTGACGGCAAGCCATCCGCCTGCACGCGTACGCGGCGTTCCCCTTCGGGCGTGCTGTATTTGAATAAGGGCAACTTCACATGCTGGCGGGCATTCGGAAACTCCCCCGCGACACAGGCGAAATATCGCTTGTCCATGGCGTTGCCGCGGATCTGTTCGTGCAGGTTGACCAGCGCGGCACGTTTCTTGGCCAATACCAGGACGCCGGACGTTTCCCGATCCAGCCGGTGCACCAGTTCCAGGAATTTTGCTTCGGGACGGCTGCGGCGCAGTTGTTCGATGACGCCGAAAGCCACGCCCGATCCGCCATGCACCGCAACGCCCGCGGGCTTGTCGATCACCAGCAACTGGGCATCCTCGAACAGGATCGGAAATTCGCCGGTCGGCACGAACTGGGCCGATTCGGCCGGCTTTTCCGCCACGCGCATCGGCGGAATCCGGACAATATCACCCAACTGCAAACGATAGGTTGCGTCTATGCGCCCCTTGTTCACGCGCACTTCGCCCGAACGCAAGACACGGTAGATATGGCTTTTAGGTACGCCCTTGGCAACCTTCAACAGAAAGTTGTCGATGCGCTGCCCTTCGGATTTTTCGTCCACCGTGACATACGCCACCTGGAGGCCGCTGGGGCGCGATTGCGGCTCCGTTTCAATTTGATGGCGTAACTCATTCATTTTCAATATAATTTCCCGGCCGTTCCCGGCCAAAGACCGGTGACGCACGACCTGTGTAGCGATGTTTGGCGCGAACCCGATCGAAATGCCAGCCATATTT